>JABSSA010000220.1 GCA_013214665.1 Paracoccaceae bacterium
CCACACAGTGCACTGGGTTACCGCCCGCCGGCACCTGAAACCATCGTCCCGATGGACCAAAGGCCGATCATGCACTAACAATCAAATTGGACCACCCGGGTGGGGCTGATCAAGGGTATTCGGTACCTTTTCTCATTCACCTTGTGCCTTTCTTAATAGCCACCGAATGCGCACTAACCGCATCTTGCAAGCTACACGCAGCACATTTGGGACGGGTGCGGAATGCGTGCCTCTTCTTCATTCAGTGTCGGGCTTTTTTCTCGGTTTTAAGGGGAGAACGCCCAAAATTCCCAGCAACACCTAAACTCCCTGGCATGAAAGCAGACTGGTCGCACGCGCGCCCGTTTGTGGTTCTTTTGGCCATAATGCTCGTCGCAGCCCTGTGGGGGGTGATCGCGTTGTTACTCGGGAACACAGAATATTCGGCACCTATGGTGACGTTCAATCTGTTTTGGCTGGCTTGGAACGCGGCGGCTGTTGCGCCGGCTTTACGCATGGCGACCTGGCTGCCCAAAGAACACTTGTCCAACCCGCAAGGATCACTTCAAAAGATGCACGGAGACACTTATGCCGAACACGCGTAGCATGGCGCGACTTCGCCCTTCACTTCTGTTCAGTATTGGCCTTCTCATAGCTGCCACAACCGCAGTTTGGCTCGATGCCGCGTCAGCAAATTTTCAACGGAGCGCATCTGACCCGGTTTGGACCGAGCATTCTTCTCCATTGGCGCTAAAGGACGCAGCGGCCCTGAACCTCGCTGACCAAATGGCGGCACGAGAAGCCTGGGCGTACATAATCCAAAACACACGCAAAGAAACCGGTTTGGTTGATTCAGTTGCTGGCTTTCCAAGCACAACCCTTTGGGATCAAAGTTCATATATCCTGGGCGCTATATCTGCGCATCGGCTTGGGCTTGTTTCGCGAGACGAGTTCGACGCACGGATGTCGCGCGTCATTGCAGCATTTTCTGAAATGCCTCTGTTTCAGGGCGTCTTGCCAAATAAAGCTTACAACACGCTAACTTTGGAAATGGTGGACTACACCAACGTTGCAGACAAAAACGGCATTGGGTGGTCTGCGATTGACATGGGTCGGCTATTGTTGGCCCTTAGAATTCTGCAAGGCTATGCACCTGATCTGAGTGCTGATATCGCCAACCTGGCAAAATCATGGAATATCAACAGCTTGTCTCACATGGGTGAATTGCAGGGCACGCGGGTTGAGAGCGGGGAAACCTATTTTCAACAAGAGGGCAGACTTGGATACGAGCAATACGCTGCGCGTGGGATCGCCTTGTGGGGCGTAGACGTTTCTTTGGCAATGGCCCCTGATGCGAGGCTGGCATGGCGTGACGTTTCTGGTGTTTCTGTTCCGGAAGATCGGCGATCGCACCTCGAACTGGACGCGATTACGCCAATACTCAGCGATCCGTTCATTTTGCTGGCGTTGGAATTGGGGTTGGATCAAAAAACCGCGACACTGGCATCGCAGGTATATCGTGCGCAAGAGGCGCGTTACCTTTCAACCGGAACACTGACAATGGTGTCGGAGGATCACATCGATCAGCCGCCGCACTTTCTATACAGCGCCGTCTTGGGCAACGATCGGGAATGGGCGGTGTTAACCGAAGACGGGCAACATCATCCTTACCTACGGACTGTCAGCACTAAGGCGGTATTTGGATGGGATGCGCTATTTGGCACCGAGTATACAACGATGCTGCGCTCTGAGATCGAAACCCTGTCGCAAAGCGACCAAGGATGGTTTGCCGGGCGCTATGAAAAAACTGGCGCGCCCAACACGGCGCTGACCCTGAATACAAACGGCATCATTCTGGAAGCGCTGCATTTCAAAAAGTTTGGGCCTTTGTGGCAGAGCTTTTGACTCTTTGGAAACCCAAGCCAGCCAATCCAGTTCGAACTCAGGTGGGCAACCGCTCCAGCACTCTTTTCGCCACATCGTCAGCCACCTGTTCAATGCTTCGGTTACCGTCCACAGTAATGAAGCGATTTGCGAAATCTTCGGCCAAAGACAAAAACGCCGACCGCATCGTGACCTGCATGGCCGAACCGAATTCTTCAAACCGGTCCTCGGTCCCGCCGCGGCCCAAGGCCCGGCCAAGCCCAATTTGAGGATCCATATCAATCAGAACGGTCAGGTCAGCCTCGCGTTTGATCATCAAGGCATGTAACGCATCCACATCCCGGCGCAGATCTTCGCGGCTGGCCCCCTGATACACGCGGGTGCTGTCTACATAGCGGTCGCAGACCACAATTGCCCCGCGTGCCAAACCGGGTTCAATCACGCGTTCCAAATGATCACGGCGCGCGGCTGTGAACAACAACAGCTCCGTGTGCGAGGACCAGCGCGCCGGATCGCCTTCCAGCACCAGAGCCCGAATTTCTTCGGCCCCAACCGACCCGCCTGGTTCGCGTGTCAGGATGACCTCGTGCCCAAGCTTTTCCAAATGCGCCGCCAAGAGACGCGCCTGTGTGGATTTTCCTGAACCGTCAATGCCTTCGAACGTTATGAACACGCGTCATCCCTTTTTGCGTCAGAAAGCCGAGCCAGAGGCCGACGTCAAGCGCTTTGGCGACGGACAGCTTTAGTTGCTGAGGCGTTCCTCTTCCGCGCGGATGACGGTGGCAACCCGATCCGCGATGGCCTGGCTGCCTTTCACCGACGGGTGGATCATATCAACGCTGTGAAATGAACGATCGCCCGAGGGGACCAAATCCGCCAATGACACCAGATAAACACCGGCATCAAGCGCCTCCAACCGCGCCAAACGGTCTTCCATCTTGTCGCCCACTTCGCGGCAATATTCGATGGGGGAAAATGACCCCGGACTGCGCAAATAGCCCACATAAATCACGCGCGCCCCAGTTGCGCGCAAGTCTGACACCATCTTGGGGATAGAGCCCCGGCGCCCATTTTCCGAAATCAGCCGTTCCAGCCGGCCGTTGCACGCCACACAACCACAGCCCAGCCACAGATCGTTGCCGCCCCCGTTCACCACGATCCAATCCCAGGGGCCTTCCCGGAACTGGTCTGGAATGCTCAAACCCAAAGAGCCGCTGACCGGCAAGGCGTAGCGGACGCGGGCACCGATGACGGAACGATCGTGGATCTGCGTATCCAACCGCTCGGCCAACACGTCGGAAACCGCATGGTTGCCAGCACGATTCCAGGCAAACATGGAATCGCCCATAACCAAAATAGACTTGTCTTCGGAAGGCTGCGGGGCCGCCCCACAGCCCCACAACGTCAAAGACAAAATGGTCAAAAAAATGAAACGTATCGCCATGGTTGCAAGCTAACGGGACGCGCCGCAGGAAGAAAGGGATCTGCCCCCACAAATTGCGAAACATCTTGATGCACGGCGCGAAACAAATCGACACGCGGCACATTGCGTTTTGCGATTTTTGTGACAAAGGTCTGCCTCTGCGACGGCAAAGCCAGCGCGACTTAGGATGAGTGCGAACATGCAAGCGGAATACGTGATTGTCGGCGCAGGTAGCGCCGGATGTGCTATGGCCTACCGCCTGGCGGAGGCGGGCAAACGGGTGATCGTGATTGAATTCGGCGGCACCGATTGGGGGCCGTTTATCCAGATGCCTGGCGCGCTCAGCTTTCCGATGAACATGAAGCGCTATGACTGGGGCTATCAAACCGAGCCTGAACCGCATCTTGGCGGGCGCAGGTTGGCCACGCCGCGCGGCAAGGTCATTGGTGGTTCGTCGTCGATCAACGGCATGATCTATGTCCGCGGCCATGCGCGCGATTACGATACGTGGCGCGACATGGGGGCAACCGGATGGAGCTATGCCGACGTGTTGCCCTATTTCCAAAGGATGGAAGATTGGCACGATGGCGGGCACGGCGGATCGGCATCGTGGCGCGGCCAGGGCGGCCCTTTGCATGTGACCCGGGGCAAGCGCGACAATCCCTTGACCCAAGCATTTGTTAAGGCTGGCGGGCAAGCTGGGTATCAGGTGACCGGCGATTACAACGGAGCCCAGCAAGAGGGGTTCGGGCCGTTCGACATGACCGTGTGGAAAGGCGAACGCTGGAGCGCAGCAAAGGCCTATCTCAAGCCTGCGCTCGCGCGGGAAAACTGCACCTTGGTACGCGGCTTTGCGCGCCGCATCATCCTGCAAGACGGCCGTGCAACCGGCGTTGAGATCAGCCGTGGCGGAAAAACCGAAGTGATCACGGCAGAGGCTGAAGTGATCATCGCGGCCTCGTCCCTCAATTCGCCCAAGCTTCTGATGCTGTCCGGGATCGGACCAGCCGCACATCTGGCCGAACACAACATTCCTGTTGTCGCAGATCGCGCCGGGGTGGGCCAAAACCTGCAAGACCATCTGGAGCTCTACATCCAGGCCGCCGCGTCGCAACCCGTCAGCCTCTCCAAATACTGGAACCTGCTTGGCAAAGCTTACGTCGGCGCGCGCTGGATTCTGACCCGCACAGGCCCGGGCGCCAGTAACCAATTTGAAAGTTCCGCCTTTGTGCGCACATCCGCAGGCGTTGAATACCCGGATGTCCAGTACCACTTCCTGCCGATTGCCATTCGGTATGACGGGCAAGCCTCACCCGAAGGACATGGTTTTCAAGCCCATGTCGGCCCAATGCGCAGCCCGTCCCGCGGGGCGGTCACCCTGCGGTCGGCCAATCCCGAAGATCCACCGAAAATCCTGTTCAACTACATGAGCCACGACAAAGACTGGCAGGATTTCCGCACCTGTATTCGCATGACCCGCGAGATTTTCGAGCAAGAGGCCTTTGCCCCTTATTACAAACACGAAATCCAACCGGGCGCCGATCTGCAAACTGATGACGAGCTGGATGGGTTTATCCGCGAACATGTGGAAAGCGCGTACCACCCGTGCGGCACGGCGCGCATGGGCGCGGCGGATGATCCGATGTCTGTCGTCGACCCCGAGGGCCGTGTGATTGGTGTGGAGCGCCTGCGATTGGTAGACAGCTCGATCTTCCCACAGATCACAAATGGCAACCTGAATGCGCCGTCCATTCTTGTCGGTGAAAAAATGTCGGACCATATTCTGGGCAAGACACCGCTGCCGCCAAGCAATGCTGAACCTTGGATCCATCCTGACTGGCAATCCAAACAGCGTTAGGCCATAGACCTTTCGACTAAAAACTACACACCACCCTGACGAACCAACCG
>JABSSA010000221.1 GCA_013214665.1 Paracoccaceae bacterium
GGCTGCCTGCCCCCAGACCCCCGGGAGTATTTGATCCAGAAGAAGTCAGAGAAGGGCTGCGATAAGCATGAGCACGGTGGCGGCAAAGCCCACAAACCAGATGAGCGAGCGCCAGGGCGTGAGGCCTTGGACATAGGCCGGGATGTAGAGCAGGCGCGCGATGAGATAGGCGGAGGCGCAGATCGCGGTGAAGGTGGAGGATTTTTCCGCCAGCGTGAGGGCGATGGCGGCGATGGAGAAGAGGATGAGACCTTCGAAGTGGGTGTTCATCGCCCGTTGCAGGCGGCCTGCGGCATCAGTGAGTTCGATTGTGGTGTCGCGGGGGCCGAAGGCGGCTTTCTGGCCGACCTGACGCTGTGCGGTGATGGAATAGAGCGCGAATTGCACCACTTGCAGGAGGGCGGCGAGCACAAGGACGTGGAGTTCGTGGGTCATCTGGTCTCCGACAGGGCAAGGCGCGCGCCGAGCGCGGCAAAGGTTGTGGCGGCGCTGTAGCGGATCAGGTCGGCTACGCGGGGTTTGCGCAGTTGCGTGCGCACCAGGCTGGCCAATGCGCCGTAAAGGAGGAAGACGGCGAAAGTCATGATCATGAAGATCGCGCTCATGCCCAGCATTTGGATTTGCGCAGCACCCGCCGGGTCAATGAACTGCGGCAGGAAGGCCATAAAAAAGACGCTGAGCTTGGGGTTCAGCACGTTGATCAGAAAGCCGGTTCGGATGATGCGCCAGGGCTGTGTGGGCACGTCTTGCGAAAAGCTGATCGGGCCGCGGTCGCGCCATATCTGGATGGCGAGATAGATGAGATAGGCGGCACCCGCGTATTTGAGCATAAGGTACGCGATGGCGCCCGCGTGAAGCAGGGCCGAGAGGCCGAGGAAGGCCGCCGTGATGGCGGGCAGGATGCCCAGCGTGCAGCCGAAAGCCGCGATGACGCTGGCGGTGAAGCCGCGGGTCATGCCGGTGGCCAGCGTGTAAAGCACGCCGGTTCCGGGGATGAGCACGACAATCAGGGCGGCGATGAGGAATTCGGTGCTGAACATCGGATCAAAAGCTCATCCAGTAGAGTAGGAGTGTGGCCAAGAACCCGGTGATCCAAACCAGCGTGCGCAGCCACGGAATGCCAAAGGCATAGATCGGAACATAGGCGATGCGGGCAATCAAAAAGACCTGAGCGGCCAGCAGCGTTTGAGCGGTGTGGATGCCTTTGACCTCAAGGATCAACACGGCTGGCGCAAAGAGCGCCATAGCGACGATGGAATTGTTGACCGCGCGCAGGAGGCGGCCCGCGATGCCGGTCAGATCGGGGAGATCGTCGCGAGAGCGGGCCAGATCCAGCAGGCTGGCCTGACCTAGCGCGGCTGTGACTTGGATAAGGATGGTGATCGCGATGACGAAGCCGTAGAGGGCGAGGATGGAGAGTTCTGAGGTCATAACATAGCTCCTTGTGCAATCACTTAAGGCATATCGTTCAGCGCCCCGGGACAAGCCCGGGGCGTGCTTTCATTTACAGATCCATCAACAGACGCCGTGGATCTTCCAGCGCTTCTTTGACGCGCACCAGGAAGGTCACAGCGCCTTTGCCGTCGACGATGCGGTGGTCGTAGCTCAGCGCCAGATACATCATCGGGCGGATCACGATCTCTCCGTTCACAACCACGGGGCGGTCTTGGATCTTGTGCATCCCCAGAATGCCCGACTGCGGCGGGTTCAGAATGGGGGACGACATCAGCGAGCCATAGACGCCGCCGTTGGAGATGGTGAACGTGCCGCCCTGCATCTCAGCCATCGACAGCTTGCCGTCGCGGGCACGCAGGCCTTTTTCGGCAATCGCTTTTTCGATGTCGGCAAAGCTCATCGCGTCTGCGTCGCGGATCACCGGCACCACCAGGCCGGTGGGCGTGCCGGTGGCGATGCCCATGTGCACGAAGTTTTTGAAAACGATGTCTGTGCCATCGATCTCGGCGTTCACTTCGGGCACTTCTTTCAACGCGTGACAGCAAGCCTTGGTGAAGAAGGACATGAAGCCCAACCGTGTGCCGTGCTTTTTCTCAAAGAGGTCTTTGTATTCCTTGCGCAGCGCCATGACCGAAGACATGTCGACCTCGTTATACGTGGTCAGCATCGCCGCTGTGTTTTGCGCGTCTTTCAGACGGCGGGCGATGGTCTGGCGCAGGCGGGTCATCTTGACCCGTTCTTCGCGCGCGGCATCATCCACTGAGACCGGCGCACGGGGTGCGGCGGGCGCGGCGGCTGGTGCTGGGGCGGCAGCTGCGGCAGAAACGGCGCGGGCCACATCGTCTTTCATGATGCGGCCATCGCGGCCTGTGCCGGTGACTTGATCCGCGCTGAGCCCGGCTGCGGCCATCGCCTTTTTGGCGGATGGAGCATCTTCGACGTCTTTGCCGGATGCCGCTGTAGGCGCAGGGGCTGCGACAGCAGCAGGTGCTGCGGCCGAAGCAGAGGCGCTGCCGGAGATCACGGCAAGCTGCGCGCTGGCGTCCACGGTGGCGCCTTCGGGCGCCATGATCTTGGTCAGCACGCCAGAGGCAGGCGAAGGCACTTCGACAGAGACCTTGTCGGTCTCCAGCTCACAGAGCATTTCGTCTTGCGCGACGCTTTCGCCTTCGGCTTTGAACCAGGTGGAGACGGTGGCTTCGGTCACGCTTTCCCCGAGAGTGGGGACCATGACGGCCACGTCATCACCGCCAGAGGCTGCGGCAGGTGCAGCAGCTGGAGCCTCTGCAGCTGGTGCAGGAGCCGCGGCAGCGCCGCCTTCGGCAATTGTTGCCAACAGGGCATCGACGCCGACGGTATCGCCCTCTGCGGCGATGATGTCGCCCAGAACACCAGCGGCGGGGGAGGGCACTTCGACAGTGACTTTGTCTGTTTCCAGCTCGCAGAGCATTTCATCAACGGCCACCGCATCACCGGGTTTCTTGAACCAGGTGGCAATGGTGGCTTCGGTGACGGATTCGCCGAGGGTTGGCACACGCACTTCGGTGGTCATGGGTCTTATCCTTTGATGGTCAGCGCGTCATCGACGAGCGCTGCTTGCTGTGCTTTGTGTTGAGAGGCCAGCCCGGTTGCAGGCGAGGCCGATGTTGCGCGGCCCGCGTAAACGGGACGTGTGTGTTTGGCTTTGATCCGGCTCAACACCCATTCGATGTTGGGCTCAATAAAGGTCCAGGCTCCTTGGTTCTTGGGCTCTTCCTGACACCAGACCATCTCGGCCTGTTTGAAGCGCTCAAGCTCTTTGACCATCGAGATGGCCGGGAAGGGGTAATATTGCTCGACCCGCATCAGATAGATGTCAGTAATGCCACGCGCGTCGCGTTCTTCGAGCAAGTCAAAGTAGACTTTGCCGGAACACATCACCACGCGCTTGATCTTGTCATCTGAGACCAGCTTGGTGTCGGAATTTCCGTATTCGGCATCATCCCACAACACGCGGTGGAACGACGATCCGGTGGTAAACTCTTCGGCTTTCGACACCGCCAGCTTGTGACGCAAGAGCGACTTTGGCGTCATCAGGATCAGCGGCTTGCGGAAATCGCGGTGAATCTGACGGCGCAGGATGTGGAAGTAGTTCGCCGGCGTCGTGCAGTTGGCCACAATCCAGTTGTCTTGCCCGCACATCTGCAAGAAGCGCTCAAGCCGGGCTGAGGAATGCTCTGGCCCCTGACCTTCAAAACCATGCGGCAGTAGGACGGTCAGGCCCGACATGCGCAGCCATTTGCTTTCGCCGGACGAGATGAATTGATCAAACATGATCTGCGCGCCGTTGGCGAAATCGCCAAACTGCGCTTCCCACAGGGTCAGCGCATTGGGTTCGGCCATGGAATACCCATACTCAAATCCCAGCACCGCATATTCCGAAAGGGCGCTGTCGATCACTTCGTAATCGGCCTGGCCTGCGCGGATGTTGTTGAGCGGGTAGTACCGCTCTTCCGTGTTCTGATTAACGACGCCGGAATGGCGCTGGGAAAAGGTGCCGCGGGTTGCGTCCTGCCCAGAGAGGCGCACAGGATAGCCCTCGGTCAGCAGCGAACCAAAGGCCAAGGCCTCGCCAGTTGCCCAGTCAAAGCCTTTGCCGTTGTCAAACATTGCCTTGCGGCCATCAAGCAGGCGGCCCACAGTTTTGTGCAGCGGATAATCCTCGGGCACCGATGTAAGCGCCGCGCCAATTTCAGCCAGCGTTTCCGGCTCAATCGCGGTCTGGCCGCGCTGGTATTCTTCGCCCCGGCGATCGAGGTGCGACCATTTCCCATCCAGCCAGTCGGCCTTGTTGGGTTTGTAGTCTTTGCCGGCCTCAAACTCTTCGTTCATGCGCGCCTGGAAGGCGGCCTTCATATCTTCGATTTCGCCTTCGGGGATCAGGCCGTCTTTGACCAGCCGCTCGGTATAGAGCGTGAGCGTGGTTTTGTGCGATTTGATCTTTTTGTACATCACCGGGTTGGTGAACATCGGCTCATCGCCTTCGTTGTGCCCGAAGCGGCGATAGCAGAAGATGTCGAGCACGACGTCTTTGTGGAACTTCTGGCGGAACTCGGTGGCCACTTTGGCCGCGTGTACCACCGCCTCCGGGTCATCGCCGTTGACGTGGAAAATGGGGGCTTCCACTACTAGCGCGTTGTCGGTCGGATAGGGGGACGAGCGCGAGAAATGCGGCGCGGTGGTAAAGCCGATCTGGTTGTTGACCACGATATGCATGGTGCCGCCGGTCTTGTGCCCCTTGAGGCCTGACAGCGCGAAACATTCCGCAACCACGCCCTGGCCCGCAAAGGCCGCATCACCGTGCAGCAGAATGGGCATGACCTTGGTGCGGTCGTCGTCGTTCAGCTGATCCTGTTTGGCGCGGACCTTGCCCAACACCACCGGATTGACCGCCTCAAGGTGCGAGGGGTTCGCGGTCAGCGACAGGTGCACTGAGTTGCCATCAAATTCGCGGTCCGATGAGGCGCCGAGGTGGTATTTCACATCGCCGGAGCCATCGACATCTTCGGGCTTAAAGCTGCCGCCCTGAAATTCGTTGAAAATCGCCTTGTAAGGTTTGGCCATCACATTGGCGAGGATGTTCAGACGCCCACGGTGGGGCATCCCCACAACGATTTCCTGACACCCCAGCGCGCCGCCGCGCTTGATGATCTGCTCCATCGCCGGGATCAGGCTTTCGCCGCCATCCAGACCAAAGCGCTTGGTGCCCATGTATTTGACGTGCAGGAATTTTTCGAACCCTTCGGCTTCGACCATCTTGTTCAGGATGGCTTTGCGCCCCTCGCGGGTGAACTGGATTTCCTTGCCAAACCCTTCGATCCGCTCTTTCAGCCAACCCGCCTCTTCGGGGTTGGAGATGTGCATGTATTGCAGCGCGAACGTGCCGCAATAGGTGCGCTTTACGATCTCGACGATCTGGCGCATCGAGGCGATCTGCAGGCCCAGCACCTGGTCGATAAAGATCGGGCGATCCATGTCGGCTTCGGTGAAGCCATAGGACTTGGGGTCAAGCTCTGGGTGAGTGGTTTGGTCCCGCATCCCCAGTGGGTCAAGATCCGCCACCAGATGGCCCCGGATCCGGTAGGCCCGGATCAGCATCAGCGCGCGGATGCTGTCGAGCACGGCACGTTTGATCTGGTCATCGCTGACCTGCACGCCTTGCTCTTCGGCCTTGGCTTTGATCTTGCCAGCCGCCGCCTTGGTTTCAGGCGCAGGCGCCCATTCGCCGGTGAGCGCGCCGGTCAGATCGTCCATCGGCTGCGGCGGCCAATCGGCCCGCGCCCACGACGGGCCAGCGGCCTCTTTCTTGACGCTGATTTCATCGTCGCCCATGGCCCGGAAAAACGCCTGCCAGGCTTCATCGACCGCGTTCGGATCGTTGGCATACCGCGCATACATCTGTTCGAGGTATTCCGCGTTGTGCCCTTGCATGAAGGACGAGGCGTGGAACTGGTCGTTGGGGGAGTGTTCGGTCATTGGACGATCTCCATTTGGGATATTTGGGCTGATGCGGGCAGGGTTTGGCGGAACGCTGCACACAGGCGTGTTGGGGCAGGCGTCAGATGTTTGCTGTTGTGGTCCGGCGTCATATGGGACGTGGTGAGTTGGGTCGGGCGCATCACATCACTCTTTGCATTTGGGGTCACTGACCACGACATCAACCGCCACGCAGCCAACGGCGCCAGCGGCTTTGACGGTGGTCTTGGCAACTTTTGTGGTGGCCTTGACGGCTGTGCGCGCCACACAGGCAGAGGTGGTGGCGCAGAGCACGCCGACCAGAAGCAGCCGAACAGCGGTTCGCCATGCAGTTATTGCGCTGGTTTGGCCCGGAACAAGGGCTTCAGCCTGCCGGGCCAGCGCCGGACCGTCCCGCCGGTCTGGCGCTTTGGCGGGGCTTGGTGCGCTGAAAAAAGCGGAGATGACACAGCTGCCATAAAGCGCAGTTGAACGAA
>JABSSA010000222.1 GCA_013214665.1 Paracoccaceae bacterium
GAAGTTTCGGGGGGCAGGTCAGATGCCGCGGTGCGGGGTGCAGGCGAAGTGGCCGGTGGGATGACCGCATCTTTTGTGACTATGGCGGCGGTCTTTAGGTCGCTCGCCTTTTGCAAGGCGATCTGGGTGAGATCCTTCGGGTCATCCCAATAGTGATGCTTCTGGTTCTGATCGTTTATCTCGTGGAAGTGTTTCTAACCCTACCGGCGCACCTATCCCACGGTGCACAAGATACAACGAGACCTGAGCGACGCGCGGATCGCTCGCCTCACGCCCCTCCTTCCAACGTCTCAATCGCCGCCCGCAGCGTGCGCAACGCCGCCGCCCGCGCTGCAGCATCCATTTGCGCCGGATCCATCTCCAACCGCAGCGCAGCCACCTCGGCCCGGTCATCCAGCGTCATGTCCGTCACCCGATACGTCACCACAGGTCGGGCAAACCCCTTCACCTCGATGGTGTCCGCCTCTTCCGCCCGCACCCAGCTTTTGACCAACTGATAGGTCTCATTTGCCAGCAGAATACCCCCCGGCTCCGCCATCCCTTCCAATCGCGCTGCGAGGTTCACCTCGCCTCCTATGATCGTATAATCCATCCGATCTTCCGAGCCGAAATTCCCTACCGTGCAAAAGCCCGTATTGATCCCGATCCTGATTTGAAAAGGCCGGTCGATGCCCCGGTCCCGCCACACCGATTGCAGCGTCGCCATCTTGTGCTGCATCTCCATCGCCATGCGCACACAGGCCGCCGCATCCTCCTGCGTGCCGTTGGTCTCGGGGTCGCCAAAATAGAGCACGATGGCATCCCCGATGAACTTGTCGAAATTCGCCCCATGCCGCTCCGCAATCAAAGACATCTCTGTCAGGTATTCGTTGAGCAAGCTGGTCAGCTCCTCCGATTGCAGCTGATCCGTCGTCTCTGTGAAGCCCACGATGTCGGAAAAGAAAACAGTCAGCTTCTTACGCCGGCTTTCGACCTTCACCTCCTGCTCCCCGTTCAAGATCGCATTGTAGAGCTGTGGGGAGATGTATTTCGACAGTTGTCGCGACACATTTTCGAGACTGTCATTGGCCACCTGCGTGCGCCGGCGGCTCTTAATCAGATTCGTTTCGGCGATATCCGCAATCCACTCGTAAAGCCCCATCACTAAGGCCATCACCCCGGTCAGGCAGATCGCATTCAGCACAAAGAAAATCGCCTTGGCCTCTGCCGACAGCTCAATCGCCGGCCCGTACAGCACCGACAGACCGCACACCGCCGCCAACATCACAACAAAAGAACCACTCAAACCGTAGCGCAAAGGTCGCGACAGAAAGGGGGCCAGGACAGACGTTATAATGGTCAACAAGATATAGAGGAAAAAGCCGCTCTCGATCCCAAGGTAGTAGGTCGCCAGCGCTCCATGCAGCGGCAACTCAATCACCACACCCAGGAAGAAAGGCACCTTGAGAGCCCCACACCAGACCACGCGCCACACCACAAAAGACCAGAGCAGGCAGCTCCCCACGTTGAAGAAGAACAGCGCCTGCAGGTCCATCAGAAAAAAGGCCAAGGCCAGCAAAATATGTGCCAGCAGCGCGACCGGAAACGCCGCGCGCCCCATTGCATAAATCCGCGCGGACCGGTCATCCATCCCGGCTGGCCGATATTCCGCCCACGCCCGGAACGCGCCCCAAACCTCTCCAACCGTCATGCCAGTCCCCGCTGTCGCAAACGCATACCACCAAGACCGTAGGACGGGTTTTAAGTGGTCTGCCTTTGGCTCAGGCTAAACCAGCGTGAAACTGTCGGGCAAGCGCACAATGCCGAGCGGTGCACAGGTTGTGCACCGCTTGTGTACGGGAATCACAAGCTGCATTAATGATTTGGCTCCGGCGGTAGGGAAGGTCAAGCTCGTCACTCCGTTCCTAGCATAGTACGCAGGTTCACCGAACCTACGTGCTCGCAATTGGATGTGCGGCTATGCACCTACGGCACAGCTGTATTCTCGCTGGCATAGCATCTACGGTGAGATCTAGCCTAACTATGGCTAGAGTATCTTGTGCGAGATAAACAGGTCAGTCACCGCAGTTCTGGTATTTGCGACCTATGCACTCTCGAGCCATAACTTGAGCGTTAGAGATGTCTTGGGGTGCCATTACATACTGATCTGGTATCCTTTTCCGCTACCAACATTTAGGTGTATCGGACCACATTTTTCAGAAATAGAGAGGCCTGTGCTAACTCCATTAGATGCAGATACGTTAATATTTGCGTTGGGTCTGGGTGGTTCACAAACGCTGCAAGCCGACAAAGAACAGACGAGCAGTGACACGGCAGTTAAGGTAAGTTTGTTAGGCAACTTTTGGGCAACTTTCTTGGCTTGTTAAGTTCTACTCCGACATTCCCCAAGTGGCGCGCCGGTTGACTTGAAGATCGCCTGAACCTGGTCGCTGGACAAGCATTTTCCGTCCTGAGCGGCGCCCGCGGTCGAGCGGACTGCTGGAACAGGGCGGATCAGAGCGCGAAGCCGCCGTGTTCTGGCTTGACAGTGGTGTTTGTCTGC
>JABSSA010000223.1 GCA_013214665.1 Paracoccaceae bacterium
GCCTTGGCGGCAGCGATCACACCTAAAACCCGCGTTGTTTTCCTGGCTAATCCGAACAACCCGACCGGCACAATGGTGTCCATTGGAGCTTTGGAAAACCTCTGTTCTTCAATACCGGAGCACGTCGTCATCGTTCTCGATCTGGCCTACGGAGAGTTCGCTGCGCCTGAGTATTGCGCACAGGTTCATCAGTTGGTGGGTCGCCACGAAAACCTGATCGTCACGCGCACGTTTTCAAAGGCGTATGGTCTGGCGGGCGCGCGCGTGGGATGGGCCCATGCCGCAGCTTGGATGATCCCTGTGCTTTATGCTGCAAGGGGGATGGGCACGGTTAATGCCATCGCTCAGGCAGCCGCCGCGGCGGCTTTGAATGAGGTCGAAGAGATCGGGCTTCGTGTGCAGGAAATCAAATCCGAACGCGCGCGCGTTGCAGGGGCGCTGGGCCAACTTGGCCTCGATGTCATTGAAAGCCACGCAAATTTCTTGATGGCGCGCCTACGTGATGGGTCTGCAGCATTAACCGAAGCTCTCGTTGAAGACCTGTTTGACCGGGGCGGTTTTATCGTGAACCGCACGCGCGAGGCCGGACTAGAAGAATTCTTTCGATTTTCGTTGCACCTGCCCGAGAACAATACGGCTCTTGTTGGTTGTGTTCGCGCCTTCATCGACGCGCGCTGAAAGCGGGCGGCATGGACAACGTCACCATCCTTGGTTGTGCAGCTCCGGGTAATTACGATGTTTTTGTTGCAAATTAGTATTTGCTCGGGTTTCCCTATGAAAATGCATGGAAGTCGCTTCGCATCGACTTACGTCATCAAAAATGCCCGGCACAAAGATGCCGCGGCACACACAAAATGAAGATCAGGGAGAATTGAGATGACATTTCTGTCGCGAATTTCCACCAAAGCCAGCCATATGCTCGCTGCTGCTGGTGTTGCACTGGCCATGTCGCCGACCCTTGCCGAAGCCGAGGATCGTGTGAGCGCGGTGCATGCGTTTCCGGATTTTCTGGTTTACACCCAGACGTTCCTTGCAATGGTTGACGACATCAATGAACGCGGCAAAGGCGTTGTACAGATTGATGTGCGGGGCGGACCAGAAGCCATTGGCATGTTCCAGCAACCCGCAGCGGTGCGCGATGGCGTTGTTGACATGGTACACACACCCGGCAGTTTCTACGGCGCCAATGTGCCGGAAATCGACGCAATGGTGGCCTCTCGTGTGACCCCAATGGAAGCGCGCGCCAATGGTGGTGCGGCATTGATGGATCAGGCCCACCAGGACCGGTTCGGTGTGAAACACCTCGGCTGGATTGATGGCGGCATCAAGTTCCACATCTACATGAAAGGTGCACCAAAATTCCGTGACGACGGGGTGCTCGACCTGACTGGCGTAAAACTGCGCGACAACCCGATCTATAACGCGTTTTTCACTGCGCTGAACGCAACGACGGCGTCCATGCCATCGACAGAAGTCTATTCCGCGTTGGAAAAAGGCGTAGTTGATGCCTCTGCATGGACTCAAATCGGCATTCCACAGCTAAAGTGGAACGAGTTCGTCGATCACCGTGTTGATCCAGCTTTCTACAACACGGACATCGGCGTGATTTTCAATGCCGAAGCATGGAACGCCTTGAGCGCTGAAAGCCAGAAGTTGATCCAGGATGTGGTCATCGAATGGGAGGCAAAGTCTTACGCGGATCGTCAGAAAGAAGTCGAGGCAGACGCCAAGACGCTTGCGGACGGTGGTATGACATTCGTCACACATCCAAGTGACGCGGGTGCCGAAGCTTACCTCAATCTCGCAGATGATGCGGCTTGGGCCCGGATGTTTGAACGCATTGACGGCGGAGGTGCTGGTGCAGAGATGTATAACGCTCTGCGTAAGCATTACGCTGGCGAATAAGTCTCTACTACTTAGATCATCGCCCCTTGTCTGGGGCGGTGATCTACGAAGAAAGCTCACCCTAAAATGATGCGACTGATTGACAGATTATGTGATCTGCTGGCCGTTCTTGCGGGCACATATCTTGTCGGGATCATGCTTGGCATCGTGATCAGTGCTCTGGCGCGCACATTCAATATCTCGGGCGCGTGGTCGAGCCACATTTTCACATTTGCCGAATTCGGTTTGCTTTACATTGTGATGGCGGCATCACCCTGGCTTGTGCGTGAACGGGGGCATGTGTTCATCGAACTGGTGACCGCAGCATTGCCGCGCAAAATACAGCCGACTTTCAGCCGATTTATTTCGCTTATGTGTGTCGTCATTTGTTTCGTGCTGGTCTGGTACACATGGGGTGCGACCGCAAAAGCATGGAAGTTCGGCGATGCAGAAATGCGCAGCCTCGATATGCCAAAATACCTGTTGCTTGGCGCCATGCCGATTGGGTTTGGCCTTATGGGATTGCAGTTTTTTCGCTTTGTTGTGGGTAACGAAACCCTGCACACAGGCGAAGCCGGAGTACACGAATGACGGGGCGCGCGTAGGTTATGGAGTGGTTTGAAGCCCTGTTCTTTCTGCTGGGCATGATCCTGTTTTTCATGGCGATGGGGGTGCCTGTCGCTTTTGCTTTCTTGGCGGCCAACATGGTTGGTGCGGCATATTTCATGGGCGGACGAGGAGATCTTTTCGCGCAGATGACGCGGGGGATTGGGCAGCTAGCCAACAATGCCATTCCGACCATAACCAGTTTCAATCTCATGCCCGTTCCCATGTTTTTGCTCATGGGAGAGATTTTCTTTTTCACCGGGTTAGCCAACCGAATGTTTGGGGCCGTCGACCGGCTGATGGGGAAACTGCCAGCGCGGTTGTCCTTTGTAACTGTGGCGGGCGGAACAGCCTTTGCAACCCTTTCTGGATCCTCAATGGGATCAACGGCTTTGCTTGGCTCGTTGATGGTGCCGGAAATGCAGAAACGCGGCTACAAAAAACACATGGCCATTGGTCCAATCCTGGGGACTGGAGGATTGGCTATGCTTATTCCGCCGTCTGCGCTGGCTGTGTTGCTTGCGACGCTTGCGGAACTCGACATCGGTGCCTTGCTGATCGCTGGCATTTTGCCGGGACTAATGTTGGCTGTGTTCTATGCGCTTTTGATCCTTGGTATGGCCCTCTGGGATCCAAGCGCTGCGCCCGCTTATGATCTTGAGCCGACGGATTGGGGCGAAAAGGCACGGTTGTTTTTCGTAGACATCTTGCCGATGGTTTCCATCGTGATCGGCGTGATCCTCGTCATCATGTTTGGCATTGCGACCCCATCTGAAAGTGCTGCGTTCGGTTGTTTGGGGGTGGTCATTTTGGCGGCCCTTTACCGGTCATTGACGTGGGATGGGATTGTTAAATCCGTCACCGGCGCGCTCAAGGTTACGACGATGGCTTTGTTGATCATTTTCGGTTCAGCAACGTTTTCGGCACTGTTGGCGTTTTCTGGCGCGTCTTCTGGACTCATCCGTTGGGCAACAGGGTTTGAACTGGATCCGATCACCATGCTGCTTATCATGTTCGCGATTTTGCTGGTGTTGGGCATGTTCATGGACCAGCTGTCCATGATGCTGCTGACCGTGCCGATCTTTTTCCCTCTGGCGCAGACGCTTGGGTTTGATCTGATCTGGTTCGGCGTGATCGTTTTGCTGGCGCTAGAGATCAGTTTTACCACGCCGCCTTTTGGGCTTTTGTTGTTTGTGATGAAAGGTGTCTCCGCACCCGGCACGAAGATGCGCGACATCTACATCGCCGCGATGCCATTCATTGCGTGTTCCATGTTGCTGGTTGCGCTCTTGATCATTTTTCCGGGCATCGCCACGTGGCTTCCGAGTTTAGGGCAATAGCACCTACAACCCCTTTGGGTGGCTCAGGAATTCTTCTATGATGTGATCCGGCGCTTTGGCGTAATCGCCAACGCGGCTGACCGATTGCCCAGTTTGGGATTTGAGCTGTACAGCCATCTCCGCCATTTTGACCGCTATAGGAATTCCGTTGATAACCGGAGCTCCGTCGATCTGGTGGTTGTGAAACTTTGAGAAAAGTAACATCGGGATGCCGCCACCGGGAATGAGCACATCTGTCCCCTTTGCAACCAAAGGACGGCCCTGTTTTTCGAACAGATCTTTGACTTTGGCCGCTTTGTCGGCGTCGCCATAGGCGCCAAGAATTTGACCTGGTTCAAAGGTCATAGAGTGTACGTCTACGACGCGGTCTTTAAGGCCGTACTTGCCGATCTGTTGATGAAACCAAGGAATGAACCGTGGATTGATCGTCACTATGCCAAGGCGCTGGCCAAGCTGGCAACACCACAACATCGTGGCCTCACCCAAGCCGATCACGGGAATGTCTACGACCGAGCGCGCCTCATAGAGACCCGCATCTTGAAAGTGGCCAACGACAAAAGCGTCATACCCTTCACGTTCAGCCCGGATGGCGTTGCAAATCATTTCACGTGCACAGCGGAATTCGACCAATGGATGGGCATAGCTGTCAAAAGGAGTGATGCCGCGAATGTCGACCTGGGTTCCAGCGCTTGAAACCGCGTCAAGGTGAGGTGCCAGCATATCCCAGTAAGAGGCGCCATTTTCGTAATCGACATAGCTCTGGTAGCAAATTTTCATATATGATCCACCCACGGTCTATTCTGATGCTTAGCTTCACCTTGAATACGGCGAAAGGCAATCCGCTGGGCATTATCAGATCAAGCAGGCTTGAGGCGTCAGTGGATTTCTGCGCTATCAATTTGGCACTGAGACCAAAGGCCGACTGGGTGCTGCTTTTTGGGGAGCAAGTTATTGACAAAATCAGCCATGCCCGACCCAACGCCAGCCCTGCACGAGATATTCGCTTTTGTGACGCCGCATTTCAATGTCTCGGCGACGACGTCGTTCATCGATCCGTTTCGTGTGGCAAACTACTTGTCAGGGAAAACCCGGTTTTCGTGGACCCTAGTTTCGGAAAACGGCGGCGAGATTGAGGCGAGCAATGGGATGCGGGTCGGAACCGCCCCCCTGAAAGATGTCAATGAACGCAACCCTTGGCTCATTCTCGTCAGTTCAAGTTGGACGCCCGAGCGCTTTGCATCGCGCGAGCTTGGTGCCTCGCTTCAAAAGTGGCAGCGGTCCGGCGCGATAATTGGTGGATTGGACACCGGCGGGATCCTTCTTGCGAAGTCCGGTCTTTTGAAAGGCAAAACCGCGACGGTACATTACGAACACATTGATGCTTTCATCGAAATGGCTCCGGATACCACTGTCTCAGAGAATATGTTTGTTCAAGATGAGCGCATATTCACGTGTTGCGGTGGAACGGCTTCCACAGATGCGGGGTTGCGGTTGGTGCATGCAGTGGCTGGCGAGAGTGTTGCAAATGCGACGGCGCGGTATCTGTTTCATCATGAAGTTCGAGGTGAGGGGCGCTCACAAAATCCCAAAATCGTTGAGCCTATGGGGTATGTGACGTCCGGTGTTGTGCGCGCCGCTATCGACATGATGGAGGCGCATCTGGAAACGACGCTGTCGATCCCTCAGATTGCTGAAAGACTGGGTGTCTCACAACGTCAACTTAGTCGGTTGTTCGATCAGTACGTCTTCAAATCACCCGTCGCTTACTACCGCGACATTCGCTTGGATCGAGCCCGCGGGCTGGTTACCCAAACGGAGTTGAAGTTTAGCGAGATCGCGGCCGCATCCGGGTTCAACAGTCAGGTCCACTTTAGCCGCGCATACAGCCAGCGGTTCGGCTTAACACCAAGTGCCGATCGGATCGAAGGTCGCGTGCCGTTCGAATTCCGCGCGTGGCCGATGTACAAGCCAGACCTCAAGAGCGATGCGGACGTGTCGCAATCTGCAGTGCCGTAAGCATTTTGTCCCGCTGACTAGACAGCTCCGCTGGAGTTTTACCCTCTGATGCGGCCGCCATGCCGTCGACCAACAGTTTGATGCTGTCGTCGTCGAGGCGTGGATCTCCCAGATCGTCCCACCAACCGTTGAACGTGTCCTTGAAGTGATCACAAAACCCCTGCAATCCGCCGTCGCCCGCGCCAAGGTGGAATAGGGTTGTTGGCCCCATGGCCGCCCATCGCAGCCCCGGCCCTGCCCACATCGCCTTGTCGATGTCTCCGACGCTCGCGACACCTTCGACTGCCATATGCACAGCCTCGCGCCAGATGGCCGCTTGCAGACGGTTGGCAACATGCCCTGGCATCCCTTTTTTGATGCGGATCGTCACCTTGCCGATGTCTTCATAGAAGGCCTCGGTTCGGTCGAGTACCTGTGCGCCTGTTGCCGCGTTGGCAGTGAGTTCGACCAAAGGGATTAAGTGGGGTGGGTTAAACGGGTGACCAAGGATCAGTGGTCGGGGGTCTTGCCATCCTGCTTGCAGCGCGTCCAGTGTCAGACCGGAGGTCGAGCTTGAGACGATCGCAGCAGGCTGAAGCAGGGGCTCAATCTCTTGATAAATTGCGTGTTTGATAGGCAACCGTTCCGGCACGTTTTCTTGGACGAACTCAGCGTTGAGCACTGCCTCGCGCGCGCTGGCGACAAAACGCAACGCATCGGGCGTGGTGCGTGTGGTCAGACCTAGCTCATCCAGCGCAGGCCAAGCCTTATCGATGTAGTGCCGCACGGTGGTTTCCGCACCCGGATCTGGGTCGAACACTGTGACACTGCGCCCGGCAGCAAGAAACAGAGCCGTCCAACTCGCGCCAATGACGCCCGCACCCAAGACGGCGGTATGTGCAATATCGCCCATTAGAACGGTCCTGGATTAAGCGGAGAGGCGGCCGTCATGCCACCGTCAATTGTGAAGAGCTGACCAGTGGCGAACGCAGCATCGTCTGAGGCCAACCAAAGCGCCATGGCCGCGATATCGGCGGGTTTGCCAAACCGTTTCACGGCGTGGCGGGTCAGCGCGTCTTGTTTCGCTTTAGCAGGGTCTTTTGCCAGATCAAATCCAGCGTCGAGCATGCCGGTTTCGATCCAACCCGGACAAATCGCATTGCAACGAATGTCTGGCCCATGATCCACAGCGATCGAGCGTGTCAGGCCGTGCACAAAAGCTTTTGATGCATTGTAAAGCGCCATGGACGGGTCCGCGACGTTGCCTGAAATCGAGCCAATGTTAATGATCGAGGCGCCTTTTGGCATAAGCGGGATAAACGCACGACAGCAGTTAAAGACGCCGCGTGCGTTTACGCCCATCACCAAATCCCAATCGGCATCAGTACTGTCGGCAACAGTTTTCTCGACTTGCACACCCGCATTGTTGACGAGAATATCGACGCCTTCCAATGCATGCGCATAGCGTTCAACGGCCTTTGCGTCGCTGACATCCAAACTATCCCAATGGCACCCGGTGGAAAGCCCGTTTGGTTCGGCTCCGCGTCCACAAGTAAAAACCTCTGCACCTTCGGCAAGAAACGCATCTACGATCCCGCGCCCGATCCCTTGCCGCCCTCCGGTTACAACCGCGCGTTTGCCTTGCAACCGCATCAGTGTGCCACCATCACATGACGGATCGCGGTATAGGCGTCGAGCGCGTAAACAGACATATCGCTGCCTGTGCCGGACCCTTTCATCGCGGCCCATGGCATTTCGGGGGTAGCCACACCGTGGGTATTCACCCAAGTGAAGCCGTACCGAAGTTTTGAGGTCATGTGCATGGCACGTCCCACATCGCGTGTCCAAACCGAGGAGGCCAAACCATAATTGCCGGTATTTGCGATGCGCAAAGCTTCGTCCTCGTCAGAAAACCGCGAGACTGTGACCACGGGGCCAAAAATCTCGGTGCAGGCGATTTCTGCGTTATTGTCGACATTGGCGATGACCGTAGGCTGATAGAAGAACCCGCCCCCATCACCCGCGCTTCCGCCGGTCACGATCTCTGTTTGCCCGCGCGCGCGCTCAACGAAACCGGCGACACTGTCGCGTTGGGATGCGGAGACCAATGGCCCCATTTCGGTGCCTTCAGACTTTGGAGCGCCAATTTGGATCTGACTGACCTGATCTTGGATCGCTGCCACAAGCTTGTCATACACACCATCGGCCACCATCACGCGGCAGGGCTGTGCACAATCCTGGCCGGCGTTGAAATAACTGCCATATCGGATCGTCTCAGCGACGGCTTCTATGTCTGCATCTTCGAACACAATCACCGGAGCTTTGCCGCCCAGCTCAAGATGAACATGCCGGATTTGCTGGGACGCAGCCCGCATTGCGGCCATACCTGTCGCAGGTGATCCCGTGACTGTAATCGCCTCCATCTCGGGGCTGTTTATGAGCGCGTCCCCAACGGTTGGCCCGCGTCCGTGGATTACGTTCAACACGCCTTTAGGTAAAATATCTTGCAAAAGTTCGGCTAGGCGTAGTGTCGATAGTGGCGTGATTTCGGACGGTTTCAAAACAACGGGACATCCCGCAGCAATCGGCGCAGCCAGTTTCCATGACGCCATCATCAGCGGATAGTTCCACGGCGCAATGGCAGCTACGGGCCCGACCGGATCACGGCGGATCATGGATGTATGGCCTGCTACGTACTCCCCGGCTGCAGACCCCATCATCGTACGGGCCGCGCCTGCGAAGAAACGAAAGACATCGATAGTCAGCGGCATCTCATCGTCGTGGGCAGAAGGCCAAGGCTTGCCGACGTCCAAACTTTCCAGATCAGCGAGCTCTTGGCTGTGGGCCTCTATCACATCCGCGATCTGCAGCAGCATTGCCGCGCGCTCCGTTGGTGTTGTGCTCGCGAACGTATCGAACGCCTCTGCAGCGCTTTGTGTTGCTGCTTCGATCTGCTCAGGGCTTGCCTCGCATATCGCGCCGATCACGTCGCCGCTCGCTGGGTTCAGCACGTCGAGCGCCTCTCCTGCGCCCTTGACCATCTTGCCGTTAATCAGCATTTTTGTTTGCATAAGTCTCTCCCTAGAATCCTACCTGATCGCCGCCTTTTAGCGCCAGCCGCGCGCGCGCCTCTTCTGGCGTCGCGACCGTCAGGCCCAGATTTTCGATGATGCTGCGGATGCGTGTGACCTGTTCTGCGTTTGACGTCGCAAGTTCGCCTTTGCCGATAAACAGGCTGTCTTCTAGCCCAACTCTCAGATTGCCGCCGCGCATCGCGCTTTGGGTTGCAAAGGGCATCTGGTGCCGCCCAGCTGCCAGCACAGACCATTCGTAATTCTCAGGCCCAAACAGCTTGTCCGCTGTGTTGTGCATGTGAACGAGGTGGTCTGGATCCGCACCGACGCCACCCAAAATGCCAAACACCATCTGAATGAAGAAAGGTGGTTTGATGATGCCTTGATCCACGAACCATTTGAGGTTGTAGAGGTGGCCTAGATCGTAGCATTCGAACTCGAATTTGGTGCCGTGATCACCACCCAATGTCTCGATCGCATAACGGATGGTTTTGAACGTGTTGGGAAAGATGAAATCTTCGGTCATCTCTAGAAAGGGGCGTTCCCAGTCGAATTGAAAGTCGGTGTACTTTTGCAGCATTGGGAAGATGCCAAAGTTCATCGATCCCATGTTGAGGCTGGCCATTTCCGGACTGGCCGATGTTGCCGCCAACAGCCTTTCATCCATCGTCATACCAAGCCCGCCGCCTGTGGAGACGTTGATCACAGCGTCGGAGGATTGCTTGATGACTGGCAAGAACTGCGCAAAGAGTTCTGGCCGCGGATCTGGTTTGCCCGTCACTGGATGGCGTGCGTGTAGGTGGATGATCGACGCGCCAGCTTGAGCGGCTTCAATGCTGGCTGTCGCAATCTCAGCCGGCGTGATCGGAAGGTGGGGGGACATCGACGGCGTATGAATGCCGCCGGTCGGTGCGCAGGTGATGATGACGGAGCGCGGCATCAGAGCTTCATCTGCTGCACTTGCGCGGAAAGCCCACCGTCGAGCACCCAAAGTTGACCAGAGGCATAGCGGGCCTCATCTGAGGCGAGCCAATTCACCAGATTGGCGATGTCGGTCGGTGTGCCATAGGTGCGCATCGGATGGACGTCACGGACAGCTTTTTGCAACGTTTCGATATTGCCGCCGCCACCGCCAGATCCGTCGCCATTGAAAAAGCTCTGCAACATCGGCGTGTCGATATAGCCGGGGCAGATCGCATTGACGCGGATTCCTTCCGGTCCATGATCGCAAGCCACGGCGCGCGTCAAAGCGTGTACCGCGCCTTTGGTTGCGCAGTAAGCTGCAAGACCCGGATCAGCAATAAAGCCATCGTATGAGCCAAAGTTAATCAGGCTAGCACTGGCGCCGGTCTTTGCCGCTTCGCGCATCAATGGTAACGCGTATTTCGAGGTCAGGAACGTTCCCGTCGCATTGACAGCAAAACTCTGGTTCCACTCTTCCAGGGTGGTTTCTTCGATTGTCTTTTCGATCTCGATCCCCGCGGCGTTTACCAGAATGTCGAGCTTGCCGTGTTCTGCGCGCACCGTCTGCATTGCAGCGATTGCATCGGCTTCTTGAGTGACATCGAGCTGCACAAAGATGCTTCCATCGTCATCATGGGTATCGAGCGAGCCTTCAGGCGTGAGGTCGGCCGCGTAGACTGTTGCCCCCTCTTTCAAGAACCGCGCAACAATGGCCCGTCCAATTCCGCCTCGCGCGCCTGTCACGAGTGCGACTTTTCCTTGCAGCATCATAGGCTTGGTTCCTTCAATGGTTCGTCGCTAAGGAGGGGGCTATAACAAAGATCCATATCAAGCCGCGCCGTCCGCATAAGCATTCAGTAAAAGACCGTGAAAATGGTGCACGGCATGTTCCGATTTGCCTGAACCGTCTGGATCATGAACAATCCGCCCTTGCGTGAATGCCGGCGTATTCATCCCGCGTTGCACGCTCTCGACAAGACTGATGTCTTCGACCTGCAATACCTCGTCGAGATAGCGGATCGCATCCAGCTCCATCTCATCAGGCTCTGGCGTTTCCAGGAAAAAGTCGTAGGTCTCCAGTGTCCGATCCGGACCAACGGGGATGATGTTCAACACGATCATGCTGGAACGTCCGGGATAACGCATCAGGCACGTTGTGGGATAAAGCCACCAAACGGCATGGGTCTTTACCGTCGCGTTGGACACGTCATAGGCGCTATTTGCGTTTTGCCCTGCGTCTGCCATATGGCTGGAATAAATGCCGTGGGTTGTCACCTTGTAGGTGTCCATATCCACCAGATCACAGAAGTCTTTGTGAGCCGTTGGGCAGTGGTAGCATTCAAGGAAATTGTCGACGACGTTTTTCCAGTTCGATTGGATGTCGTAGGTCAGCCGGTGCCCAAAGGTGAGTTGATCCACGTCAGGTGCCCAGTGGCGAACTTCGGTTTCTAGATTGCCAGACTGCTCCGCCAAAGGACGCGCGGTTGGGTCGAGGTTCACAAATACAAAACCGCAGAACTCTTCGACCAGCACGTCATCAAGGCAGATTTCACTTGGGTCGAAATCAACCAGATTCTCAGTATGCGGTGCGCGCGCCAATTGCCCGTCCAACTTGTAGACCCACGCATGATAGGGGCACATGATCCGCGTTGTGTTGCCTTCTCCAGACAAAAGCTCGTGCGCGCGGTGCTTGCAGACGTTGTAAAAGGCCCGCAATGTGCCTTCCTTATCGCGCACAATCGCAATTGGGTGTCCCGCGATTTCAACGGTGACGTAAGCGCCAGGGTCTCGGGTTTTCTCAACATGGCACACCCATTGCCATGTCCGGGCGATCACGGATTTCAAGTCCGCATCGAACCACGAAGTCTTGGTATAGGCTTCAGCCTTCAGGGAGTAAGACCGGGCTGGATCGTCGCTGTAGCCGTCAGAAATTGCTGCGTGATTGTTCATATCATCCTCCCTTGCTGTGTCGCAGAGTATGCAGTTTAGCCGAGCGCGCTTAATTTTATTGGCCTTATACTTAATATTTTTCGCCTCGCGCTTGCTTGTGTGCGCGGCTGGGCCTGCTTGTTCAAAGCCAAACTAAAACGACAGCACCTCAGTCCGAACGGATGCAGCAAAGCCAAAAAACGTTTGTGCCGACTTGCAACCGGAGAAGCCGTTTCAAAGGGCACAAAGGCCATCGCTTAACGGATCGCGCACAACGAAAATATGCGCCAGCATTCTGCCTAAGGCGAAAACACTGCCAGTTAAGAGCTTTGCGTGGATTGGCGTCCAATGCCAAGTCGATCAGCTGACTCACATCAGAGCTCAACCGTGCGCAAAAGGCGGTTCAAGGTTTCGGGTTTAGCTCAATTCGCGAAGCCAAGGGGAATTCGCACCTGACCGGGAGACGGTGACAGCTGCCGCTCTTGCGGCGTGTCTCAGTGCGTCTTCCCAGATGCGAGTGTCCAAGGATGCAATCCGCTTTTTCGTCAAATTGCCGGAACTCTGAAGATGCGCCAATATACCTGCGTTGAACGTGTCGCCGGCACCGACCGTGTCGACGACTTTGGTATTGAGTGCAGGTACTGTAGCGCGCGCTCCATCAGGCAGATGGGTCTCAGCGCCTTTTGATCCTTTTGTGACGATCACGCATTTGGGGCCTTTGGCTTTCAACTGTGCGATCTTTTCATCAAGCGGCGCCGTGTCGGGAATAAGCCAATCAATGTCTTCGTCCGAAACCTTTAAAATGTCTGTGACTGTCAGCATTTGGTTCAGCCGTATACGATAAGCTTCTTGGTTTTTGATGAACGCCGGTCGAACGTTAGGGTCGAGCATCACGGCACGGTTTTGGCCTTCGCGCTGCGCAAAATTCAGATAAGCGTCCGCAGCGGGCTCTGAAACCAGACTGATGCCTCCAAAGAACAGAGCGCTGACCCGGTCGGAAGGGCGCGGCATATCTTCGATCGACAACATCCGACCCGCAGAATTTTCATCAAAGAAAGCATACTGAGCCTGTCCATCCGTGAGTTGAACAAACGCCAGCGTTGTCGGTCGAGAGGACGAAATCAGGCAGTCACGATGGACGTTGCTCGCAGTGAGATCCCGTTTCAACTGTTCGCCAAACATATCGTTTGATAGCCCAGTCATGAATGACGTTTCCGCGCCCAACCGACCGAGGGCCACTGCGGTGTTAAAAACAGCACCGCCCGAGTGAGGCGCAAAAACGATCTTTCCATCCGGCATCGCAGCCGGGATCATGTCGATCAATGCCTCGCCGCAACACAAGATCATCCCAAATTTCCTCTAAGCTGCGGCAAGATAGGTGCGCAACGCAACGAGAACGCCATTTTCGTTTACAAGGTTTGCCCAGGTCGTAAACGAGGCTTTAAATCGGGAATCTTGCGCCAAATCGCCATAAATCTGGTTTTGCGCCAACCAAGCCTCTGAACTGCTGGCCGCCGTGTTCAGATCATCCCAAATCGGATCATTTGGCTCAATTGTACTGCCATCTTCGCGCTGGCCGGTGCACATCTTGGCCCAAAGGGCTTGCGACAAAGCCAGCCCATCGAGCGCAGTACCATGTGCTACAGCGTCCCGGATCGCCGGGAGGGTGGCCCCAGTATGGCGCGAGGAGCCGTCAAAGGCCACGCGTCGAACTGTGTCGTGAATTGCAGGGTTGGTGAAGCGACTGTCGATGAGATCGACATAGGTTGCCAAATCCATCTGAGGAACGTTGGGCAGGTGGGGACCGATCTCCTCCAATGCGACTTTACGAAGAAATGCTTTGATCTCAGGGATAGCCATGGCTTCAGCTATGGTCGCAACCCCAAGAATTTCCGCTGGTGCGGCGATGATTTGGTGCCCGCCATTCAGAATACGGAGTTTCATCGCCTCGTAGTCGTGCACATACTCCGAGATTGTCGCGCCCACGTTTTCCCAAGGTGGGCGACCGGCGCAAAAGTCATCTTCGATGACCCATTGTCGAAAATTTTCATGCGTCACAGGAACCTGATCCAAAACACCTAGGCTTTGAACCAACGCCAATTCGCGCGCTTCGGTCGCAGGGACAATGCAATCGACCATTGAGTTTGGAAAACTCACCTCTGCGCGGACCCAATCTGCCAAAGTTGGGTCTATCAAATTCGCCAAACCCAAAGTCACCTGTCGCATGATAGCCCCATTGCCCGGCAAGTTGTCACAGCTTTGGCAGGTGAATGGCCCATGCCCTGCGTCGCGCCGGATTTTCAGCGCGGCCAAGATCGCGCCAAATGCGGTGCGCGGCGCATAAGGATGTGTGCTGTCAAACACGATGTCCGGGTGATGAGGATCAAACTGCTTGTTGGCGGGATCGAGGTAATACCCCCCTTCAGTGACCGTCAGAGAGACGATTTTGATCGCCGGGTCAGCCATTTGATGGATGAGGGTATGGTTCCCCTCTTCGACAGGGATGTAACCGATCATAGAGCCGACAATTTCGGCAGAGACCCCACCGGGATCAAGTTCGATCAAGGTGCTCAAATAGTCTTGTTTAGCTAGTTTCAGGCGCTGTACTTCGTCATAGGGCCGCACACCGGCGCCAAGAATGCCCCACTCCAGAGCTTTCCCTTGCTGCATGAGTTTGTGGGAGTACCAAGCTTGATGGGCTCTGTGAAAGTTCCCAAGCCCGATATGGACGATACCTGGCGTTATCTTACTACGGTCATAGTGCGGGCGTTCGATGCCAGGTGGTATTTCTGACAACCGAGCGTCGCACAATGGGGTAGGGACGGCGTTTGTGTTGTGATCTTTCATCAGCTCATCCATTGGCCCCCGTCCACATTATAGGTCTGCGCCACAATGTAATCTGCTTCATCGCTTGCTAGAAAAACGGCCATGCCTGTTAAGTCGTCAGGTGTTCCCATGCGACCATACGGAACCGTTGCGCCGACCTCTGCTTTCTTTTGGCCGATCTTTTTGCCTTCAAACTTCGCAAATAGTGCGTCAACGCCGTCCCAATGCGCGCCGTCGACGACCCCCGGAGAGATCGCGTTTACGTTGATCCCATGTTTTATCAGGTTGAGCCCTGCACTTTGGGTTAAGCTGATCACGGCCGCTTTGGTCGCGCAATAGACAGCCACCAAAGGTTCGCCGCGCCGCCCTGCTTGGCTGGCCATATTTATGATTTTGCCCTTAATGCCGCGGTCGATCATGTGGCGCGCGACAGCTTGCAAGGTAAACAGCGTGCCCTTGATGTTGACGTCAAAGGTGCGGGAATAGTCGGCCTCTTTGATGTCCAAGATTGGTGCCGCGGTGAACAGGGCTGCGTTGTTGATCAAAACGTCAATTTGACCGAATGTGGCTGTTGTTTCAGATAACGCATTTTCAATGCTGTCTCGGTTTGTAACATCCATCTGAATGGCCAATGCGCCAATTTCTTCTGCGGTTTCGGTGGCGCCCACAAAGTCAATGTCACCAATCGCAACTTGTGCGCCTTCCGCAATGTACCGTTCGGCAAAGGCCCGTCCGATACCACGTGCGGCGCCAGTGATGAGCGCCGATTTTCCGGCCAATCGGGTCATGAGAGGCGCATACCTTGCGCGTCAAAGCGGTGTAGTTCTTCCAACCGCGGCGACAAGTGTATGGTGTCGCCATGTTTTAGAGCCACATCACCCACTGCGCGCACTGTGAGCGTCTCGGTCAAACCTGTTTCATGTACATGGAAGAAAGTGTCCGATCCTAGATGTTCGGCGACGCCGACTTTTCCGGACCAAGTGCCGCTGTCCGGCACTACATCAATGTGTTCTGGCCGGATACCTATCGTCGTTGCGTTGTGTTTGGTGGCCTCTGAACCTTCAATTAGGTTCATCTTGGGTGAGCCAATGAACCCTGCAACAAACAGATTTCGAGGGTTGCGATACAGGTCAAGCGGTGAGCCCACTTGTTCAATGACACCCGCTTGCAACACGACGATCTTGTCCGCCATGGTCATAGCTTCCACCTGATCATGGGTCACGTAGATCATGGTTGTGCCCATGCGCGCATGCATTTCCGTGATCTCAATGCGCATGCCGACACGCAAAGCCGCGTCGAGATTTGACAGCGGTTCGTCGAACAAAAACGCTTTTGGGTCACGGACAATGGCCCGGCCGATTGCAACGCGTTGCCGTTGCCCACCAGAGAGCTGGGCAGGCTTGCGGTCCAGGTAGTCGACGAGGTTAAGGCTTTCAGCTGCGGCCATGATCCGTTTTTCCTGCTCGGCATCGCTGAGGCCGGCCATCCGCATAGGAAAGGCGATGTTCTTGCGCACGGTCATATGCGGGTAGAGCGCGTAGGTTTGGAAAACCATCGCCAGACCGCGTTTGGACGGCGAGACTTGGGTCATGTCTTCACCATCAATGGAGATGTTTCCTGAAGTTGTGTCTTCGAGCCCCGCGATCAGACGCAATAGGGTCGATTTTCCGCAACCGGACGGGCCGACAAACACCGCGAATTCACCGTCTTCGATCGTCAAATTCAAAGGGGGAATAACTTGGGTTTCACCAAAGCTCTTCGTCACGTTTTCAAGCTGTATACGTCCCATAACGTCCTCTTATTTCACCGCGCCGAAGGTCAGGCCTTGGACAAGTTGTTTTTGACAGAACCATCCCAGTACAACGATCGGACCGACGGCGGCCGCGGACACCGCTGAAAGGCGTCCAAAGAAAAGCCCTTCGGGAGCGCGGTTGCCTTCGATGAGCTTTGACAGTGTTGCGGCGTCCGTGGTGGTCAGGCGCACAGTCCAGTAGGCTTCGTTCCAGCAAAAGATGAAGCAAAGCAAGGCTGTTGAAGCGATGCCACCCCATGCCAGCGGGATCAAAATCTCGCGAATTTCTCCCCAGGTTGAAACACCATCCATTTGCCCCGCTTCGATGATCTCTTTCGGAATTTCTTTGAAGTAGGTGAACAGCATCCATACCACGATGGGCAGGTTGATCAGCATAAGCACCACGATGATGATGAAATGTGTATCAAACAACCCAAGGCTCTTGGTCAGAAACGTCATCGGATAGAGCACCGCCGCCGCTGGCAACATCTTGGTGCTCAGCATCCACATCAGCACGTCCTTGGTGCTTCGGCTTGGGTTAAACGCCATCGCGTATGCGCAAGGTATGCCGACTGCGAGGGCAAAGAGGGTCGCGAAAACGGACGTGATGACCGAATTGGTTGCAAAGCGCCAATAGTCGTAGTTTTCGGTCATGTTCACGTAGTTTTCGAGCGTGGGTGTGAACCAAATAAGGAACTCAGGCTTTACCGCATCCGCATCCGTCTTGAAGCTGGTCAAGACCATCCAGAAGATTGGGAAAAAGAACAGCAAAGCGATGATCCAAGCCAACGTTGCCCGGCTTACGCGACCTGTTTTCGATGATTGTGCAACAATTGCCATCGGCTCACTCCATCAATGTCTTGCCGATCATCCGCAAAAGGAAGATCGCGACGATATTGGCCAGGATCACCGCATAGATGCCGGTGGCGCTGGCGGCACCAATATTGTTGTTGGCGAACTCGCCAATCAGATACGGAAGGTTTTTGTTCCCGTTGCCGCGGCTGACAATCTCGATCTCGGCATAAAGCGACAGGTGAAAGATCGCCTGGATCATGACGACGATGGCAATCGGGCGTGCTAGGTGGGGCAGGGTAAGAAAGCGGAATTGGTTCCACGCGCCGGCACCATCAAGAATTGCGGCTTCTTTTTGTTGCTGATCCTCGGATTGCAGCGAGGTCATAAAAATCAGCACGGCAAATGGTGTCCATTGCCATGTGACCATGATGATCACCGCATAGGCAGACGTTTGAGTGGCGCGGAACGATATCGGCGTCAGTTCGGGCCACAGGTTAAAGAAACCACCCAGCAAGGGCATGGTGCGTAAGCCGTCGATCAACTCGTTGATGCCCGCAACGGCAAGACCTTGCAGGCCAAGTACGGGGTCTAGGATCATGTTAATCCAAAGTACCGCGTTTACCGCTGGCATCACAAAAAATGGGGAGATTAACAGTACCCGTACGATCCCGCGGCCAGCGAAGGCTTTGTTGATCAACACAGCAATCAGAATTCCAAGAATGACCGTCAGGAAAAGTATCGAGCAAACAATCAAAAGGCTGTTTTGGATTGCTAATAGGAAGTCTTTGTTCCCCCAAACGAACTCATAGTTCCCCAGCCCGCGCCAGTTGCTCAGAGATGGCGTGGTCCATTCGGGTCTACGCAGGTTGTTCAGCACGTAGCGAATGAACGAGAAATAAAGTGTCATGCCCAATGGGATCAGCATCCAAACCAGCAGCAAAACGACGGCCGGAGACTGGAGGAGGCGTGGCAAGCGTCTGTCAGACATAGAGCGATCCTTCGCGCAAACGGGTTACCCTGTTATGCCGCGCATGTGTCAAAGTGGGAATGTTCGGGGTTTTCGTTTGTGAGATAGGTCCGGCCAAGTAGCCGGACCTGTTTTCTTGGAATGGGCGATTAGTAGCCTGCTTCTTCCATGATGGCTTCTGCAGCCGCCTGCGAAGCTGCCAACGCATCGTCAACAGATTTCGCACCAGACAGTGCCGCCGCCATTTCTTGTGCTACAGCGGAGCCGACTTCTGGGAATTCAGGGATGGCTGCAAACTGAACACCGACATATGGCTTCAGCTCGGTCGCTTCTGGCGCTGCGGAGTTGATTGCGGCCATTTCTGCTTCGGCAAAGCCCGCCACTGCCTTGAACTCATCAAAGCCGTACGTCGAAGCGCGCTGGCCTGTGGGCACGGAACCCCAGCCAAACTCAGGATGGCTTGCAACCGCCTGAACGTAGTCCTTTGAGGTTGCCCATTCGATAAAGTCTTTGGCTGCATCAGCGTTTGGTGAACCCGCAGGTACCGCCATCGCCCAAGCCCAAAGCCAGTTCGCGCCAACCGGGTTCCCCGCATTTGGGCTTTGTGCATACGCAACGCCGTCTACTTCGAGGAACGACGCCGCGATCGTGGCATCAATCCACATGCCGCACTTGCCCTCGTTGTAAAGCGCAAGAATTTCATTGAACGAATTACCTTCCGAACCGGGAGGGCCGTAGTTTCCGAGCAAATCAACGTAGAAGTTGATTGCCGCGCGCCACGCGTCGCTGTCGATTGTGGGTTTGAAATCCGCATCGAACCAAGCGCCGCCAAAGCTGTTCACCATCGTGGTGATGAACGCCATATTGTCACCCCAGCCTGGTTTGCCGCGCAAACAGGCGCCGTAGACACCAGCATCCGGGTTGTGAACGGCTGCGGCTGCGGCCTTGATGTTGTCCCAGCTGTCATTGTCGGCGATCGACACGCCTGCGGCGTCCATCAGGTCTTTGCGATACATGACCATGGATGACTCACCATAGAATGGCGCAGCGTACATGGTGCCTTCGTGCGACAGGCCAGCGCGGATCGCAGGCAGGATATCGTCCATGTCGTAATCTGCGCCAAACTCCAACGGCTCGATCCATCCGGCTGCACCCCAAATTGGAGCCTCTTGCATGCCGATGTTGATGATGTCGTATTGACCGCCGCCTGTTGCGGTGTCGGATGTTACCTGTTCGCGCAGAACGCCTTCTTCAAGCGAGACCCAGTTAAGCGCCACACCTGTTTCAGAAGTATAGGCCTCGGCCACCTTCTGCATGTTGATCATATGACCGTTGTTCACGATTGCGATTGTCAGTTCTTGAGCCTGACCAGCCGTCGCGGCGAGTGTCAGCGCCGTGGCGCCGAAGAGCGCGCTTTTCAAAGACATCACCGTCCTCCCTAGATTGATGATGCCGCTAGGCTAGGAGAAAAGTAGGCTCGCAGTCAAATAAAACTTACCGCGCGTAAAATTATTGCATTAAATTTATGAAAAACAGTTTTTTACGCGGACCCTCTCATGACCAAACGACCTTCGAACAGCGAAACTATGCGCTGGTCTAAGCGTTCGCCGCGCTCGATGATTCCCAGAATCGTGTCCACGCTGTGTTGGCCGATGGCGACGTAATCCTGAGAAATTGTCGTCAGGCTTGGACAGGTGTAACGCGCGAACGGATGGTCGTCATGACCTGCGATGCGCATGCTGCAATCTTCACCGATCCCAACTGAGATGCCTTGATCAAAGGCTGCCGCCAACAAACCGATGGCCAGACGATCATTCGAACAAAGCACAGTGCTCGTGGGCAGCTGTTTGCGGGAGATCAGCTCGCGCCCCCGGCTGAACCCAATTTCCTCAAAATCCCACCCTGACCCTTCAACGCGCACGAAAAGCGGTTCGCGACCAACACGCTCCATCGCAGCTTTATAGGCATTGCGGCGTTTGATTGCGTTTGGATTTACCGGGTCTTCAAGCTCAAAAAACGAAGGAGGCTCGCCCGATCTGCAAAGATACTCGACAATGAGCGCCACGCTTTGATCGTTATCGCTGCCAAAAAAGGCTTCCCCCACGCCATCAAGGTTCGCGTCAAAAAGTGTAGTGGGGATCTGCTCTGCAAACTCAGCGATCGCGTCCACTTTTGATGCACGCCCTAGCGGAGCAAGCAGCACGCCCGCCGGTTTGATTGCCCTCAGGCTATCAAGATTTGAGATTTCCTGGTCCGGTCCGGCATGAGAGCTTAGCAAAAGCGGGTTGAAACCTGCTTCGAGTATCATTCCTTCGATGATACGCGCGATTGCAGCAAAAAACGGGTCTGTCAGGTTTGGGACCACCAAACCGATTGTTTTGGTTTGCCGGCGGTTTTGGTTGATAGCGTAGATATTTGGCCGATAGTCATGCTGTTCCAGAGCAACTTCGATCCGTTTTCGCGTTTTTTCCCGGACGCTGCTTGGGTCGTTGAAATACTTTGAAACCGTTGGACGAGACACACCGACAAGCGCGGCGAACTCTTCCATATTTCTTACCTTTTGCTCGGACAAAGCACCGTGATCCTGGTTCATAAGTTTCTTGGTGGTCTAGTTTAGTTTCCGCGCGTCAATTTTTGAAGTAAAGTTTGCAAAACATCGTCTTTTCCGAGCGTCTCACCAGATACTAAGCACACCGTATGACTCCCGTTTGATCCGTCTCGCCAAGGTGGCCCGACAGGATTGCGGGTGCACTGGGGCACATGCCTACCGGCTTTGGAGCTTAACACCCCTTTGATCCCGGCCCATTCCGGCATTGGCATTCAGAACGCGTCGTTGGGGCGTGTGCGAGCGCCCTTGGAACCAACCAATGCGCTTTTTGGCAAGTCGAACATCCCGTTCACGCTGAAAACCTAAAGTTTGATCAAGATCAAAGACGGGGCGCTTCAACGCGCCGATATTTGGCCCGAAGAGAAAGGAGCCATCATGTATAAAAACATTGTTGTACCCGTCGAAATCGGAGCGGCCAAAGGCTACGAAACTGCAACGCAAGTTGCGCGGGAATTGTTGGACGAGGGGGGTAAGATCACCTTGTTACATGCAATTGAGCCAATCCCAACCTATGTCACAACTTACATTCCTCCGGAGGTTTCCACGCAATCAAAAGAAGAAGCGCAACAGCAACTTCGGACGATGGCCGATGAGTTGAAAACAGACAATATCGCGCTTGTGTATGGGTCTGCCGGGCGGAGCATCGTGGATTGGGCCAGCGAGAACGATGCGGATTGCGTTGTCATCGCGTCGCACAAGCCGGAATTCTCTGACCTGTTCTTAGGCTCAACTGCGGCCTGGGTCGTACGCCATGCACAAACAAACGTTCATGTGCTGCGGTGAGGTGGGGGCCCTCTTCACTATGTCTGTTCGCGGCTTCAGCGGGGTGCGGTCTTGAAACCGCATCCGAAGCAGACCCGCGGACGGATGCTTTGCAAGGTCGCGCATTTTTCGAAAGGGATTGCGCCGCCTGTCATGGCGCAGACGGAAAAGGGGGCGGAACGGCGTCTCTCGGCCTCGGTGTTGCTCCGCCGGATCTCACGCGATTCACCAAGTTGAACGATGGCGTCTTTCCGCGTGACCGCATCATGTCGACCATCGATGGGTTCAATCGCCAAACCCATTGGGAAAACCCCATGCCGGTATTCGGAGACGAAAGTCTGGGTGCTGTGGTCCAAATAGAAGAGAACGGCATTTCAACGCCCGTTCCAGCAGACCTGCTCGCTTTGGCTACTTACCTTGAGAGCATCCAGGAATAGGCCGTCGCGTGCGGAAGTCCCAGCCGCAAAATTATAGCATAACCCAAGCCAACTATGGCTTGTTCTGAGAGACTGACTCTCGCTCGATGACGTGAAACGGCAGCAACTCACCATTGGGCCGATTGCCTTGCTCGACCCATTCGACAAGCGCGCGCGCAGCGACAGCGCCCATTTCCTGTGCCGGCAGCCTGATTGTTGAGAGCCTCGGTACGATTTGGCTAGAGCCGGGGAGATCGTGAATACTCATCACCGAAACGGTATCCGGAACGCTTACACCGGCCCGCTGCAATGCGAATATGACACCATACGCAAGCACATCGGTGACACACAGAACCGCGTCAAACTCTCGCTGTGAAGCCAACAGCGCGTCGGCAGCAGCGCCGCCACCAGAGACGGATAACTCGGTTTCAAAGAAGCTCAATTCCAGGGTTTTCCCCGCGTTCTTGATGCCTTCGATCCGCGCTCGTGTTCTGTCGTTGTCCCGGTCGGAGCCGTGAATAACCGCAATCTTGCGATGCCCATGTTTCGAGAGATGCAGGCATGCCGCATGCGCCGCGGCGGCGTTGTCATATCCGAATGTGGGCAGGTGGTATTCTGGATCAAAGTAGGAGATTGCAACCGTTGGTATTTCCGTCCGGCGGATCAAGTCGTGCAAGTGATCGTTGTGCGTGACGCCGGTCAAAAACAGGCCTTCAACGCCGATGTCCAGGATCTCCTGAGCTTTGCGCGCTTCTACCTCTCTATTGTCGCCGGTTGTGGCCACAACGAGCGAAAAGCCATGTTCATCCAACTGGCCTTCGATCGCATCGATTGTTTGGGCAAAGATGTCGCTGTCGATGGTAGGGATTAATGCGCCCAAGATTTTCGAGCGCCCTGTGTTGATCGCTCGGGCTGCTGCACTTCTGACGAAACCAAGCTCTGTGATCTTCGCCACGACCTTTTCCCGCGTCTCAGAGCTAACGCTTTTGGGCGAGTTGAGAACACGGGAGGCTGTCGCAATGGAGACACCAGCCGCCTTGGCCACGTCTCTTAAATTCACCCGCTTCTTTCCAGGATGCTTACTCATACGGGATAAGGTCTTCGATTATGAAACTAGTTACAAGTTTTTCTTGACTCCGTTTGAAACCCTGTTGTGTAACTAGTTACATTGTTGCGTGGGGAAGCTTTGCACACACCTGTCATACATAGGTCGTTCAGCAACGCGGGGTACTTTGGTCGCCGTAACTTCCCTGGTGTTGTCCGTAAATCGGACGTTGATCGCCAACGTCTGTTCGCCAGAGCTGCGGCTCGATTTGACCTGTCTGAGGGCGACGTACTTTCCGTCATGCCGCTTGGCCAAGGGCAGTCGTTTTCGGTAAGCGTCTTTGACCCGGCTGGGGCGTCTGCGTTCGAAGCGATTGGTATCAAAGCAACGTCAGCCAAAAGCCTATCTCAATTTGATAGTGGCGAATTGGCGGTGTGGGTCGTTGCCAACGGTGGTGTGATGCCGGACCACATCGCAACGGCAGATATCTCATTAGACGACATTGTACCGTTCCGGGCGAAGACCAAGTGCACGGTTTGGATCCTGCAACCCTGCGAGC
>JABSSA010000224.1 GCA_013214665.1 Paracoccaceae bacterium
GATGACATTCACCTGCATGAAAAGCGGATCGATGTCTTTTCTTCGCACCAGCCCGATGGGTTGATGACGCAGCTGATGGGCACGAACATGATGCGCAAGGATGGCGCGGCACATCTGGAGGAGCGCAAGGCTTTGTTTCCGGCGCTCAGCCCCAAAACAGTGATGCAGCATTGGAAGGCACAGTTTGTCACGGCCGCCCAGGCTATTCTGGACGATCTTACGCCCAAAGGCGCATGTGATCTGATGGCGGAATTTGCGATGCCACTGTCGGCGGAAGCCTTGAAGGCCATCACTGGTTTGATCGAAATGCCCGCGTCGCGCATGGATGCGGTCAGTCAGGCCATGATCGACGGCTGCGCCAATTACGCAGGGGATCCGGCGGTTGAGGCGCGCTGCAACGCTGCCACGGCTGAGATTGATGATCACATCAGCCGCATGTGGAAAGCCCCGCCCGACACCTCTGCGTTGGCTGTGATGCAAGACGCGGGGATGCCTGAAGACAGCATTCGCGCCAACATCAAGCTGATCATCTCGGGCGGCCAGAACGAGCCCCGTGATGCGATTGCCGGTACCATGGCGGCGCTCTTGGAGCATCCCGCTGAGTTAGACAAAGTGCTGGCCGGTGACGCCACATGGGCGCAGGCCTTTGGCGAATACGGACGGTGGATGGCCCCGATTGGCATGTCGCCGCGCCGTGTGGCCCGAAATGAACAGATCGGCGATATCACACTCAGCCCCGAGGACCGGGTGTTTTTCATGTTCGGCTCTGCCGGACGGGACGAAACCCATTTCGAGGCCGCTGATCAGTTTCAGGTCACGCGCAACACGCAACCGGCCATCACATTTGGCGCTGGTCCGCATTTTTGCGCAGGGGCCGCCGCCGCCCGGTGTTTGATTGTGGATGTCGCTCTGCCCATGCTTGTGGCCGCCTGTCCTAACCTGCGGCTGACCGCACCGGTGACCTATGCCGGTTGGGCCTTTCGCGGACCATTGGCCGTGCATGTGGCGTGGGATTGAACCAAAGCGCACCGCTTGCCCCATTCACTTTGCGGCCCCATATAACAGCGCATGTTAAAGTTCACCCCGATCCTTTTGGCCCTGCTCTATGGGCTGGTGATGTTCCGCTTTTCCGCGTGGCGGTTGGCGCGACAGCTCGATGAGCAATCCACCGAATTGGTGGACCCGATGCTGACCCATCTGACCGACCGGATGGCAGCGGCGCTGGACCTGAACAAAATCAAAGTGTTCATCTATGAGATAGAGCCCATCAACGGGCTGGCGGCGCCGGATGGGCGGATTTTCATCACGCGCGGGTTTTACAACAAGTTCCGCCAAGGTGAGGTCAGCGCCGATGAAATGGCCAGCGTGATCGCACACGAGCTGGGGCATGTGGCCTTGGGCCATTCCCGGCGGCGGATGATCGACTTTTCGGGGCAAAACGCGCTGCGCACAGCGTTGGCGATGATCCTCAGCCGCTTTTTGCCCGGCATCGGGGTGATGATCGCAAATGGTCTGACCACGCTGCTGGCGGCACGGTTGTCGCGGTCGGATGAATACGAGGCGGATGCCTATGCGGCTGCGTTGCTGACCAAGGCGGGCATTGGGCTCGGGCCACAGATCAGTCTTTTCCGCAAGCTCGACGCCTTGACCAAAGGGCGCGCGGGTGCGGCACCGGCGTGGTTGCTGAGCCATCCAAAGACGGAAGAGCGGATCGCAGCGCTGCAAAAGCTGGAGGCAAAGTGGGGTGCATAAATAGGCAAAGCGCCGCGACACCTACATCTCCTGCAATGCCCGCCCCAATCGTGGCAGGCGCGCTTTCTTGAGCAATCCGCGCATCGTCCAGTCATCGCCCGACATGGTACGCGCCTGTTCCAGCACGCGCCGAGCCACCGCAATCACAACATCTGGGTTGGCTTCAAAACACTGGATCAGATAGCCGTCAGGATCGATACGGCTGAGCCCTTCTTCGGCCAGAATATGGCGCGGGAAATCGCGGGCGTTGACTGTCATGATGGCATCCGCGTGCCCGATAACGGCCGCTGCGATCACGTGGATGTCCCCCGGATCTGGCAGCCAAAAGCGTGCCTCTTGCGCTGGATCATGACGTATCTCTGCGTCTGGCCATTTGGCGCGCAAAAGCGCGATCTCGCCCCGCGCCTGCGCTTCGGCTTGGGCACCCAATTTCGCAGCGGCGCGGGCCCATTCCTCCAAAACCCGGGGCGACCAGAGCGGTGTGAACAGGCCCTGATCCGCGACGCCCAGCACCACTTCGCGCATCACGGTGGGGAAGAGCACATTGGCGTCGATCAGGATTTTCATAGCACGAAGAACAGCGCTTTGAGATAGCCGCTTTCGGCCAATTGCGGCATCAGTGGGTGATCGGGGCCCGCAAACCCCTGGTGCACCAACCGGCCCTGCCGCCCGGCCCGGCCAATCCCACGGGCTGACGCCGTGCGGAACGCCTCAAGCCCGGCAGCGTGTGAGCACGAGCACAGGCCCAGAATGCCACCCGGTCGCACCAAGGGCGCGGCCATACGCGCGATACGCTCATAGGCCCGCAACCCGACATCAAGCGCTTGTTTGTTGGGCGCAAACGCGGGTGGATCGCAAACCACCAGGTCAAATACGGCACCTTCCTCTTTCAATTGGCCCAACACGTCGAAGGCGTCGCCCTGACGTTGGCGCAATTTGTCAGAGACACCCATCGCCTCCGCGCCACGCGCCGCAAGCGCCAGCGCGCCTGCAGAGCTGTCCACCATTGTGGCGTCGGCGGCCCCGGCGGCCAGCGCCGCCAACCCAAAGCCGCCCACATGAGAAAACACATCCAGCACGCGTGCACCTCGAGCTACCCCCGCGGCAAAGGCATGATTTGGGCGTTGGTCAAAAAAGAGGCCCGTTTTCTGACCGCCAGTGACATCAGCCATATAGGTCGCACCGTTCATGGGCACCGGGATCGGTTCCGACGGCGCCTGCCCCAGCATGACCTGATCAATGTCATCCAAGCCTTCCAACACGCGCGCCCGCCCGCTGGCATTTTTCAGGATCGTGCTAACACCCGTCACCTGCGCCAAAGCCGCACAAAGGGTCTCAAGATGGACTTCGGCCCAGGCCGCGTTGGGTTGGATCACGGCAAGATCGCCAAAACGATCAATGATCACGCCCGGGAAACCGTCGGCCTCGGCGTGCACCAACCGGTAGAACGGCGCATCAAACAAAGACTGGCGCAAATCCAACGCCCGTTTCAGGCGTGCTTCACACCAAGCTTGATCCACAACCGCTTGCGGATCGGCATCCAGCACACGGGCCGCAATTTTCGAATTTGGGTTGAAGGTCGCCAAAGCAATGGGCGCTTTGTCGTGCCCCTGCAACTCGACCAACGCGCCGGGGGTATTTTTGCGGGCACGCCGATCCAGAACCAGTTCATTCGCATAGACCCATGGAAAACCGTGGCGCAGTTTGCGTGGATTAACGTTGGGACGCAGGCGGATGGCGGGATAGTCAGGCAATTGCAACCTCGCAAAGACGAAAGGGGCGCTTAGCGCGCCCCTCTACCGTCATACATCTGCCGAGGAAAGTCAGAGACGGTTAATTTGTTGCAACAAGCCCAATTGAGCGTTCTGGTGCCCGTCGGGCAATGTCAGCTCATCCTGGATCACTTTGGCCAAATGGCGCTCAATCCGCACACGCTGCGTTTCGCCACGCCCTTCGGCGGCGATCGCCTCAAGGCCGCCCAGCGCTCGCAGATCTGCCGACACGACACGGCGTTCGCCCATTGGCAGGCCGGTCTCTGCGTTGGTCACTTCAAGCGAGAACATGATGTTGTGCACACCGCCCGTGCTGTAGCGGGCTTTTTCGGTGATCGCGTGGAAGCGGAGCAGTTCAACATCAAGATTAACAGCAGTCGCACCTTGCAGATCGTTCGCCCCTTTCGTCAAACCATCGTGCAGCAATTGCGCCACTTGCTGGTGACGGTCGCCCAAAGGCTCGCCACGCCAGACGATATCGCTGTTTGGATAATAGCGGTTGGCCTCGGACACAGACAGGCTTTTGGGCACACGTACGCTGATCCGTTCGACGCTAACGGATGGCACGGCAGGTGCGAACACCGCTGGGCTTGTTGCGTCGATCTGAGCGTTTCGGGATGCCACACGTGCATCGGCACAGGCTGACACGAGCCCGGCCATAACCAGCAATGCGATGAGTTTGATTTTTGACATTTGCGCCTCCACTTTTTTGCGCAGGGCCTTCTGACCCGTTTGCACGCACGTTCACCGACAAATTGGGCAAGATTGCGCCAAATTGAGGCAAACTAAGGGGATTTTTGGAGACGTGTTGAGGGCTGCGGTCGCTCTAGTCGCGCGCGCGGCTGCGCCATCCGCCGCGGCGGCGGGGGGATTGCATCGTGCCGAGCCCCTCGCGCAAGACCTCGGTCATGGGGTGTGCCGGGGCCTCGACCTCATAACGTTTGAGCAATGCGCGAATGGTCGTTGCAGTGTCTTTTTCGACGGGCAATGACAGCGCCCAATCAAGAAAAATGGTCCGGCAATCCGGTTTGGTGATGCCGTCAATGCGGTAGGATTCGAAAATCAACGCTTTCGGATCGTCTTCGTCACCTTTCATCGGGCGTCCTACCTTCATCTTGGTCGGTCTGCAAAAGAGCGCTGATGTGATCAGCACAAGCAGTTTGGCAATCTTTGAGCGCAGTTTGCGCGGCTTCAAACGACAATTGATGTGTCGCCCGCGCCAAGAGCCCCTGCCCCCCTTCGCCCACGTCCATCGCGGCCCCATCAGACAGACCCAGCAGCCGCAGGCCGATTTGCGCCCCTGTTTGCAACTTATGGCCAGATATGAGATCGTCCCGCGCTTGCGCAGACAGGTGCCCCAATGCGTGCAAGGCCTGTAAACCCGCTGGGCTTTCCCGACGTTTGTCATGGGCCAAAAGCAGGCCCGCTTGAGCGATCAGGTCAATATCCTGTATTCGCCCCGCGCCAACCTTTACGTTCCAGGGTGTTGTGGCAGGCCGGGTTGCCGCAATGCGGGATTGCATGTCGGCCACGGCCGAAAACACCTCTGCAGAGTCGCGCTCTGCGCCGATCAGATCCTCGATGAACGTCGACAAAGTCTGTTCCAACGCGGGCGGCGCCGCCAGGATTTGCGCACGGGTCAGCGCGAGATGCTCCCACACCCAGGCTTGATTGGTTTGATAATCCTGAAACGACGCCCAAGAGGTGGCCACCGGCCCCTGATTGCCCGAGGGGCGCAAGCGCATGTCGACTTCATAAAGCCGACCTGCCGCTGTGGCGGTGGTTAGGGATGTAATCAGCGCTTGGGTCAGACGCGCATAATACGTGCGTGCAGGCAAAGGCCGTGCGCCATCCGACATGTCATCGTGACCCGCGTCATAGATCACAATCAGATCAAGGTCAGAACTTGGCGATAGCGCGCCAACCCCCAAAGAGCCCATCCCCAAAATCGCCGCGCCCTGCCCCGGCAAGGCCCCATGACGGGTCGCGAAATTTGCTTGAACCGCGGGCCAAAGCGCGCGCAGCGTAGCTTGCGCTAAACTGCCGTATTCCAGCGCGGCTTCTTGCGGTGAAATCAGATCGCGCAAAAGGTGCACGCCCACGCGGAAATGCCATTCCTTGTTCCACCGCCGCGCCACATCAAGCTGATCTTCATAGTCGCGCGCACGGGCCAACGCATCAGTCAGCCCACGCTCCAACGTATCGCGACCCGGCCAGGGGGCGAAAAAATCACCGCCGATGACCGCGTCAAAGACGCTGGCGTTTTGCGCCAAATACCGAGCAAGAGCCGGCACGGTTCCGGTGATATCGACCAAAAGGTCGATAAGCTGAGGGTTGGCATCAAAGAGCGAAAAGAGCTGTACCCCGGCGGGCAAACGCGACAGGAAAGACTCAAGCGCTGCCAACGCCTCTTCCGGCTTTGACGCCCGCGCAAGGCATGTCTCAAACCGAGGCAAAATCCGTTCAAACAAGGACCCGCTGCGGTCACTGCGCAGCGCAGCAAAACCACGCCAGCGTTGCACGTGATCGGGGGTAATGATCTGGACGTGGTCCGGTTCATCTGTACGCTGTTGCGATTGCGACGGGGCAAAAAACCCTTCGGTTTCCCCATGAACCGATGATAGCCGATCCAAAAGCTCGGTTTTGAGGGCATCAGGCTCATAATCCATCATGCTGGCCAGTCGGACAAACTCAGCCCCGGATTTGGGCAGAACATGGGTTTGCGCATCGCGGATCATCTGCACCCGGTGCTCGACGTTGCGCAAAAAGGTATAATGCTCCGAGAGGTTTTGCGCCGTCTCCTCAGGCACCCACCCCGCAGACGCCAGTCGAGAGAGGCCTTCTTTCGTCGTTTGGACCCGCAGGTTGGGATCGCGGCCGCCCGAGATAAGCTGCCTTGTCTGGGTGAAAAATTCGATCTCGCGGATGCCACCACGCCCGAGCTTAAGGTCATGGCCCGGCAAAGTGATCGCACCGTGGCCACCTTTGTGATCGCGGATGGCCAGACGCATGTTGTGCGCGTCTTCGATCGCTGCGAAATCCAGATGTTTGCGCCAAATGAAGGGCGACATCGTTTCCGCAAAGCGTTGGCCTGCGGCCACATCCCCGGCACAGGGGCGCGCCTTGATCCAGGCAGCACGTTCCCACGTGCGTCCAAGGCTTTCATAATACCGTTCCGCCGCATCCATCGCGACCACGATGGGGGTGACCGAAGGATCAGGCCGCAACCGCAAATCCGTGCGGAAGACATAGCCATCCTGGGTCAAATCCGAGAGGGTTGCCTTGGCGCGGCGCATCATCTGTACAAAGCCTGTCCGCATCGCGGCATAATCGGCGCGGTCAAACAGCGCATCGTCAAACAGAACGATGAGATCAATGTCGGACGAATAATTCAGCTCGCCCGCGCCCATCTTGCCCATCGCAAACACGGCCAACCCAGTTTGGTCGAGCGGCGTATCCTCTTGCAGCGCAGGCAACTTACCGCGCCGGATGATCGGGCGGATCGCCTCTTCGATGGCGGATTGGCAGGCAACATCCGCCAGGTTGGTCAGGGTTTGCGTGACGGTTTCCAACGGCCAAACCCCGCCGAGATCCGCCAAAGCCGTCAGCAAAGCGATCCGGCGTTTTGCAGCGCGCAACCGGCGCGGCGCGTCCGTCTCTTGGCTGGCGGCAAACCGCAGCGTGCGCAACACCGCCTCTTCGGGATCGTCAAGAGCGGTGCGCAGCCAGTCGTGTTCGCGGCGCAAAAGGCTGGCAAGATACGGGCTGGTGCCCGCCACACCGCCCAGGAACTCAGCCATGGGTGCCGATAGATCGGAGAACGCAGTGACAGCATCCCGCGCGACGTCTTTATCAACTGGGCGGGGTGTCTGTGTGAGACGATCTTCAAAAGCCAAGGATCACCCCCTTTTTTCGGGATTTTTCGGAGGTTCCGGGTTGCATCATCTTGGTTTGTGCCAATCAATGCGCGCATGAGCAAGAGCCTGAAACGAGTCAAAGCCGCACTAGAGGCGGCTGGCGTTGACACCGAAATCCGCGAAACCGCGCTGGCCCGCACCGCAAAAGATGCGGCGGACGCTTTGGGCGTCGAGATCGACCAGATCGCGAAATCCATCATCTTTGCGGGCGCCACATCGCAAGAGGCCGTTCTGTTTCTCACCGCAGGCGGCAATCAAGTTGACCCCGACAAGGCGGCAGCTTGCGCGGGTGAGGCGTTGGAGCGGGCCGATGCGGCATTGGTCAGGGCCCAAACCGGGTTCGCAATTGGGGGTGTTTCGCCGGTCGGGCATATCAATCCGATCCGGGCCTGGCTTGACCCGAAACTGATGACTTTCCCGATTATCTGGGCGGCTGCGGGTACCCCGCATCATGTATTTTCGCTCACACCGAGTGATTTTCCCCGATTAATTGAAGCTCAAATAATTGATTTCACTACATAAATCAAAATAATGTAAAAACCTTTCACATTTTCTCTTGTTTTCCCCGGCCAACTTCCCATCTTGTTAGATGTGAAAGGCATTCACATTAACACCATCCCCGGGCGCTGCCACCGCCCCTCATTGAAAGGTCTCGAAATGACAGCTTTGTCGTCCCCTACCTATGTTGCCCCTCAGCGCGGCAACTGGTTCCAACGCGCAGAGGCCTGGCTGGACGATAAAGGCAAAGGTGCCTGGATCGCCGCTATGGTTCTTGGTTTCGTGTTCTTCTGGCCTGTTGGCCTCGCACTTGTTCTCTACATGACTTGGAGTAAGAAAATGTTTGGTACGTCCTGCCGCAAAAGCGGAAACAGCTTTGTTCCCACACGTATGCGCTCCACCGGCAACTCTGCTTTTGACGCATATCGCGAAGAAACACTGCGCCGTCTGGAAGAAGAGCAAGGCAACTTTGAAGCCTTCCTTGAGCGTCTGCGCGAAGCCAAAGACAAGGCCGAGTTCGACGAATTCATGGAAGAGCGCGCCAAAGCGGCCCGCGCCGAAGACTAATCCCTACCGCCCGGCCTTCCTCCCTCGGGGCCGGGCACCCCTCTGGCTCACATAAACCTATAGGACTATCATGATCGCCGATCCCATCTCTCAACCTCAGTTTTATCGCGATGTCCCGATGAAACGGCTGTTTGCCTGGGTCATCGATACGGTCATCATCATTGCCATCGGAATTGTGGTCATTCCTTTTACCGCATTCACCGCGATCTTCTTTTTTCCTTTCTTGCTGCTTGTGGCTGGCTTTCTGTACCGCTGGGCCACCCTGTCAGGAAAATCCGCGACCTGGGGTATGCGCTTGATGTCAATCGAGTTTCGGGATGCCGAAGGCCGCAAACTGGACAGCGGAAACGCCTTCCTTCACACGCTTGGATATACGATCAGCTGGGCATTTTTGCCGGTGCAAATCATCTCGATCATCCTGATGATGACCAGCGCTCGTGGCCAGGGTGTGACCGACCTGGTTCTCAACACCACCGTCTTGAACAAACAACTGTGATTTTTCCGGCTCAGTTTACGCGAAAGCAGGCTTGCCTGAAATTCACACGGCGCTATCATCGCACTGCCTAGGGATGATCAGTAATGCGCCACTCGCTACCGCTTGCGCCGCAGTTTTATGTAACGGCGCCGCAGCCTTGCCCGTATCTAGACGGGAAGATGGAACGGAAGTTATTCACCGCGTTGCAAGGCGACAACGCGGAAAAGCTGAACGATTCCCTATCGCAACAGGGATTTCGCCGGTCACAAAACGTCCTCTATCGGCCATCTTGTGCGGAATGTTCGGCCTGTTTGTCGGCGCGTATCAATATCGCTGAGTTCAAACTGTCGCGCAGCCAGCGCAGAACACTGGCCCGCAATTCCGGTCTGAAGCGGAGCGTATCCTCTCCTTGGGCCACCGAAGAGCAGTACGATCTTTTCCGGCAATATCTGGATCAACGGCACGCCGATGGCGGCATGGCGGATATGGATGTGTTCGAATTTGCCGCGATGATTGAAGAAACCCCGATCCGCAGCCGTGTTGTGGAATACCATGACATCGAAACCGAGGCGCTGGTGGGCGTGAGCCTGACGGATGTTTTGCAGGACGGCGTCAGCATGGTGTATTCCTTCTACGCCCCCGACCGGCAAAACGCCTCGCTTGGCACCTATATGATCCTCGACCATATCGATGTCGCGCGCGAAGCTGGTCTGCCTTATGTCTACCTTGGCTATTGGGTGCCCGGCAGCCAGAAAATGGGGTACAAGGCCAAGTTCTCAGGGCTTGAAGTGTATCACGGGCGCCGCTGGCAAAAGATGAACAACCCGGATCGCTTTAAACCTGACATGCATCCGCTGTCGAACGATCCGATCGCGGAACAGGTGGCCAATATCTCGTTGCCAGACACGCGCCCCACCCGCTGAAACTCCTCGCACTCCCCGTATGTTGCCCCCGTTGCGCCACGCAGCGGGGTGTTTTTGCTTGACCTTTGCGGTCAAGTGTTTGACATGAGGCTAAATGGTAATATTTTCTTACCAAACGTAGAAAAGGGGGCCGAACCGTGGGCTTGAACGCATGTCATAACTTCCAGGATTTCCGCAAACTGGCCAAGCGCCGTCTGCCGGGGCCGATCTTTCACTATATTGACGGGGCAGCAGATGATGAGCTGACCTACCAGCGTAACACCACATCTTTTGACGATGTGGATCTGGTGCCTAATGTGCTCGCAGGCGTGGAAGAGGTCGACATGTCGGTTGAGGTCATGGGCCAGAAACTGGACATGCCGATTTATTGCGCGCCCACAGCCTTGCAACGGCTGTTCCACCACGAAGGCGAACGCGGCGTGGCCCGCGCGGCGGCAAAATATGGCACGATGTTCGGTGTGTCTTCGCTGGCAACCGTGACCGTCGAAGAGATCGCAAAGATCACTGACACGCCAAAAATGTTCCAGTTCTACTTTCATAAGGACCGCGGTCTGAACGATGCGTTGCTGGAACGGGCACGCGCGGCAAACTTTAACGTTATGGCGCTGACCGTGGATACGATCACAGGCGGCAACCGCGAACGCGATTTGCGCACCGGCTTCACCTCACCGCCCAAGCTGACCCCGTCTTCGGTGTTCAGCTTTGCAACCCACCCGATGTGGGCCTGGAACTTCTTTACCAAAGAGAAATTCGACATGCCGCACCTGTCGGGTCACGTGTCAGCAGGCACCAATCTGGCGGTTTCGGTGGGTGAATATTTCTCGACCATGCTGGATCAATCCATGAACTGGGACGATGCGGAAAAGCTCTGCGCGCAGTGGAATGGACAATTTGCGTTGAAAGGCATCATGTCGGTCGAAGATGCGAAACGCGCAGTTGATATCGGGTGCACCGGCATCATGGTGTCGAACCACGGCGGGCGGCAATTGGACGGCTCGCGCGCACCTTTCGATCAACTGGCCGAAATTTGCGACGCGGTGGGCGACAAGATCGACGTGATCTGCGAAGGCGGTATTCAGCGCGGCACGCACGTGCTCAAGGCGTTGTCGGTTGGGGCCAAAGCCTGTTCCGGCGGGCGGTTGTATCTCTATGCGCTGGCCGCTGCGGGCGGCGCCGGAGTTGAGCGCGCGCTTGGCAATATGCGCACCGAGATCGAGCGCGATATGAAGCTGATGGGGATCACATCGCTTGATCAGCTGAGCCGCGACAATTTGCGGTTCCGGTGATCTAAGAGCGGAGCAAGGCGCGTCGACGCGCCTTGCATCGGTTTCCAAACCGATGCCTGCGTTGCGCTTAAATCAAGCCAGCCCGTCTTTCAAAACATCCAATACCGCGTCCCCCGGTACATCGCTGGTGACAAAGGCATCGCCTATGCCCCGCGCCAGAATAAAGCGCAGCTTGCCGTCGATCACCTTTTTGTCTTGCCCCATAAGCTCCAGCAGGACCTCTGCCCCCGGCAAATCTCCGGGAATATCCGCCAGATCTGTCTTCATCCCCATGGCGCGCAAATGCGCCCGCACGCGGCTTGGATCTTCTTGCGAGCAAAGCCCCAACCGCGACGACAATTCAAACGCCAGCGCGCACCCGACGGCCACGCCTTCGCCATGCAGCAACCGATCCGAATATCCCGTCGCGGCCTCCAACGCATGACAAAACGTATGACCCAGGTTCAGAAGGGCGCGATCGCCCTGCTCTGTTTCGTCGCGCATCACGATCTCGGCCTTCATCTCGACCGACCGTCTGACAGCCGCAACCCGCAGCGCCTCATCCCCTGCGGCTAGCGCAGGCCCGTTCGCTTCTAACCACTGAAAGAATGTCGCATCGCCAAGCAGGCCGTATTTCACGACCTCACCATAGCCCGCCAGAAAATCGCGCTCGGTAAGCGCATCCAGAACACTGGTGTCTGCCAGCACCAAGCTTGGCTGGTGAAATGCGCCAATCAGGTTCTTTCCGTGGCGCGCATTGATCCCGGTCTTGCCCCCGACCGAGCTATCGACCTGCGCCAAAAGGCTTGTCGGGATCTGCACAAACCGCACGCCGCGCCGCAAAACTGCGGCCGCAAAACCCACCAGATCACCAATGACACCGCCGCCAAAGGCCACAACAACGTCGCGCCGTTCGATTTTTTCATCGAGCAGCCAATCGACAATCCGCTCCAGCTGCGGCCAGCCCTTGCTCGCCTCCCCTTGGGGCACGGTCAACACACTGGTCTGAACACCTTCGAGCCCGCTCAGTAAGGTCTCAAGATGCAGGTCTGCCACATGCGCATCAGCAACGATGGCGACCCGTGGGCGATGCAGCAATGGTGCGATGTGATGCGCTGCCTCCTGCAAAAGACCGGGGCCAATGCGTACGTCATAAGCACGGCCGGGCAAATCGACCCGTACGGTTTCAAGCATCCACAACCTCCAATACATCCGGGCGCGTGAGCAGCGTTTCAATCACCTGATCCGCCATATCCGTGACGGCATATTCGGGCAAAGATTTGACCCGCAAATCAGCCAACGCATAGGTCGGCACTCTGGCGTCAAAAAGATCAGACAAAGTCTGATGCGGATTGTCCGTACGCAACAGCGGGCGTGTGTCTTTAGACTTCACCCGTGACCACAGCAAAGACAGATCGGCATCCAGCCAAACCGCCACACCCACAGCTGAAATCTCGGCGCGGTTGACCTCTGACAAATAGGCTCCGCCACCGGTCGACAATATGCATGGATGCCCGCCCAACAGACGTGAAATCACTTTGGATTCCTTGTCGCGGAAAAACGGCTCGCCATCGCGCGTAAAAATTTCCGCAATCGTGCGGTCCGCTGCGGCCTCAATCTCGGCGTCGCTGTCCAGAAAATCCACAGCCAGTTTCGCCGCTAAAGCCTTGCCCACGGCGGTTTTTCCTGCGCCCATCATACCGACCATAACGACCGTTTTCTTGAGCCGGTAACGCAATTTTGTGTCTTCTACTGGGTGCTGATTTTCGCTCATTTGTGTTTCAATGACGTGCTTTTGGGAAAAAGGCCATATATGCTGATGGCAAAACAGCAAAATTGCCAAAGGCAGGGCAGACATCATGGGGCGACTATTCAAAATTCTGATCACCTTTCTGGTGTTTGGTGCAATTGGGCTTGTGGGCTATGCCTATGTTGGCCCTTTTTTCGGGGCCGATTTCAGCGCGCCGCAAAGCGAAGTGCGCGTACCGGTGGATCTAGATGGCAGCTAGGGCAATCTTGCTTGCCGGGCTGCTGATCGCAGCCGCCCCTGCGGGGGCCACAGACACCAAACCTCTGTCTGCCATTGACTGGTTGACCGAAATGGCGCGGCAAGGCGCGCAGATCATCGATGAACCCGAAATCGCCCCTTCCGTGGCTGTGCCGGATGTGGCCGTGACCGCGTTAGAAGGCACCACCCCCAAACGGGTTGGCCTGATTGCGCCCGATGTCACCGGATTTCCGGCTGACCTTTGGGCCAACAGCGATGGTACGGCGCTGGCCACGGCCATTTCGCGTCTAGGCACCGTCAGACTGCCTGCAGCTCAGGCTTTGATGTACACCCTCTTGCTAGGCGAAGCAGACCCGCCGCGTGCGGGCGCGGATGCGTTCGATCTGGCGCGCGTGGATGCCTTGATTAAGAACGGCGCGATTGAACCCGCGCTCGCTCTGCTGGACCAAGCCGGGGCTGACCGCTCCCCTGATCACTTTGCACGCTATGCAGACCTGACGTTGTTTACAGGCGCGTCCGACAACGCCTGCCGGATCGCTCAAGCGCAGCCACGACTGAGCGATGATCTTGTGCTTCGCGTCTTCTGTCTGGCACGCGCCGGCGATTGGAACACGGCGGCCTTGGTTTTGGGCAGTGCCGAAGCGATTGGGTCCATCACGCCCACGGATGGCGCCGCGTTGGCGCAATTCCTCGATGCGGAACTCTTTGAAGGTGAAGTGCAAAGCCAGTCTGCTGCGCGCATGACCCCTCTTCGGTTTCGCATTTATGAAGCCACGGGCCACCGTCCCTCGACCTCGCCGTTGCCGCGCGCGTATGCTCATGCGGATTTGGACGGGAACGCCGGATGGAAAGCCCAGATTGTGGCCGCAGAACGGCTGGCGCGGGCTGGGGCCGTATCAGAAAACCAACTGATTGGCGTTTACAGCGACAGAAAACCAGCCGCCTCTGGCGGTGTGTGGGACAGGGTACGCGCGGTTCAGGCTTTGGACCTTGCGATCACATCCGGGGATGTCGCCAAAGTGTCCGCTGCGCTCCCACCCGCGTGGGAGATTATGCGCGGCAGCGATTTGGGTGTGCCGTTTGCCGCCCTCTTTGCCGAAAAGCTGCCTGCGCGCGGCTTGTCTGGCACATCCGGTGACATCACTTATCAAATGTTGCTTTTGTCGCCGGATTACGAAACCGCCGCTCGCCTTTTGCCAGACCTTGCGCGCGCTGAACCCGTGCTAAACGGGATCGCAAGCGGAGAAACCAAAGCCCTGCGCGGGGCCAATCTGGCCGAAGCCACGTTGGTCGACGTCTTTGCCAACCGCATCGCCCCCGACCCAGAATTGATTGGCCTCGCCCGCGACGGCGCCTTGGGCTTGGCTATTCTCAAAGCGCTCACCCACCTGAAAGACGGGATCTCAGGCGATGTAACGCGGCTCGGCCAATCGCTGGCCACATTGCGCGCATTGGGATTGGAAGACATGGCGCGCCGCGCCGCTTTGCAAATCCTAATCCTTGGCAGAGCGTCATGACCGCAGATACGGATATGATGCGCTGGATTTCGACGTTCCTTGATGCGCAAGCCGCCGAATTGGGAGCCGCACATAATACATTGCTGGCCTATGGGCGGGATTTGAAAGATTTTGTCGGCTGGCTGGCCGGCCAAAAGCTGGACCTGACCAGCGCCAACAAAGCCGACATCGAACGCTATCTGATCCATTGCGACGCGCAGGGTTTGGCCACCTCAACCCGCGCCAGACGATTGAGCGCCGTTAAACAGATCTATCGGTTCGCCTTTGAAGAAGGCTGGCGCAGCGACAACCCCGCGATCCAGATATCCGGGCCGGGCCAAGACAAGCGTCTGCCCAAAACACTGTCGACGGACGAAATCGAAGGCCTGCTGGCCGCCGCGCGCGAGGTTGGGCGCACCAAGGCGGATCGTTTGCGCAACACCTGTCTGATGGAATTGCTTTACGCCACCGGTATGCGCGTGAGCGAATTGATGACGCTCCCGGTGTCTTCGGCGCGGGGCAATCCACAAATGTTGCTGGTGCTGGGCAAAGGCGGAAAAGAACGTCTGGTGCCCCTCTCCCCGCCAGCGCGCGCCGCTTTGGCGGCATGGCTGGGGGAGCGTGACGCTAAAGAGCATCAAGTGACACAAAAAGGGGCAAGCCCGTCACGATACCTCTTTCCGTCGCGCGGCAAAGACGGGCATTTGACGCGGCATTGGTTCTACCTGTTGATCAAGGATCTCTCAGTGACCGCTGGGATAGACCCCTCCAAAGTCACGCCCCACACCCTGCGCCATGCATTTGCAACCCATCTGCTGGCCGGAGGCGCAGACTTGCGTGCAATCCAAACCATGCTGGGCCATGCTGATGTGGCAACGACCGAGATTTACACTCATGTCGTCGAAGAGCGATTGACCGAATTGGTGCTGGAACATCACCCTCTGGCCAAAGACGGCACCCGCAAATCAGACGGCAGCACATCTTCGGACGGCCAGTAACCCGTTTCCAGCCCCGTGTGATAGCCTTGCGTCAAGCCAGCGGCACGCATCGCGGAAACGGCCTTATTCACATCGTAGGTTAAGCGCTCCAGACGGTAAGCTCCCTCTTCGATCACGGCAAAGCGCGTCTCTTGCGCGCCATCATGCGGTGGCATCCCGATGACGCCCGCGTTCAGCCACATGCCAGCCGCGCATCGCTTTTCGAAGGGAATGCCGCTGTGCCCTGCGATCACGTGGTCGACCGGGCCAGCGGCATTTTCCAACAGAGCCCATTCTTCGGCAAAGACCGTGTCAGGCGAGCTTGGCCATATAAAGCGGGCCACGTCGCTGACGCCGCCATGGATCACGCCATACCGCGCGCCCGCATGATCAAACGTCAGAATATCCGGGCATTGCTGCATCCAGCGCCGTGCGTCTTGGTCGATCTGTGTGTCCGCAAATCCGAACCAGGCCGCCGACAGCGCATCACAGGTGCTGCCTTCTTCAAAACCACAGCCGCAATCCGCCTCACCGGCCGCCAATTGAATTTCGCAATTGCCAGAAACCACATGAACCCCCGCCGTGCGAATGGCGGAAACCGTCTCGGCCGGTTGCCCACAATAAGCGACGACATCCCCAGTACAGATCAAGGTCGCCCCGATTGGCACCTGCTGCAAAAGCGCTTGTGTGGCCTGAAAGTTGGAATATGGGCCCCCAAATACCACAATCGGCCCATCAATGACCCCCAGATGTGCGCAGTTCATCGCCTATCCCTTGATTGCACCTTCATCCCAACCCATAACCGATTAAGCGACCTTATACAGACCTTTCATCATGAGCGATCTTACTCCCGTATTTGATGCGGCATTCTGGGTGACCTGCGGGGTCATCCTGTTTCTTCTTGTTCTTTCCGGGTTTTTCTCGGGCTCTGAGACCGCGCTCACCGCGGCCTCGCGCGGGAAACTGCGGGCCCAGGCCGACAAAGGATCCCGAGGTGCGGCGCGCGCTTTGCGGATCACGGAAGACAATGAACGCCTGATTGGCTCCGTTCTGCTGGGCAACAATCTGGTCAACATCCTTGCCACCTCCCTGGCCACCACGATTTTCAACCGCGTGCTTGGAGAAAGCGGTGTCGTTGCGGCGACGGTCGTGATGACCTTGCTGGTGCTGATCTTTGCCGAGGTTTTGCCCAAGACCTATGCTATTTCCAATTCGGAAACAGCGGCGGCACGGGCGGCTGGGCCCATCTCTTTGGTGGTTCGCATCTTTGCACCTGTCGTCAGCATGGTGCGCATGCTAGTGCGCGGCATACTTCGCGTATTTGGTGTAAAGATTGATCCCGACAGCAACGTGCTTGCCGTCCGCGAAGAGATCGCAGGTGCGCTTCAGCTGGGCCATTCCGAAGGTGTGGTGGAAAAAGAAGACCGCGACCGGATCCTTGGCGCGCTCGATCTGTCGGACCGGTTTGTCGAAGAGATCATGTTGCACCGTTCGGGCATCGAAATGCTGGACATCGCTTCAGACCCCGAAGCCATTCTGGAACAGTGTTTGCAATCCAACCATACTCGCCTGCCTGTCTTCGAAGATGAGCCGGAAAACATCATCGGTGTGATCCACGCCAAAGACATTCTGCGGGCCATGTATAAGGTCATCGGCGGTCCCTCTGGCGATGCATCAAAGCTGCGTGACTTCGACCTGCGGGCGGTGGCGACACCCCCATATTTTGTACCCGAGACCACCAACCTAGACGATCAGATGCGTCAGTTCCTACGGATGCGCACGCATTTCGCCTTGGTCGTCGACGAATATGGATCGCTCCAAGGGCTCATCACGCTCGAAGATATTCTGGAAGAAATCGTGGGTGAGATCACCGACGAATTCGACCCCGATGATGCTGAGCAAACCGTGGAACGCGCAGACGACGGTCAGTATCTTATCGAAGGTTCGGTGACCATTCGCGACCTGAACCGGGCCACGGATTGGAATTTGCCGGACGACGAGGCGAATACCGTGGCCGGATTGGTGATCCACGAAGCCCAGATGATTCCCGAGATCGGCCAAGTTTTCTCGTTTCACGGGTTCCGCTTCGAGGTTTCGGGGCGCGATGGCAACAGGATCACCAATTTGAAAATCAGACCACTATCAGGGGTTTAATTTTTTCACGCTACGTGAATTTCACCGCCCCCATTCGCGAAAATTGCACGCATTTTGCGAATTTGAAGCGAAATCGCGTCACCTGACACTCCTGAGCTTCACGCGGTGATGTTATAGTTAACCCAGCACCGCGATTGAGCGTTGCCTGGGTGGGAAAATTTTGCGTTGTTTCGCGGACTGGCCTTTTTAATTGTGCCACCCGGGTGACGTTCGTTCATCTGAACGTACGATCTTGTTCCCAAGTTACTTCACCGGATCAGACATGTCTGGGGCATGGCGCACCTGTGCCAAGAACTCACCTGTCTGACTCGTGAATTAAGCGAGGCAACTATCGCTGGGAATGGCGTCTGCCTAATCCGAAAGCGTACGGCCCTCACAGAGCCGCTCAAGCCCCGTGCAACCCCGCTCCTTACCGATCCTAACAGGTAGCGGTCACGCCCGCAGGCGCAGGCCCTTTGGATCGAACGGAGGTTCAGCCAAGATCGTCGCACCGTGCGGTTGACCCAAAATCATGACATCAACCCGATCGCCCGCGACCGCGCCGGTGACATACCCCAGGGCAAGGCTCTGCCCAACAGTATAGCCATAAGCCCCGCTGCTGACGCGTCCGATGCCTTTGCCGTCCTTGAAAATCGGCTCACCGCCCGTTGCATCCGCATTCGAGCGTGTGACCGCCTCTTCATCCACGGCTAGCACAACAAGCTGTTCGCGCGCGGGTTTGGCCATTACGTCGGCGGCAGCGGCTTTGTTGAGGAACTCTTTGTCCATCTTGCACAGCCGATCCAGCCCCACCTCCTGCGGCCAGTACTCGGGGGAATATTCACGGCTCCATGAGCCATACCCCTTTTCAACCCGCAAGCTCATCAAGGCACGTCCCCCCACGGGGCCCGCGCCAATTTGTGCGCCTGCCTCGATCAACGCATCATAAAGGCGCAATTGGTCGGCTTCTGCACAATGCAGCTCCCAGCCCAAATCCCCGGTGAACGAAACGCGCAACGCCAAACAGCTGACCCCGGCAAGTTCGATCTGTTTTGAGCGCATGAAAGGAAAGTCTTCGGTCGCAAGCGATGTGTTGGTCAACCGCTGCAACAACGTGCGGCTCTCCGGCCCCGCCACGTTGAACCCGCAGTGACTTTGGGTCAGGCTTTCAAAGGTCGTGCCCTCTGGCAGCGGCACCTGTTTGAAGAACCGCTGGTGATAGCGCTCGGCCATGCCAGAGCCGATCATCCAAAACTCATCCTCGGCAAGCCGCGTGATGGTGAAATCCCCGGCAATGCCGCCACGCTTCCCAATGAGCGGCGTCAGACATGACCGCCCGACGACCGTGGGCATCCGGTTGGCAAAGACCGCATTCAGCCAGTCCTCGGCCCCTGCCCCGGCGATGCGGTATTTCGCAAAGTTGGAGATATCGATGATACCGGCGGTTTTGCGCAGCATCTTGCATTCCTCGCCGACGGGCCCCCACCAGTTTTGGCGGGTAAAGCCGTCGGTGTCTTTGGTGCCGGGTTCATCCGCAAACCAAAGCGGATGTTCCCACCCGTAGTTCAGTCCAAAGACCGCTCCCATCTCGCGTTGCCGTGCGTAAGCGGGGCGTGTGCGCACTGGGCGGCCTGCCTCACGCTCTTCGTTGGGGAAGTGGATTTTGAAGCGATGCGCATACACATCGCGCACACGTGCCATGGTAAATTCTTTGGTCGCCCAATGCCCAAAGCGCGCCATGTCCCACGGGAACATGTCGTATTGCATCTCGCCCTCAATGATCCATTGCGCCACCATCAGGCCCATGCCCGCGGATTGGCTGAACCCCGGAATGATGCCGTTACAACAGAAATACCCCTCTTTCTCGGGCACCGGCCCAAGCAAGACATTGCTGTCAGGCGACCAGATCATCGGCCCGTTGATCACGCGTTTGATGCCCGCCACACCCACGGCGGGCACACGATCAATCGCGCGCATCATGTTTTCCTCGATACGCTCCAGATCGTCAGGAAAGAGGTCATGCGCAAAATCAAGCGGCGTGCCCTCTTCGGCCCAAAACCGCATGTCGCGCTCATAAGCGCCGATCAACAGCCCCTGCCCCTCTTGGCGCAGGTAATATTCACCGTCCCGATCAGCAACCGAAGGCAAACGCCGGTCCATGCCTTCGATCTCGGCCATGGCTTCGGTCACGAAATACTGGTGTTCCGTGGGCTGAAGCGGCAAGTGAATACCCGCCAGCGCGGCCACCTCACGCCCCCACAGGCCCGCCGCGTTGATCACCCAAGGCGTATGGATATTGCCTTTGGGCGTTTCCACAATCCAACTGCCGTCAGGTTGCTCCACCGTGCCCGTCACCGGGGTGAAGCGGTGGATTTCGGCGCCGCGCTGGCGCGCGCCGACCGCATAGGCGTTGGTCACACCAGACGGGTCGACATTCCCGCCCGATGGTTCCCACATGATGCATTTGATACCGTCGAAATTCACCAAAGGATGCAGCCGTTCGGCTTCATCCCGGTTGATCTCGTGGAAATCCATGTCATAGAGCCGCGCTTTTGCCGCTTGCAAACGCAACTGGTGCACACGCTCGTCAGTTTGCGCCAGATAAAGGCTGCCGGGCTGGAAGACGCCGCAAGACTGGCCTGTCTCCTCTTCCAGCGCGTTATACAGGTTCATCGTATAGTGCTGGATCCGGCTGATATTGGCATTGTCGTGCAGCCCGTGAATGTTGGCTGCCGCGTGCCAAGTAGAGCCTGAGGTCAGCTCATCGCGCTCCAGCAGAACCACATCGCTCCATCCAAGTTTCGTCAGATGGTAAAGGATCGAACATCCGATCACGCCGCCCCCGATGACAACTGCCTGTGCATGGGTCCGCATTGCGTTTCCTCCGGTCTGCATATGCCTTTTTGTGAAAGGTGATCCCAAAGCTGCATGGTGGACCGACGAAAAACGACAGATTGCGTCGCATTCCCTCTTTGCCGGGCCAAACGTGATCGTGGCTTTCGAATCACACCCACAACCCAAGATGCAACTGCGGATTGGCAAGTGACTCCCCGCTGTGCATGTTGATTCCAAACAAAAAAATAACATGAGGCGGAGCACATGAGACCCACGACGGCTGGGCTGTGCATGACATTTGACGACAAGTTCGTCATTCCATGGCATTCCTGCATGGACATCTTTGAACGCTACGACGTCAAAGCCACGTTCTTTCTGTGCTGGCCGCACATGCTGCGCCAGCGGGAAAAGCGGCTGCTGCGCAAGCTCTCTGCGGCAGGGCACGAGATCGGGTGCCACACCATGAGCCACGCGCGCATCAACAAGTTCATGCAAACCGGAACGATCGAAGACTATCTGGCGCAAGAAATTGATCCCGCCAAAGCCGCTATCGAAGATCTGTTGGGCAAACCCTGCACCAGCTTTTCTTACCCCTACTTCAAACACCGCGATTACATGAACGGCCACCTGCTGGAACGGTTCGACGTCGTGCGCACCGAAGGTGCGTTGAACGTCGGCTGGCAAGGCTCTGTTGTACCGCCCGAAGGCGGGCGCTTGGTAAAAACCTATTGCATGACCGACAAAACCGGGATGGCTTTGCCAATCAGCTATTATTCCGTGCGTTTTGCGCATCTCGCGAAAACGGGCGGCTATGGTGTGACCTGTGGGCATTCCACCGGCAGCTACATGCCAAAGAACACCCGCATGATCTGTACCAAAGACGATCTTGAGGTCATCTGCGCCCTCGCCCAAGCCTACGGGCTTACCTTCCATACGGTTTCGGAACTGGCAAACCCGGCAAGCGCGCAACAGCCAAAAGCGAAACCGGTCATGCGGGTCGTATGAGCCGCCAAGCGGGCGCGACATCGGAACCAACGCGCGCCCGTCCATCGCCTCTTCGCGACACCTCTTGTCGTGTTTAGATTAACCGCGCACCACAACGCGGGTATACTCGGGCCATTCATCTCAGTTTGAAGGCCAAGCTTATGAAATCCACCAGTCAAGTTGTGATCATCGGCGGCGGTGTCGTCGGGTGCTCTGTTCTTTACCATCTCACCAAGCTTGGGTGGTCTGACGTGATGCTGTTGGAGCGTTCCGAACTCACCTCCGGCTCCACATGGCACGCAGCCGGCGGATTTCACACGCTGAACGGCGACACCAATATGGCCGCGCTGCAGGGTTATACCATCCGGCTCTATAAAGAGTTGGAAGAGATCACGGGCATGTCCTGCGGCTTGCACCACGTCGGTGGGGTGACGCTGGCTGACAATCAAGACCGGTTTGACATGCTGCTGGCCGAACGCGCCAAGCACCGCTTTATGGGCCTCGAAACCGAGATTGTTGGCCCAGACGAGATCAAAAAGATCGCGCCGGTCACAAATGTCGATGGCATCATCGGCGCGCTTTACGATCCGCTCGACGGGCACCTTGATCCATCCGGCACCACGCACGCCTATGCCAAAGCCGCGCGTATGGGCGGGGCCACGATTGAGACCCATTGCATGGTGCGCGAAACCAACCAACGCGCCGACGGCACGTGGGATGTGGTGACAGACAAGGGCACCATCCACACCGAACACGTGGTCAACGCAGGCGGCCTTTGGGCGCGCGAAGTGGGCGCGATGGCAGGCATCTATTTCCCGCTGCACCCGATGGAGCATCAATACCTCGTCACCGAAGACGTGCCTTTGATCCTTGAGATGATGGCCGCCGGCAAAGAGCATCCCCATGTGATGGACCCGGCCGGAGAAAGCTATCTGCGCCAGGAAGGACGCGGGCTTTGCATTGGGTTTTACGAACAAACCTGTCGCCCTTGGGCCGTTGATGGCACGTCATGGAGCTTTGGGCAGGATCTGTTGCCCGACGATTTTGACAAGATCGAAGACAGCATCAATTTCGCCTACAAACGGTTCCCCGATCTGGAACGGGCGGGTGTGAAAAACGTGATCCACGGCCCGTTCACCTTTGCGCCTGATGGCAATCCGCTCGTCGGCCCGGTGCCGGGGATGCGCAACTATTGGTCCGCCTGCGGGGTCATGGCCGGGTTCAGCCAGGGCGGCGGCGTCGGCCTTATGCTGGCGCAATGGATGATCGAAGGCGAGACAGAGCGCGACACGATGGCGATGGATTTGGCGCGGTACGGCGATTGGATCACGCCGGGCTATACCCTGCCCAAGGTGATCGAGAACTATCAAAAACGCTTCTCTGTCGCCTACCCCAACGAAGAGCTGCCCGCCGCACGCCCGCATCGCACAACGCCGATGTACGATGTCTTTTCCAACCTAGGCGCGGTTTGGGGCCATCAATACGGGCTGGAGGTTGTCAATTACTTCGCCCAAGACGGTGAGCCCAGTTTCGAAACACCCTCCTTCCGCCGCTCAGACGCCTTTGCTGCCACGGGTCGCGAAGTGCGCGGTGTCCGCGAGGGCGTGGGCATCAACGAGGTGCACAACTTTGGCAAATACGTGGTCACCGGGCCAAACGCGCGCGCGTGGCTGGATCGGATCATGGCGGGCCGCATCCCTGCACCGGGTCGGGTGTCTTTGACACCAATGCTGTCGCACAAAGGGCGTCTGATCGGGGATTTCACCGTCAGCTGCATCGCCGAGGGGCTCTTTGCGGTGACCGCGTCCTACGGCAGCCAAGCCTATCACATGCGCTGGTTCCAACAGAACGCGATGGAAGGGGCGGACGTCGCAAATGTCTCTGACGAACGTAACGGCTTTCAAATCGCGGGGCC
>JABSSA010000225.1 GCA_013214665.1 Paracoccaceae bacterium
GGCCGGCGGTGCCTCGATCGACTCCTTCAGATCCGCCATGATCATATCAATGCCGGACGCCAGCGTTTTGGTCTGCCTTGTGCGCAAAGCCTCAGCCAAGCGGTCAATGGCCGGGTTGGTCACTGGCGTCTTCAGCCGCACATCGTCATGCAGTTTCCCCGCCCCAACCATCGCTGCATCGCTGAAATACCCAAAGGATTTCAAATGCTCCGCACGTGCGGTGCCATCCTCGGGGATGGTCGATTGAGTTGGGTTCACGACCCCGTCGCGGATCACGTCCATCATCGCCTGATAATCGTCCATCGCATTCACAAGGTTTTGCGGATCCTCAGGACGGTGAAACGACATGGGTTCAAACGGCGCTAAGGTCGACAGATCCGGTTGCCCACCTCTTGCGAACCGCTCAAGCGGATACGGCCCCAAATGAACCGAGCGGTTTTTGTCAGAGAAAAAACGGAAAGACATACTGCAGTTCGTCCTCGGTCAGCCAAACATCGAGTTGGGCAAAAGCAAAGCCAAGCTAGGGAAGGTCAGGATCAGAACGATGGCCAACAACATCGCAAACCAAAACGGCCAAATCCCTCGGAAAATCGTGTTGAGCGGTACACCTTGCGCGATGCCCTTCACAACAAACACGTTAATGCCGACAGGCGGCGAAATCAGACCCATTTCCAGCGCAATCACCATCAAAACGCCGAACCAGATCAGATCAACACCCGCGGATTGTAAAATTGGCTGCACCAACGGGATCGTCAGAACAAGAATGGCAAATCCGTCTAGAAACATTCCCAGCACAATAAAGACCAGCAAAATGGCGATCACGATCTGAGTGCCTGAAAGCCCCATGCCCCCAACCCAATCGGTCAGCGCTGTGGTGACGCCAGTAAATCCGATGAATGTCTTGAACACAAAGGCGCCGAACAGGATCAGAAACACGGTGCCTGTTGATGTGAGCGTGCTCAGGCACACTTCGACAACATTCGCCCAGGTCAAAGACCGCCTGATCATGGTCACGATAAGCGCCAAAAACGCGCCGATCCCAGCCGCCTCGATGGCCGAAAAGGCACCCGCATAGATCCCACCGATGGTCAGGCCGATGATCCCAATGATCCAGCCCGCACGCGCCAAAGCCTTTAGCCGGGCGTTCAAAGGCATTTTATCCACCGCTTGTGGCGCTTTGCTGGGGTCACGCAGGACAGTCAGCCAAATGGCCACCACAAACAAAGTGGTCAGCAACAGACCCGGCACGACACCCGCCATGAACAAACGGCCAATGCTTTCTTCTGTGAGGATCGCATAGACCACAAACCCGGCGGACGGCGGAATCAGAATGCCCAGTGTCCCTCCCGCGGCAATAGCGCCAGTGGCCAGTCCGTTATCATAATTATAGCGCTGCATCTCGGGCAGGCTGACGCGGCCCATGGTGAGTGCGGCGGCCAAGGAAGACCCCGACCACGCCGAAAACCCCGCACAGCCGACAATCGTTGCCGAAACCAGCCC
>JABSSA010000226.1 GCA_013214665.1 Paracoccaceae bacterium
CGGGGATTGTCTGTCGGCTTACGCCGTGAAAGCCGTCACATCCGGCGACATAGGCACAATCCAATCGTTTTTCATGGCCCTCATGTTGGAAGGTCACGAAAGGGGTAGCCCCCTCCACTTCATGAATTTCAACGTCGGATACATCGTGCAGCACATCGGTGCCCATCGCATCCTGAGCGGCATATAAATCCGTCGTGACTTCGGTTTGCCCAAAGACCATCACAGACTTGCCTGTCAGCTCTTTGAAATTGATCCGCACCATGAGGTCATCATCGGTCAGAAAACAGCCGTCATGTGGGATACCCTCACGCTCCAACCGATCCGCAACGCCGGCCTCACGCAACATCTCGACCGTACCGCTTTCGAGAACCCCGGCGCGAATTCTGGAAAGCACGCGCGCGCGGCTGGTACGTTCAAGCACCGTTGTGGCGATGCCTGCACGGTTCAAAAGCTGCGATAGCAACATGCCCGAAGGCCCGCCGCCGATGATTGCCACCTGGGTTTTCACGTCATTCCCGCCCTTCGCTTAAGTGACGGCCACGATAGCGCAGGACATGTGGATCGCGAATGGACGCTTGGCGCAAGAAATGGTAATTTTCGAACATGACCACGCAGGAGAGCATACCTTCATTCGCGTTGTACGGCCACGCGACGCCCTTTCCCGATGTGATCCATATCGAGACTTTTTCGGCCCGCGCGCATGAGCATAAGTGGCATATTATGCCACACAGACACGGCCAGATGGCGCAGCTTTTCATCTTTATGGCCGGGCGCGTGGCATGTCTGGTTGATGGGATCTCTCAAGATCTGAGTGATCGCACATTTCTGTATGTACCGGAACATTCCGTGCATGAATTCAACTTTGAACCCGAGATGTCCGGGCTGGTCATCTCTTTCCCAACCCATATCGTCCGCAGCGTTGAGCCAGCAGGCGGAGATATCGTTTCCGCGCTTGCCCGCCCCTTTTCCGAGGGGCTTGGTGATCGTGTGATCGGGTTGGTCGACCAGTTGCAGGCCACCTACGAAAGCCAAACGCCCTTTCGCGCACAGCAAGCCATCGGGCTGGCGCATTGCCTGCTTGCCCAGCTTGCGGAACTGGCGATGACGGCGGGGGCGACGTCGACCACCTTACAGTCCCGGCGGATGGAGCGGCTGGATGCCATGATCCACCAGCATATGGCCGATAGCTGGACGGCCCGCGATTATGCCAATGCGCTATCCATGAGCACCGGGCACTTAAGCCGCTTGTGTCGCGCGGCGACGGGCGCAGGGGCGGCGGCGTATATCGAGCGGCGCGTGATAGCCGAAGCATGTCGGCTGCTGGCCTTTACGCGGCTGCCGATTTCGGATGTGGGATATCGGGTTGGCTATGGCGATCCATCCTATTTCTCGAAACGGTTTCGCGCGATTTGCTCTGTCACGCCGTCATCTTATCGTGCACAGTTTCTGGGATAGCCTCCTAAGGCACGAAACACTGATGCAACGTATCGCCACGTGTAGCCCTTGAAGGTCGGAATCAACAAAAGCGCAACAGGTTCAAGCGAGAATGAAGTGACCCATTTTGGAAACTGGTCTTACCCGACGCCCATCAAGTTCGGCGCAGGGCGCATTCGTGAGCTGGCGGATGCCTGTGCCCAAGCGGGAATTTCCCGACCGCTGTTGGTCACCGATCGCGGCTTGGCCAACTTACCGATCACAAAAGACGCCCTCGACATCCTGGAAGATGCAGGTTTGGGCCGGGCGATCTTTGCCGATGTTGATCCAAACCCAAACGAGATCAATCTGGCGGCCGGGGTCGCCGCCTATACCGCAGGTGATCATGATGGCGTGATCGCATTTGGCGGCGGGTCTGGCCTGGATCTGGGCAAAATGGTTGCCTTTATGGCTGGTCAAACGCGACCCGTTTGGGATTTTGAAGACATCGGAGATTGGTGGACCCGCGCAAACGCAGGTGCCATTGCGCCCATCGTTGCCGTGCCCACGACTGCAGGGACCGGTTCAGAGGTCGGGCGCGCCAGCGTGCTGACCAACTCGGTCACCCATGAAAAGAAGATCATTTTTCACCCCAAGGTGCTGCCTGCTGTGGTGATTTGTGACCCCGAGCTCACGGTTGGTATGCCCCCGGCCATCACCGCCGGTACGGGGCTCGATGCCTTCGCCCATTGTGTTGAGGCGTTTTCCAGCCCGCATTATCACCCGATGAGCCAAGGCATCGCCATCGAAGGTATGCGCCTGGTCATTGATAACCTGCCAAGAGTCTACGCCGATGGCACCGATATCGGCGCGCGCGCCAATATGATGTCTGCCGCTGCAATGGGCGCAACCGCGTTTCAGAAAGGTCTTGGTGCCATACATGCGCTCAGCCACCCAATTGGCGCGATCCACAACACGCATCATGGGACGACGAATGCCGTATGTATGCCCGCCGTTTTGCAACTAAACCGTCCCGCGATCACGGACCGGTTCGACCGCGTTTCCGGGTATCTGGGCATCAGCGGTGGCTTTGCCGGGTTCTGCGACTTTGTCGATACGTTCAATGCCTCGCTGGGCATCCCACGCCGTTTAGCCGACCTCGGCGTAACCAACCCTGACGAAGATCGCATCGTGGCAGGCGCGTTGAGCGACCCAAGCTGTGGCGGCAACCCGGTTGAGTTGACCGACGAAAACCTGCGCGCTTTGCTTCGGGATGTCTTATAGCGACGCGGTGATGCCACCATCGACATAAAGCGTATGCCCGTTCACAAAGCTGGACGCGGGTGAAGCCAGAAAGACGCACGCCCCCACCAATTCTTCGACACGGCCCCACCGGCCCGCCGGTGTGCGTTTTTCCAACCAAGCGGAAAACTCCGGGTCAGAAACAAGCGCCGCGTTTAACGGCGTATCGAAATACCCTGGCGCGATGGCATTGCATTGCAAACCGTGCTTGGCCCAATCGGTGGCCATACCCTTGGTCAGGTTTCCAACCGCCCCCTTGGTCATGGTGTAGGGTGCAATACCAGGTCGGGCCAACGCCGTTTGAACGCTGGCGATATTGATGATCTTGCCCTCGCCACGGCCGATCATATGGCGCGCAACGGCTTGCCCAACGTGAAAGACGCTGGCGATATTGGTTTGCAACAATGCTTCGAACCGGTCCGGCGGAAAATCCTCCAAAGGGGTCCGGTGCTGCATCCCGGCGTTGTTGACCAGAATATCAATCGGCCCGCTTGAGTGTTCGAACGCATCGACCGCAGCGCGCACCGCCTCATGATCGGTGACATCGCAGGCAATAACATGATCCGCGTCCAAAGCTTTGGCCACTTCCGCCAGTTTCGCTTCGTCCCGACCGTTCAGAATGATCTTGGCCCCCGCCTCTTTCATGCCGCGTGCCAAGGCAAGCCCGATCCCTTGCGAAGATCCGGTCACCAAAGCGCTACGGCCGGACAGTGAGAATATTTCTGGTGTGGGCATAAGGCTTTATCCTTTGGAAACAGGGGGGTGCTTTGCTTGTGTGAGACCTGCGTTGGCGCTAGCTTGAAAGCGGCTCGACATGAAGTCAATCTGGTTTGCCGAGCGCATCGAAAGGATCATCTCATGAAAGCCATCGTCTCGCACGGGGCCAAAGACTTACGCGTTGAATCGCAAGCCGCACCGACAGCGGGCGACGGCGAAGTTCTGATCAAGTTGGACACAGGCGGAATTTGCGGATCGGATTTGCACTATTACAACCACGGGCGCATCGGCGCCTTTGAGCTGAAAGAGCCGATGATCCTTGGCCACGAGATCGCGGGCCATGTGGCCGAATGTGGGCCCGGCGTTGAGGAATTAAAGGTTGGTGATTTGGGCGCGGTTTCCCCTTCGCGACCCTGCTATACCTGCGCATTCTGCCAATCCGGCCAACAGAACCATTGCCTGAACATGCGCTTTTACGGCTCTGCGATGCTGTTCCCGCATGTTCAGGGCGCGTTCCGCGAACTGCTTGTGGCCGACAGACGCCAATGTGTGCGTGCCGACGGCCTCTCTGGCGCGGAAGCTGCATGTGCAGAGCCGTTGGCCGTGGTTCTTCATGCCGCGAAGCGGGCGGGTGATCTGATGGGCAAGCGCGTTTTGGTCACCGGATGTGGGCCCATCGGAATGCTGTCGATCCTCGTGGCCCGCGCAGCCGGTGCCGCAGAAATCGTGGCCACGGATGTAACGCCTTTCACCTTGTCGAAGGCGACGGAAATCGGCGCTGATACAATTCACAATGTTGCGGAAGACGCGGATGCGCTGGCCCCCTATTCGGACAACAAAGGGCGGTTTGATGTGCTTTTTGAATGCTCTGGCGTCGCCGCAGCCGTCGCTTCGGCCATTCCAGCGCTAAAACCGGGTTCGATTTTGATGCAGCTCGGGATCGGAGGGGACATGACCCTGCCTATGCAGGCCATCACCGCAAAGGAAATTGAATTGCGCGGGTCATTCCGGTTTCACGAAGAGTTTCAGACCGCCGTCGAAATGATGCAAAGCGGGCGATTGAATGTATCGCCCCTGATCACCCACCGTTTTGATCTTGAGGATGCGGTCGCTGCGTTCAACATGGCAGCAGACCGCACTCAATCCATCAAGGCGCAAATCGCGTTCAATTGATGCGCTCAGCGCATTACAAACGGGTTGGCCATCGGTTTGTCAGAGGTGTTTATCCAGATCGTTTTGGTCCGGGTATAATCCAGAATGGAGTCGACACCCGCCTCGCGACCGTACCCTGACTGATTGAACCCGCCGAATGGGGCAATTGGCGAAATGGCGCGATAGGTATTCACCCAGCAAATCCCGGATCGGATACGCGCAGAAACGCGATGCGCCCGCGCCAGGTTTTGTGTAAACACGCCCGACCCCAAGCCAAAATCGCTGTCATTGGCCAGAGCAATGGCCTCTTCTTCCGTATCAAACGGCAAGAGCGACATGACCGGGCCAAACATTTCGATCTTGAGCGTTGCCGTCTCTGGCCCCGCGCATTGCACAAGCGTCGGCGACATGTAATTTCCTGGCCGGTCCACTGGCGCGCCGCCAAATCGGATTGTTGCGCCCTGCCCTTGCGCCGCCTTTAGGGTTTGACCGATCTTTTCGACCTGCGCCGATGTGCAAAGCGGCCCAACATGGGTATCCGCGTCGAGCGGATCACCGATTACGATGGACTTAGATTTCTCTTCGATCCGCGCGGCGAGATCTTCAAAGATGCTGCGATGCACCAAACCCCGGGTGCCCGCCACGCAGCTTTGGCCTGAAGCGCCAAAGTTACCTGCGATCAGCCCATTGGCCGCGCCATCCAGATCAGCATCGTCAAACACGATAATCGGGGATTTCCCGCCCAGTTCCAGCGATGTCACGGCAAAATTTTCGGCCGAGTTGCGTATCACGTGGCGTGCCGTTTCGGGACCTCCAGTAAACGCAATCCTGTCGACCCGGGGATCGCGGGTCAGCGGGATCGCACAGTTTTCGGCGTCACCTGTGATGACAGACACCACACCGGGTGGAAATCCTGCTTCTTCGATCAATGTGGCAAAGGCGAGCATAGGCGCAGGCGCAATTTCTGATGCTTTGAGCACCACAGAGCATCCAGCGGCCAGAGCAGGCCCCAGTTTTGTCGCCGTCAAAAACATTTGCGCGTTCCACGGCACGACGGCGGCCACAACGCCGATAGGTTCGCGACGCGTGAACACATGCATGTCGGGTTTGTCGATCGGCAGCACCGCGCCTTCGATCTTGTCGGCCAGGCCTGCGAAATAGCGATAATAATCCGCCACATACCCGGTTTGCGCGGACGTTTCTGCCAAGAGCTTGCCGCTGTCTGTGGTCTCAAGACGGCCCAGCTTTTGCGCATCGCGCGCGACGAGATCCGCCAGACGATACAAGAGCTTGCCGCGCTGTGTTTGTGTCATGTCGCGCCAGGCCGGGTCGTCCAAACTGCGCTTTGCAGCAGCGATTGCGCGATCCACATCCTCTGGTGAGGCGCAGGCAAATGTGGCCCAGTCTTCGCCGGTGGCCGGGTTTTGTGTGGCCATGATCTGGCCGGCCGCACCATCGCACCACGCACCATCGATATAGAGCTGGAAATAAGGGCTGTCTGACATGTCTTTCCTCATTGGAATGCGGGCATCACTTCATCAACGAACCGCGCAAGGGAGTCCCGCTTGCGGTCAATGGTCATACCGCTGTCGACCCAGAAGGCAAATTCGTCATAGCCCATATCTTCGTAGCGTTTCAGCCGGTCGATCACTTGCTGGGCGGTGCCAACAGTCAAATCCCGTGCCAGGTTTTCTTGGCTGTACATGGCGTTGGCCGCAATCTCATCGTCTGACAAAGGCTTGATCAAGGCCTGACTGACGGGGCGCTTGTTCATAAACCAAGCGCCGAAGTAATTATAGTATCGCTGTAGATCACCCAAAGCGGTTTCGACATCCGCCTCGTCCTTGCCGACATATGTATGGTGCAACAGCATGATCTTTGGGCGCGCGCCGCTATAGCTGTCACAGGCCGCGTTGAACCGCTCCATCAGGGTTTCGATCTCTTCCATACCCTGCCAAAGCGGCGTGACTTGGATGTTGAACCCGTTGTGCACACCGAATTCGTGGCTGTTAGGGTCGCGGGCGGCGATCCAGATGGGCGGGCCATCCTCTTGACGGGGGCGCGGCGCGGAGGTGGACGCCGGGAAGCTGAAAAACTCCCCTTCATGTGCACAATCCCCTTCCCAAATCTGCGGCAAAAGCGGCACAGTTTCGCGCATCCGTTGCCCGGCTTCCCAAGCGTCCATACCGGGCATCAATCTTTCGTATTCATAGGAATACGCCCCGCGTGCGATCCCCAATTCGATGCGGCCTTTGGTAATCTGGTCCGCGGCTGCGGCTTCGCCTGCGAGCTTAAGGGGATGCCAGAACGGCGCGATAATGGTCCCGGTTCCCAACCGCACGTTCTTGGTATGATGTGCCAGATCGACCAATGGCAGGAACGGGTTGGGCGCAATGGTGAATTCCATCCCGTGGTGTTCCCCAGTCCAAATCGCGCGCATCCCCGCGTCATCCGCCATTTTGCACAGACCGACAAAGTCGTCGTAAAGCTCTTCCTCCGGCTGATCAGTGGTCAAACGTTCCATATGGGCGAAGAGAGAAAAATCCATGTCTGACCTCCTGTTAAGCGGCTGTGGCGCGTTGGGTTAACGTGAAATAGGCGCCCCGTGCATAGCCAAGACAGCCCGCATCGCGGTGTTCGAATGCGATCACCTCGCCCAATAGGATACAGTGATCACCTGCCGGAATGATCTGGTGTGTGGCGCAGCTGAATTGCGCGGACGCACCATTGATCAATGGCAACCCTTCCGGGCCCGCATGATGCGCCACGCGTTCGAAACGGTCCCCGTCATAGCACGCAAAGGTATCGGACACGGCTTGTTGGTCATCTGCCAGAATGTTGACCGCGAAATGCGAACACTGCGAAAACGTCTCAAATGACGACAGCTTGCGCGACGGGCACACCAACAACAGCGGTGGGTCAAGCGACACGGATGTGAACGAGTTCGCGGTAAACCCAACCGGCTGCCCATCGTTGGTGCGGGCGGTCACAATGGTCACCCCGGTCATAAACCGGCCAAACGCATTACGCAGATCTTTTCGATCGAATTCAGTCATGCAAAACACTCCTCAACAAAGGTGCGTAGGGTCTGATTGACAAATGCCGCGTCGGTCATCGGCATCATGTGAGCGGCGTCTGGCACAACGACAGCCCGACCTTTTGGCGTCAGACTGGCCATGGCCTGTGACATACGCGGGGTGGAGTTCGGCTCGTCCCCACCAGTCGCAAAAAGGGCTGCGCAGTTCAGGTTTTCCAGCTGTGCGGGCGTTGGACCATCAGACGCCGCAAAGACGCTGTAGGCCGCTTTGTAGCTTGCTGGATCAACGTCGCGGAGCCAGCTGCCACACGCGGCTCTTGCCTCGGAGGCTGCCGTGCCAAACCACCGGCTCAGGGTGCCTTCCGGGTCGGATTGCGTCACACCATCCAACGC
>JABSSA010000227.1 GCA_013214665.1 Paracoccaceae bacterium
GACGTGGCCTCCGGCTCTGAAACGGCATCCTTCAAGGGTGAAGGCCTTGACTTGACCGGCGTCAGGTTGGTGTCGAAAGACAAAACTGCCGGACAGGCCGTACGCCTGGGCATTCGGCCTCAGCACCTGATTTTGGATGCCAACGGCTCCTTAAAAGGTGAAATCACGCTGGTTGAGCGGTTGGGCACGGAAACGGTCGCCGAATTGATCAGTGAGCAAGGCACCAAATTCCGTTTTGCGACGCCCCACAATCTTGATCTTAACATAGGTGACGCGGCGCGCTTTAGCTGTGATCCAACGCTCGGCCACTTGTTCTAAGCAACGATCTCGGCCGAGCTCTGCGCCTGACGAACGAGGGTTGCCCCTCGTCAATCGCCCTCTGCAACGCCTGCTTCGCGGGCTTTCTTTCGTCTCGCGCGATAACTTGGCAGAACAACCAAGATGGCTGCGATAACCAAAAGCGCCAATGTCATCGGACGTTCCCAGATGAAGGCGACGCCGTCATAAAGCTGCATCGACCGCGCGAAATTGTCTTCCATCATCCCCCCCAGAATAAAGCCGATCAACAGCGGGGCGAGCGGGTAATCTGCGAATTTCAGGGCGGTCGCACAGATGCCGAAGGCGACAAGCAACAACAGCTCTGTTGCGTTGTTTTGGCCGATGTAGGCGCCCATCAAAGTAAAGAACAGAATGAACGGAATAAGGTAGTTGCGCGGCACGGCCAGAATTTTCGCGATGTAGGGTATCAGCGGCAAGTTCAGGATCAAAAGCACCAGATTACCAATGAACATCGACATGATAACCGCCCAGAAGATCTGTGGGTCGTCAATCATCAGGCGCGGGCCCGGAGTGACGTTTAGAGCGATCAAAGCCCCCAAAAGGATGGCCGTTGTGCCCGATCCTGGAATGCCAAGGGTCAAAAGCGGAACGAAGGATCCCGTGCAAGCGGCGTTGTTTGCGGTTTCCGGTGCGGCCAAACCCTTGATCGATCCTTTGCCGAATTCTTGCTGTTCTTCTTTGGGGGCGATGTTGCGCTCGACTGCGTACCCCAAAAAGCTGGCAATCGTAGCGCCGGCTCCGGGCAGAACACCGATAAAGAACCCTTGCAAGGATTGCCGCCCAATGACGGGTGCGATGGCCTTGGCCTCGGGGCCGGTGATACGCAGGTCTTTGATCTCGTCGTCACCGCCTTGGAGGTTTTTGGGCTTCAAAACGAGGAACAAGGCTTCGGGCAAAGCAAACATGGCCATGGCGAGCGTGATGAAACCAAAACCTGACTGAAGGTCCATGATGCCCATTGTGAACCGCGGCAGGTTGAACAACGCGCCTTCGCCAACCGTTGCCATTATGAGGCCCAAGATGGTCATGATCATGGCTTTTGCCACCTGCCCAGTGCCCGCGAATGCCGCGATGGCAGAGAGCCCAACAACCATCAGGGCAAAATACTCAGCCGAATGGAACAACAGCGCGACCGAGGACAGCGCAGGCGCAAACACAATCAGCAGCAACGCACCGATTGTTCCTCCGGCGAAACTGGCGATAGCGGCAATGGTCAGCGCTTTGCCTGCCTTGCCCTGTCGCGCCATCGGATACCCGTCAAAACTGGACGCGACCGTTCCCGCAACTCCCGGAGCGTTCAGCAGGATTGAGGATGTCGAGCCACCAAAGATCGCGCCATAATAGACGCCGGCCAGCAAGATAAGTGCGGCGGACGGGTCCCCCATCGAAATAGCGACCGGGATCATGATGGCGATAATCGACATCGGCCCAAGGCCTGGCAGCATCCCGATGAACGTGCCGATCAAACAACCTGCGACCACCATCAGCAGGTTTTGAATGGAAAGGGCCGTAGTCAGGCCGATCAACAAACCTTCGAGCATGTCAGCCTCCCACAAAACCCGGCAACGGGCGCATATAGATCCCAAGAACTTCTTGAACCAGATACCAGACAGATCCGGCGGCGATCAGCGAAACAGGGATCATAATATGCCACTTCCGCTCGCCAAGAATGAAGGACCCCAAGATCAGAAACGCAGCGGTCGAGACCAAAAACCCCAGCGGACGCAAGCACAGCGCATAAGCCACCATCAGGCCCAACAGCAGCAATGCCTGACCCAGGTGATATTCCCACAGCCGGCGGTAATCGATATCGGCTTCTTTCGGGGTCGCCTTCTCAAACCCAAGCAACACGCAAGACGCCGCGACGATACCGAGTACAGACAGAACCTTTGGGAAAGTGCTGGGCCAAATTGGGGTGCGCCGCATGAAAGGGGCGAGGTTGCCGTCCATCGTGAACCAGGCTGCATAGCCGTAGGCCAGACAGATCCCCAACAAGACCAAAGCGATCCAGCGATCCAGAGCCATATTCCCCTCCCAAAGACTGGCTAGACCAGAGCGGAGACCGCTCTGATCTTAATTTCTGGCGTCCTTAGAGGAAGCCGAGCTTTTTCATCAGATCACCGATGACCTTTTCCTGAGCTTCCAGGAAGGTGAGGAAATCGTCGCCCGAGTTATGGATATTCACCCAGCCGTTGCGCGCACGCACGGTTTCCCATTCGTCAGTGTCATACATTTTAGCGATGGCATCCTGGTACATCGCCAGCTTGTCGGCTGGCAGCCCAGGCGCGGCAAAGAACCCACGCCAGTTGACGAACGTTGTATCGATGCCCTGCTCTTTCATGGTCATCGCATCCGGTGCCGCGCTCACGCGGTCGTCAGCGGTGACACCGATGATCTTAACTTCGCCTGCATTGGCCAGATCAACAGCCTCAGAAAAGCCGGTCGACAGGGCTGCGATTTCGCCTGACAACAGGGCCGCCATCGCTTTGCCGCCCGCATCATAAGGGATGTACTTGACGCCCAGCGCGTCTTTGCCTGCAGCTTCCATCACCATCGCAGCGACCAAGTGGTCCATGCCGCCTGGAACCGAGCCACCACCGATGGCAGTCCCGCTAGGATTGGCATCATAAGCGGCCATCAGCTCGTCCATCGAGTTGATTGGGCTGTCCTTGCCGACCACGATCGCCGCATAGTCACCGATCGTGCCAGACACGAGCGTCAGATCGCGGAAGTTATGCGGGAACACACCCGTCAACGACCGGATCACGATAGGTGTGGAGTTCACCATCAACGTGCCATGATTGCTGTCGGCGTTTTCAATCAGAAAGCCGATTGCTTTACCGCCGCCACCACCGGACATGTTTTCGTAGGACGCGGAGCCCACAAGACCAGCCTCGGTAAGAGCTTCGCCCGTGCCACGTGCTGTTCCATCCCAGCCACCGCCGGCGCCGCCGGGGATCAGAAAGTGGATGCTGTCCAGAACTTGGTGGCCATCGGCCGCAGCAGGGCCTGCAAGACCAAATGCGGCCACGGCCGCGATCAGGGCGCGACGGCCCAGTTTAAACTTCGACATTTTTTCCTCCCATTTGACAACCGTCCGCACAGCAGATCAGTTGATGCGAAAGAAATCACACCAACCTGACACAGACCTGTCACGAGAGACGTTTTGCACCCGGCCCAATGAAATTCCTTCTTGTCGAAGACAATATTGACCTTGCTAACGCAATCGCATCGCGGATGCGGCTTGATGGGCATGTCATTGATCATGCGGAGAAATTGGAAGACGCTTCTGCCTTTGTTGCGACCGGTGACTATGACCTGATCCTGTTGGATATCAACCTGCCCGACGGGGATGGGCGGAGCTTTCTGGAACACCATCGCACCACTGATCTGGATACACCCGTGATCATTTTGACCGCCCGCAGTCAGGTTTCTGATCGAATCGGCTCATTGGATCTGGGGGCCGATGACTATGTCACAAAGCCGTTCGACCATGCCGAACTGGAGGCGCGCTGCCGCGCTGTTTTGCGCCGGAAATCCGGCAACGCGAAAACCACAATCGAAGTGGGTGGTGTCGTCTTCAACCCGGTTGCAGGGCACCTGACCGTCGGCGGCGAAGCCGTAACGATGCGCAATCGTGAGCTGAGATTGCTTGAGCTGTTTTTGAACGCACCCGGCCAGATCTTTTCCAAAAACAAGCTGGCGGATCGGCTGTTTTCGTATGACGAAGATGTCTCGGACAACGCGATCGAAGTTTATATCGGACGTCTGCGCAAACATCTTTCGGCTTCGGATTTAAGAATTACCACGCTGCGCGGGCTTGGCTATCGGTTGGACCATGACGGATAGCGTAGCTGTATCGGGGTCGCTGCGAAATCGGCTGATGCTGACCCTGATCGGCGGCGCAGCGATTTTGGCGTTGTTGGTATTTTTTGCGGTGCGCAATTACGCGGTTCAGCTGGCGCAGGAAGGACAAGATAACATCCTCGCGGCCTCGGCCACCTCGATGCTGGATGCGGCAACATTCCGGGATGGAGTGGTTGAGCTTGATCTGCCTTATTCCGCGTTTTCGATGTTGAGCACGGCAGCAGATGATCAGGTGTTTTATGCAATTCGGCAGGACGGTGCTTTTCTGTCCGGATATGCAGACCTTCCATTCTCTGAAAGCCAGATGTTTCAAACCGATCAGGTTCGCGGATCGGACGTACGCAAAATCAGTGTTAGCCGCACGTTGATCGGTGCGAACAGTCGGACGGAAATTCAGGTAGTTCTTGCACAAACGCAGGATGCGCTTTCGGAAACACTGGATCGCATTTCGCGAAATGCCGCTTTGTTGGGTATCGGTTTCTTTGCACTGGCCGCAGCGTTGTCTTTTTGGGCGACGGCGGCGACGATTGGACAATTGGGTAATTTGACGACGTCGGTGACACGACGGGGACCGCAGGATTTAAGCCCCTTTGCAAAACCAGTGCCTCGAGAAATGGCACCGCTTGTGACCTCTCTGAATTCCCTGATGGGGCGGTTGGATCAGTCGCTAAGCCAATCTGAGGATTTTATCGCAGAGGCCGCGCACCGGGTGCGGACCCCGTTGGCGACCGTGCGGTCTTATGCCGAAGCAACCTTACAGCGCGTCGACAAAGAGGAAAACCGAGAGGCTATGCGATCGATGGTCAAAGCCATCGATGAAAGCTCTCGGGCGGCTGGGCAACTTCTGGATCATGCGATGATCACTTTCCGGGCTGATCATCTGGAGCTTGAGGACATCGACTTTGTCGATCTTGTGCACGATTTGGTTCAGCGGATGACACCGATCGCGGAAATGAAAGATCTCACCTTGACGTTGAAAGGGGACGCGCGCGCACCGTTTTCCGGGGATCCTGTGTTGGTCCAGAATGCCGTGAGAAACTTGATCGACAACGCGATGAAATACGGGCCACGAGAAAGCTCTATCGAGATTGAGGTGACCGCCAAAGACAGACCGCAGGTCACCGTAAGCGATCAGGGCCCCGGGTTTCCAACCGACGAGATTGAAATCCTGACCGCCCGCTTTCAGCGCGGGGCCAACGCGACAGACACGATTGGATCAGGATTGGGTTTGACCATTGCCCGCGATGTCGCAGCAGCCCATGGCGGCGAGGTTGTTCTGAAAAACCAAACGGGGGGCGGCGCGTGCGTTACCTTATCGCTTTGATCCTGTGTTGCCTCGCCCAAGGTGTATGGGCGCAAGACTGGGAAGACCAACGGCTCTTCCCAGGGGCGAGTGCCACAACTTCACTTCGCATTATTTCCAGTACCGATACCGACCTCTTCGCCCCATTGATCGAAACCTTCGTATCGGGCAATCCTGATGTCTCAATCGAATACTTCGTCACCGGAACGGCCGATATAGATCGGCGGTTTCGCGAAATCCCCGATGCTTTTGATATTGCCATTTCCAGCGCCATGGATCTGCAATTGAAGCTGACGAACGATGGATACGCATTGGCATTGGACAACGTGCCTCACCCTGATTGGGCGGAATGGCGGCAAAGTCTTTTTGCGTTCACGGCGGAACCCGCGGCGATCGTGATCAATCGCGCTGCGTTTGCTGGTGTTCCGATCCCGCAATCGCGGCAGGAACTCATCGAAGCGCTGCGCGCACGGCCAGAGGTGTTTCGCGGTCGCATCGGCACTTATGATGTTCGGCGCTCCGGTCTGGGCTATCTGTTCGCGACACAAGACGCGCGCGCGTCCGAAACTTTCTGGCGGTTGATGGAAGTCATGGGGGGTCTTGATGCGCGGCTTTATTGCTGTTCCGGCGATATGATTGATGATCTCACTCTCGGGAAAATCGCGGTCGCCTATAACGTGCTGGGCAGCTATGCGGAGGCGCGCGCAGAAAGCCAGAATGTGCTTGAGATCGTCCTGCCGTCCGACTTTCCCACAACCATGATGCGGACAGCATTCGTTTCCAAAGCGTCCCGTCAACCCGCCGCCGCAGAGCGGTTCATCCGGTATCTGGTCAGCTATCAGTCCAATCCTGCCGACGGCGTCCGCAGCTTGCCATCCCTGCAAGAGAGCGAAGCCGGATCAAAAAGAGCGGCAATTGCTTTGGAACCTGCGCTGATGACTTTTCTTGATACGCTGAAACGCAACAAGTTCCTGACAGAATGGGAAGATGCCTTGATCCAAGACTGACGTCGTCTTGAACCGCAGCTGCGCCGTGCCTAAAGCCTGACACCCTCAAGCAGGATTTCTCGAAGAGAGCGTTTCGTCTCTTCCCATTGTGTGTCTGTCAGCTCCAGATCGTTGTTCAACGTTCTGATCTGGTGTGTGAAGTCAGCGTAATGCTGCGTTGTTGCCCAGATAGCATATAGCAGATGCCGTGCACTAACCGGTCTGATCTGCTTTTGGGCGATCCAAAAATCAATGACGGCGATCCTATCATTGGTCCATTGGCGCAGCTCACCCTCAAGATAATCCTGCACGACCGGCGCGCGCTGAATGATTTCGTTTGCCCACACCTTTGAGCCATAAGGGCGCGTGCGAGCCAGATCGAGCTTGGTTTCGATGTAGCCCCCCAAAGCCGTCAACGGATCATGCTCCGGCGCTAGAACATCGGCTGCCTCGCGCCAAACATTAAAGATGTTTTCGACCACAGTCCGGTAAAGATGTTCTTTGGTTTTGTAGTAATACACGATGTTTGATTTCGGCAGATCAGCCTGAGCAGCAATCCGGCTGAAGGATGCACCAACATATCCGTAGTCGGCAAACACTCGCTCTGCGGCCTGCTCAATACGCTCCCTTGTTTCGGCCCGGTGACGCGTTTGGATTCCGCTGTTTTGCTTGCTCACTTTGTGCCAGCCCCTTGAACGCAATACCGGATATCGATGACCAACCAATGATGGGCACCGTGTGACTGCCAGAGTATCTATTCCAAGGGGATTTGAAAACTTCCTGCACGATCGTGCGAAAAACTCGTGGCCAGCTCCGAAAAGTTTAGGATGACGATGAGGTTCTCATATTCAGCACGCGTATCTATCGGTCTACTCACCACTCCCCTCTCGCGTGCCGCCGAATGACATCCGGGCTGCTTTCAAAAACCGAAGTGAATGAATTATCGATGGTCCAACCGGCCAACATCTATACGTAGGGGTTTGTTTCGCTCATATTTCTACGGCGCGCAGTGCGTCGGAGGCGTTGGCGATGATTACGGCCTTAAGCTACATTGGCGTCCGATCTGACCGGACTGAAGACTGGCGGCAATTCGCCGGGTCCGTTTTGGGCATGCAGGTTTTAGATCGCGGCGGGCGGAACACCGCGTTTCGCATGGATGATCACGCGCAAAGACTGATCGTCTCGGACGAGCCCGGAGACACATTGGCCTACATCGGTTGGGAAGTGGCGCAAAAGTCGGATCTGGATGCTTTTGCAGCCCGACTAGAAGCGGCTGGCCACGAGGTTACACAGGCGGACAAGGCGCTGTGCGACCGCAGATATGTGTCGGCCATGATATGGTGCACCGATCCGGCGGGCTACCGCACTGAGCTGGTGTGGAACCCGGTGAAAGTCAGCGATCCATTTGTGCCCGGACGCCCGATCAGCGGGTTCAAGACAGGCCCATACGGCATGGGCCACGCCGTCTTGCATGTGGCCGACGTCGAAGCTCTTGTGCCGTTTTATTGCGATGTCTTGGGTTTCCACCTCAGCGACTATGGCCTCAAGCCCGTGCCTCTCTACTTTTTTCATGTCAACGGACGGCACCATAGCTTTGCTATTGTGGGGTCAGGCCAAGGCGGCTTTCATCATTTCATGGTGGAATTCGACAACCTTGACGATGTGGGGCAAGGCTATGATCTGGCGCAAACCGGCCGGGCTGAGATTGCCTATACGCTTGGACGTCACACCAATGATTACATGACAAGCTTTTATGCCCATACACCCTCTGGCTTTTTTGTGGAAAGTGGCTGGGGTGGCCGAATAATCGACCCGGCCACATGGGAGCCGCATGAAACCACGGCGGGCCCCAGTTTTTGGGGTCATGATCGACCGTATTTACCGGATGCCGCGCAAAAGGCATTTCGGGACAAGCGCCTGCAAACCGCAGCTGAAGGCCTTCGGGCCCCTCATATGATTGATTGCCCATGGCTCTATGGGCAGTACCCGGGGGTCGAATGATCTATGACGTGGCTGTCTTGGGCTTTGGTCCCACCGGGGCGACCCTGGGCAATTTGCTTGCCGCGCAAGGGGTGTCTGTTCTGGTGGTCGATCGCGAAGCCGCCATGTATCATCTGCCACGTGCTGTGCATTTTGATGATGAGGTCATGCGCGTCTTTCAAACCGTGGGTATTGCCGACGACCTGTTGGAAAAGGTGCGCGTCAATCCAGGGATGAAGTTCGTGGATAACGACGACACTCTGTTGCTTGATTGGCCACGCCCGCAAGAGATCACTCCCCATGGGTGGAATGCCAGCTACCGTTTGCACCAACCCGATTTGGAAAAACTCTTGCGCGACAAGCTGGCGTCCGAGGCCAGCGCCAACATTCAAACCGGTTTCGATGTCACCGCCTTAGGGCAAACAGAGCGATGCGTCACACTTTCAGGCCATATGCAGGATGGAACGCCCAAGAGCTATCAAGCCCGTTATGTGGTGGGATGTGACGGAGCCAATTCCGTCACCCGCAGTGAAATCGGCGGAGGTATGGACGATCTGGGCTTCGAAGAACGTTGGTTGGTGGTTGACCTTTTGCTCAAGCGCCCGCGGCCGGATTTGGGGGATCATTCCATCCAGTTCTGTAATCCAGATCGCCCCATGACATATTGCCGTAGCCCTGGCGAAAGGCGGCGGTGGGAGATCACCGTCAAAGAGGGCGAAAGCGACGCGGACATGACTGACCCCGCGCGGGTATGGCAGCTTTTGTCGCGCTGGATCACCCCGGAAGACGCTGATTTGGAACGCCGCGCCGTCTATACGTTCCGGTCGCAGGTCGCCAAAACTTGGCGCAGGGGCCGGATGCTCATTGCTGGTGACGCGGCGCATCTAACACCGCCCTTTATGGGGCAAGGCATGTGCACCGGCATTCGGGATGCGGCCAATCTTGCCTGGAAACTGATCGCGTGTCTCAACGGAGCTGATGACCGCCTGCTTGACACTTATCAATCCGAACGCGCGCCGCATGCCCGGGCATATGTTGAGACAGCCATGCGTCTTGGCGGCCTGATCAACTCCCTTGATCGCGCTGCGGCACTCAAGCTGGCCGACCCTCATGGCGCCGGTGCAACACAAATGCGATCAATTGCACCCACCTTGGGGCCAAGCCCCATTACCAACAGCCGCCAAAATGATCACCTTGGCCGCCCGTTTGCGCAGTTTGATTTAGACTGTTCCCATCGACGCTTCGACGATTTCGTCGGTTACAATCACGCCGTTATAAGCGCGGCCCAACCCCGCAAAATGCTGCCTGGCGCGCGGTGGATCGATGCCGGGAAACATCCTGCAATCGCCCGCGCATTGAGCGATCTCAACGTGGGCGCCGCATGGGTCCGGCCAGACCGATACCTTGGTGCCATGTCCCCACACCCAGATGGTCTTTTTGACGCCGTCCTCCCCTATTTTGACGCCTAGGTCAAAACTCGAGACGAGCCTTCCCTCAAGACAGTTTCAAACACGCACGCATCATGACCGGCACGCTTGATCCAACGAACCTCACTGGCGCAGCCTACAATGCGCTCGGCCAGGTATTTCGCGGCGGCGCGAACGCACCGGATACTCCAGCGAGGAAACGCTAAGTCACCGGTGCGGAAACTCGGGGCCAGACCCGATTTGCGCGCCCCTTGGGATCAGCGCTCGTTCGCGGGATCAAGCCATCCCAACCTGGTCGCGCACCGGGCCTGCGTCATCCGGGCGGCGATCGATGTAATCAAAGAGCTGGGCGCGAACATCTGAATGGTCAAGATCATCGAAAAGGTTCACCATTTCATCAGGGTCGGCCACCATATCGTAAAGCTCTCCTGCGCCGGATTGCATGTCGACTGTGAGTTTGTGCGTTTTGGTCCTGACGGTGCGCAAACTTAACCCAACACCGGCGCGCGTTGGTAACAACTCCCATTCATTAAAGGCAAAGTCGCGAGTTGCTTCTTCGGTTTCGATCAACGGCCTAAGCGACGCACCATGCTGTGTTTGCAGCGCCTCAGCCTGCCCATAGTCAAAGAATGTTGGGCCAAGATCGATGGTCGAGACCGGTTCATCAACGCATTTTCCTTTTGGAATATCCGGTCCACGCACAATCAAAGGCACGCGCAACAGGCCCTCGTAATGCATCGGCCCTTTCAAAATCAAACCGTGATCCCCAAGCCAATCACCATGATCCGAGATGTAGATGACGATGGTATTTTCAGCGAGCCCCGCTTCCTCCAACGCGATAAGGATGCGGCCCACGTTGTGGTCGATCAGCGCGATTTGACCGTAGGTATTTGCAATGATCTCGCGAAGCTGATCGTCTGTTTGCTCGGAAATGCGACTGTAGGATTTCCGGATTTCCGCGCCCTTTTTGTCGCCCGTCGGCTCAGAAGTCAGGACAGCTTCGTGCCACCAAGGGCGGCCTTCGAATGTCCGCTTGCGGTTCTTGGGCAAATCCACGTCAGCCGGATCATGAAGACGCGACCAAGGCTCGGGCGCATCAAAGGGGTGGTGAGGGTCAGGAAAGCTGATCCATGTGCAAAATGGTTCCTCGCCACGACCGTGTTTGAGCCACTCAATAGCTCGGTCCGCTGTCCATGTGGAATTGTGCCACGCCACCGGCAGTTTGGAATGCCACGTTTGAGCCGCACCTTTCGTATCGCCCGCATTTTCGTTGTAAAGCGCGTTCTTCTCATCGCCCCGGCCATCTGCATAAAACCATCGTTCATAATGCTGACCGTGAGGCGGCTTTTCAGGTAAAAACCAGTTGTGCCCGACCAGCATCATTTCAACATGGTTGAACCCCATGTAAGGGCCGTACCATGTGTCCGGATAGCTTGCGGATGATTTCAGACACTCCGGTGTTCCCGTAGCGGCAAAGGTGTGGAACGTGGAAAAATGCGCCTTGCCGAAAAAGGATGTCTCGTACCCGGCTGCCGCCATTGCTCCGGCAAAGCCTTTTTCCCCGATGGCCGGATCGAGATCGATACCGTTGTCGTGCACACCATGAGTTCGACACAGCTGCCCGGTGAGTATCGACGCTCTTGCGGGTTGGCACACCACTGTTGGCGTGATGCAGTTCGAAAAATGCGTGCCTTCAGCAGCGAGTTGATCAAGATGCGGTGTTTTCACATTCCGCCCTTCAAAACCAAAGCAATCAGCCCGGTGTTGATCGGCAGAAATCAAAAGGATGTTTGGGCGGTTCACGACACAGACTTTCTCAGGCTCAGAGTGACAACACCGACCGCCAAGACAATAAACGCAAGCGCAATCGGGCTATTGAACAGGAAAAACGGATCAGCCCCCGTGGCCGCGAAAGCCTGGCGGGCCGTCGCTTCTAGGTTTCCGCCTAGTATGAATGCAATGACGAACGGCAAAGGCGACATGTCGACCCGGCGCATGGCGTAGCCGACAAAGCCAAAAAACAAGGCGATCCACACGGCCGTCATAGACGTTTCTTGCACGTAGATCGCAGTCAACGTCAGCAACAGAACTATTGGCAACAGCCGTTCTTTTGGGATCCGCGCCATCACGCCAACGAACCGCATGAAAACGCCACCAATGCTCCAGTTCAGACCGTTGGCCACGAACATGGTGGTAAAGATTCCGAAGGCCATGACCATCTCAGGGTTCAAAGCATCTTCGCTGATGCCACCCCCCAATTGAAACACGGACGGACCTGGATTGAAGCCCCCGATGGAATCCATCGCCAGGATC
>JABSSA010000228.1 GCA_013214665.1 Paracoccaceae bacterium
GACGGGGCTGTCGCCCGACACAACGACGGCTTCGGTCATGTAACGTTCGAGCCCGGCCTGATCGCGCACGATTTCCATAGCGCGGCCACCCAACACGTATGATGGGCGGATAACCAAAGGAAAACCGATATCCGCAGCGATCCCAAAGGCTTCGTCTTCGGAATGGGCGATGCCGTTACGCGGCTGTTTGAGGTTCAGATCGTTGACCAGCTTCTGGAACCGCTCGCGGTCTTCGGCCAGATCGATGGCATCTGGCGTTGTGCCAAGGATCGGAATACCGGAATCGTTGAGCGCATTGGCAAGTTTGAGAGGTGTTTGACCGCCAAACTGAACAATGACGCCATGCAGCGTTCCGTTTTCTTTTTCCTTTTCAAGGATTTCCATCACATGTTCGAAGGTAAGGGGTTCGAAATACAACCGGTCTGACGTGTCATAGTCGGTCGATACGGTTTCGGGGTTGCAGTTGATCATGATGGTTTCATAACCCACGTCGCTCAGTGCAAAGCACGCGTGGCAACAGCAATAATCAAACTCGATCCCCTGACCAATCCGGTTGGGGCCACCCCCCAGGATGACAACCTTTTTGCGGTCGCTTGGGCGGGCCTCGCATTCCACGTCGCCAAAGACCGGCGTTTCATAGGTGGAGTACATGTACGGCGTTTGCGCTTCGAATTCGGCGGCGCAGGTGTCAATACGCTTGAAAGAGGCGGTGACGCCCATGCTCAGACGGGCGGCCCGCACTTGTTCTTCGGTCTTGTCGCTCAGTTTGGCGAGGCGCGCATCGCTGAAGCCCATCATTTTCAGATCGCGCAGACCGGCTTCATCTTCTGGCAGGCCATTTGAACGGACGGTTTGTTCCGCCTCAATGATTTCGCGAATGCGGGCCAGGAACCATGGATCAAACTTGGTGATGCCAAAGATGTCGTCATCAGTCAGCCCGTGCCGCATCGCCTGTGCCACATTGCGCAACCGGTCCGGGGTCTGTTGTGACAGGGCTTTGATCAAAGCCGCACGTTCGCCTTCGGGCAAGGCGCCCGACGCATCGGATGTCACACCGGGGATTTCAATCTCGTCGAACCCGGTCAAACCGGTTTCCATGGAAACCAGTGCTTTTTGTAAGCTCTCGTGGATGGTGCGCCCGATGGCCATTGCTTCGCCAACCGATTTCATCGCTGTTGTCAGCAGAGGTGCGGATCCGGGAAATTTCTCGAATGCGAAGCGCGGGATTTTGGTGACCACATAATCGATCGTGGGCTCAAAGCTGGCTGGTGTCACTTTGGTGATGTCGTTGTCGAGCTCATCAAGCGTATAGCCCACGGCCAGCTTGGCCGCGATTTTGGCAATCGGGAAACCTGTGGCCTTGGAGGCCAGAGCCGATGAACGGGACACACGCGGGTTCATCTCGATCACAACCATACGGCCGTCGTCGGGGTTGATGGCCCATTGGACGTTCGATCCACCCGTTTCCACGCCAATCTCGCGCAGAACCGCGATCGAGTGGTTGCGCATAATCTGGTATTCTTTGTCGGTGAGCGTCAGCGCGGGGGCGACGGTGATGGAATCGCCCGTATGAACGCCCATCGGATCCACGTTTTCGATAGAGCAAATGATGATCGCGTTGTCAGCTGTGTCGCGGACAACCTCCATCTCGTATTCTTTCCAGCCCAGCAGGCTTTCGTCGATCAGGATCTGCCCGACGGGCGATGCATCCATCCCCGAGCGACAAATGTGGATATAATCTTCGCGGTTGTAAGCCACCCCACCGCCAGTGCCGCCAAGGGTAAAGGCCGGGCGAATGATCGCGGGTAGACCCACGTTTTCCAATGTCTCCAGCGCCATGGCTACACCGGCATCGAGGTCTTTTTTGCCGTGTTCGTCTTTCGGCGCGGTGACAATCTCGGCTTTTGGGTTCTCGATTCCCAGACGGTCCATCGCCTCGCGGAACAGCTTGCGGTCTTCGGCCATTTCGATGGCGTCACGTTTGGCCCCGATCATTTCGACACCAAACTTTTCCAGAACACCCATCTCTTCGAGTGCGAGGGAAGTATTCAGGCCTGTCTGTCCCCCCATCGTCGGCAACAGCGCGTCGGGGCGCTCTTTCTCGATGATCTTGGCAACCACGTCGGGGGTGATCGGTTCGATATAGGTGGCGTCGGCCATGCCAGGGTCGGTCATGATTGTGGCTGGGTTCGAGTTAACCAGGATGACCCGGTAGCC
>JABSSA010000229.1 GCA_013214665.1 Paracoccaceae bacterium
GTGGCCCCGGTCAAAGGCACGAGCGGTTTGCCGGGATACCGGGTGGAGGCATAGCGGGCGGGGATGACAATCAGAACAGACATCAGGCGGGCTTTAGGGTGGTTGCAGGCGCATAAGCGATAAAGAACGGGTTCTCAAATCCGGGCTTACCGTACATCAGCGGCGCGTGCGTATCAAAGCGCACCACTTTGCCGCCTGCTCCGGCCAAAACCGCCTGACCTGCGGCTGTATCCCATTCCATTGTGCGGCCCAAACGCGGATAAAGATCCGCCTCCCCAGTCGCGATCAAACAGAACTTGAGCGACGACCCGGCGCTTTTCATGTCCTTAACGCTGTATTTCTGGATATAGTCATCCGTCGCAGCATCTCGGTGAGATTTTGAGGCGACGACCATCAGCGCCTCATTGTCGCTGTCCGCGACGCTCAGCGCTTTCATGGCGCCCGGCGTGTTCACGTCAAAATCACCATCTGATGCTTCTTCAAACGTAACGCCGCTCGCATCCGTGAGAAACATGCGGCCCCGTGCGGGTGCATAGACAACCCCACGCGTCGGAACCCCATCTTCGACCAACGCGATGTTGACCGTGAAATCACCACGACGGTTGATGAACTCCTTTGTGCCATCTAGCGGATCAACGATCAGAAACGTCTTTTCCGACACGCTATGCGATGCGGCCTGTTCTTCGGTGACCAGAGCAATCTCGGGAAATTCGGCACGCAAACCGTCGCTGATGATTTTGTCGGCGGCTTCATCTGCTGCTGTCACGGGGCTGTCATCAGATTTTGAACGCACGTCAAAATCATCCGAGTTATAGATTTTCATGATCTCATTGCCTGCGATAATCGACAGCCGGCGCATGGACGTGACCAAATTGGTATAGTCAACCAAAGGATTTCTCCGCGTTATTGATCGTTAAACTACTGAGCCTTATGATGTGACAATCTGAGGCCGACAAGAAGCCCAATCAAGCAAAACGCTCGAGGCAGTAAAATGTTGTACCAAGTACGCCAGAAACCGAAGTCTCGGTTCATGGCCGCTATGTTGGGATTGGAAGTCATCTTCCACTCCATCGTTCGTGACGTGCGCTCTATGCACAGCAACGCCTTTATGGCGCTGGGCATCAACCTGTTTCAGGCGGTGATGTTTGTGGGCGTCTTCTTTTTGATGTTCATGATCATGGGGATGCGGGCCGCGCCACTGCGTGGCGATTTCCTGCTTTATATCATGTCGGGCATCTTCCTTTACATGACCCATATCCGTGCTGTTGGCGCGGTGGCCGGTGCAGGCGGGTCAGCCAGCCCGATGCATCAACATGCGCCGATGAACACGCTTGTGGGCATCATCAGCACGGCGGTTGGGGCTTTGTACATGCAATTGCTCGTCGCGTTGTTGATTGTGTTTGGCTATCACGTGGTCGGCAAACCAGTTGAAATCTACAACCCGCTCGGGGTGATAGGTATGCTGATCCTCGCCTGGTACGCTGGCTGTGGTGTCGGGTTTATCTTTCTCGCCATCAAACCCTGGGCGCCCGGCGTCGTTAAGATTTTGACCACGTTTTATCAGCGCGCAAACATGATTGCGTCCGGCAAGATGTTTGTGGCCAACGCGCTTCCCGGTTTCATGCTCGCGATGTTTGATTGGAACCCGCTGTTCCACGCGATTGACCAGTCGCGCGGGTTCATGTTCATCAACTATGTTCCCCGATACTCCTCATGGGAATATACCTTTTGGGTGGGCACGGTTCTAATCGTCATTGGCATGATCGGGATGTTCTATGGCGAGCGCAGCAAGTCCATCAGCTGGAGCGCAAAGGGCTAGCCCACCACCCGCAACGTGACATTGAGACGTCCGGAATTTGGCAGCAGGCGGCTGCTGCCAAAGCGGATGCGATCAACCCCGTGATACGCCAGGCGCGCCGCGCCGCCCATCACAACCACATCCCCGGATGACAGCCATCGGCTTTCAGTTTTGCCGCCTCTTTCGACATTGCCCATCCGGAAAAGCCCTTCATCCCCGAGCGAGATGCTGACCACGGGCCATGCAAAATCACCTTCGTCCTTGTCTTGATGCAGCCCCATGCGTGCGCCTTCGCCGTAATAATTGATCAAACAACAATCCGGCGCCCGATCCACATCGGACACGGCGTTCCAAACATTCATGATGGCCGATGGTATCTCGGGCCAGCTGGCACCGCTGGGGTGTTGCGCCGAATACCGATAGCCGCGCTGATCCGTGATCCACCCCAATCGGCCCGCAGAGGTCATGCGCACCGACATCTTTTTGCCTCCCGGCGTGATCGGATGAAAGAACGGAGCCGTATGGGCCACAGTACGCAAATCTGCCACGATTTCGGCCTGCTGGTCCGCATTCAGAAAACCGGGCCAGATTTGAAACCCTTTCTGCTCAAGTTTCACAGACCCAAAGCTGGGCGAGGTGTGCTCTTTTTGCCCGTCGTTCATCGAATTTTTTTAGCGGTCATGAATCATCCGTGGAGTGCTTGCAGGTCGTATGACCCCTCCTTATATACCCTCCGAGCCGACAAAACCTACGGGTGTGCGGCTTAAAACCGTGGCGCTGATGCCAACAAGGGTCGCGTCTCGTGACATCGCCTTAAGACTATGAGGGATCAAAATGGGAAAAGTTATTGGTATTGACTTGGGGACGACAAACAGCTGCGTCGCCATCATGGACGGCAGCCAGCCTCGCGTGATCGAAAACGCAGAAGGCGCGCGCACAACCCCATCCATCGTCGCGTTCACAGATGATGAACGCCTGGTCGGCCAACCTGCGAAGCGTCAGGCCGTCACCAATCCAGACAACACAATCTTTGGCGTCAAGCGTCTCATCGGTCGCCGGTTCGATGACGCGGATTTGGCCAAAGACAAAAAGAACCTGCCATTCGCTGTTGTAAATGGCGGCAACGGTGACGCATGGGTCGAAGCGAAGGCCGAAAAATATTCGCCATCGCAGATCTCTGCCTTCATCCTCGGCAAGATGAAAGAAACCGCTGAGAGCTATCTTGGCGAAGACGTTGATCAAGCCGTGATCACCGTGCCTGCGTATTTCAACGACGCACAGCGTCAAGCCACCAAAGACGCAGGCAAAATTGCCGGTCTGGAAGTGCTGCGGATCATCAACGAACCGACGGCCGCCGCGCTGGCCTATGGTCTTGATAAAGAAAACACGCAAACCATCGCGGTCTATGACCTTGGCGGCGGCACATTCGACGTGACAATCCTGGAAATCGACGACGGCCTGTTCGAAGTGAAATCCACCAACGGGGATACGTTCCTGGGCGGTGAAGACTTTGACATGCGCATCGTGAACTACCTCGCGGAACAGTTCAAAAAGGAAAACGGCGTCGATCTGACAAAAGACAAGATGGCTCTGCAGCGTCTGAAAGAGGCAGCTGAAAAGGCCAAGATCGAACTGTCCAGCGCCACGCAAACAGAGATCAACCAGCCGTTTATCTCAATGGATCCAAACGGCGGTCAGCCGCTGCACCTTGTCATGAAGCTGACGCGCGCCAAGCTGGAAAGCCTGGTGGGTGACCTGATCAAATCCTCCATGAAGCCATGCCAGGCAGCGTTGAAGGACGCAGGCCTGAGCGCGGGTGACATTGACGAGGTTGTTTTGGTTGGTGGTATGACCCGGATGCCCAAAGTGGTTGAAGAGGTAACCAAATTCTTTGGCAAAGAGCCACACAAGGGTGTGAACCCGGATGAAGTTGTGGCCATGGGCGCCGCAATCCAGGCCGGTGTTTTGCAAGGCGACGTGAAAGACGTTGTTCTGCTTGACGTGACGCCTCTGTCGCTCGGCATCGAAACGCTGGGCGGTGTGTTCACTCGCCTGATCGATCGCAACACCACGATCCCGACGAAGAAATCTCAGATCTTCTCTACCGCGGAAGACAACCAGAACGCCGTGACCATCCGCTGTTTCCAGGGTGAGCGCGAAATGGCGGCTGACAACAAACTGCTGGGTGCCTTCAACCTGGAAGAGATCCCGCCAGCGCCACGCGGCATGCCGCAGATCGAAGTAACCTTTGACATCGACGCCAACGGCATCGTGTCTGTAGGTGCGATGGATAAGGGCACCGGCAAAGAGCAAAAGATCACGATCCAAGCCTCTGGCGGTCTGAGCGACGAAGACATCGATAAGATGGTCAAAGACGCCGAAGAAAACGCCGAAGCAGACAAGGCGCGCAAAGAGCTCGTCGAAGCCAAGAACCAGGCCGAAAGCCTCATCCATTCGACAGAGAAATCCATCGAAGATCACGGCGACAAGGTTGATCCTTCGACCGTTGAAGCGATCGAACTGGCGGTTGCCGCGCTCAAGGATGAGCTGGAAACCGAAAACGCCGACAAGATCAAAGGCGGCATCCAGAACGTGACCGAAGCGGCCATGAAGCTGGGTGAAGCGATCTATAAAGCGTCACAGAAAGAAGCGGGCGAAGAGCCTGCTGATGTGGCCGACGGCCCGCATGATGACGACATCGTCGACGCCGAGTTCGAAGATCTGGATGACAGCAAGCGCGCGTGATTTTCGCGCGCGTGCACGGAACCACTCCGGGCCGGTCCCTGTTGGGCCGGCCCGCGACGTTCCGGATAGGAGCATAATCCATGTCCAAACGCGATTATTATGACGTTTTAGGGGTCGCCAAAGGCTCCTCTGCGGATGAGATCAAAAAGGCCTATCGCAAGAAGGCCAAAGAACTGCATCCGGACCGCAACGCGGACAATCCCGATGCGGAATCTCAGTTCAAAGAGGCCAACGAAGCTTACGAAGTCCTGAAAGACGCCGAGAAAAAAGCGGCATATGACCGGTTTGGTCATGCCGCATTCGAAGGCGGCATGGGCGGTGGCGGCGGGCGGCGCGGTGGCGGCTTTGGCGGCGGTCAGGGTGATTTCGGCTCTGCCTTCTCTGACGTTTTCGATGATCTCTTTGGCGACATCATGGGCGGTGGCCGTGGTGGTGGCCGTCAGCGCGCCACACGTGGCTCTGATCTGCGCTATAATCTGCGGATCAACCTGGAAGATGCCTATAAGGGCATGCAAAAGTCGATCAATGTGCCCACGTCTGTGTCTTGCGGATCGTGTAATGGCACAGGTGCTGAAGGCGGCGCAGAGCCCACAACCTGTCCCACATGTTCGGGCATGGGTAAGGTGCGGGCGCAGCAGGGTTTTTTCACGGTCGAGCGCACTTGCCCGACGTGTAATGGCCTGGGCCAGATCATCAAAAACCCCTGCAAAGTGTGTAATGGCGCTGGCCGCGTTGAAAAAGATCGCGCATTGAACGTCAACATTCCACCCGGTGTAGAAACAGGCACCCGTATCCGCTTGGGCGGCGAAGGTGAGGCAGGTTTGCGCGGTGGCCCGTCGGGCGATCTTTATATCTTTATAGAAGTAGCCGAGCACAAACTGTTTGAACGCGACAGCACAAACTTGTTCTGCCGCGTACCTGTTTCCATGGCCACGGCCGCTTTGGGCGGCTCTATCGAGGTCCCCACGATTGATGGCGGACGCGGCCGGGTGCAAATCCCGTCTGGCTCGCAATCGGGTCGCCAAATGCGCCTGCGGGGCAAAGGTATGCCCGCGCTGCGTGGCGGCGGACAGGGCGATATGTTCATCGAACTGGCGGTGGAAACACCGGTGAACTTGTCGAGCCGGCAGAAAGAACTGCTGCGCGAGTTCGAAGAGCTGAGCGAAGAGAACAACCCCGAAAGCTCCAGCTTCTTTTCCTCGGTCAAAAGTTTCTGGGATTCCATGAAAGGGTAGAGGACTCCTCTCCCCCTTTTAACCTGGCTTTAACCGTGTTGACCCATGCAGGGGGCATGGCAACGCTGCGCGAACTCCCTTTGCTGTTTGATCACGATGAAACGGTGACCAACCCCGACCTTAAGGGTCGGTTGCCCAGCTATATCAAAGATCATCGCAAACGCCTGCGGGAGCGGTTTGTTGTCGGCGGGCCCAGCGCCCTGTTGGATTACGAGTTGTTGGAACTAGTCTTGTTCCGCGCGTTGCCGCGGCAGGATGTAAAGCCATTGGCACGCCATTTGCTGGACAAGTTTCAAGATCTGAATGGCGTTCTGACGGCACCGATAAGCCAACTGAAAAAGGTAAAGGGCGTCGGAGATGCGGTCGTCTGCGAATTGAAGATCGTCGAAGCGGCCGCACAAAGCCTCGCACGGGCGCGGGTGATGCAACGGCCGGTTCTGTCGGGTTGGGAGTCTTTGTTGGATTACTGCCGAACGACGATGGCGCATCGCGCAACCGAACAATTTCGTGCGCTATATCTGGATCGCAAAAACACGCTTGTCGCGGACGAGGCGCAAGCCGAAGGCACAGTCGACCATGTGCCGGTTTACCCCCGCGAAATTGCAAAACGGGCGCTGGAATTGAATGCTTCGGCCCTGATCCTTGTGCACAACCACCCCTCTGGCGATCCAACGCCAAGCACGCAAGACATTGATACAACACATCAAATTGAAGCGGCCTGTAACACGATTGGCGTCACCCTGCACGATCACCTGATCATCGGTAAGGGGCGGGAGATCAGCTTGCGATCCGACGGTTATATCTAAAGGTCGGGTGCTTTAATTCACCCAAATCTCCACACGGCGATTGGTTTGCCGACCCCAGGCGCTGTCATCACAAGCCATTGGTAGAGCTTCGCCAAAAGCGTCAACTGAAACACTGACTTCATCCAAGCGCGACGTTTCTGCGGCCTCGATAACCGCGTCACGCACCTCTTGCGCACGACGCATCGCGATACGCTGGTTCGCAGCGGCCGGTCCTTGCCCATCGCTGAACCCGACAAACACCATTTTCTTGACGTCAAACTCCCCACGCTCCAGCGCTTCGGCCAGGTGCAGCACATTTGATCGCGATTGCGCGTCCAATTGCGCGGAACCGGCTTCAAACCGGAAAGTCGTGGACAGGCGTTTCAAATCATACAGCGTGGTCGCCATCCGTTGGAGTTCGTCTAACCCAACTTCTTGTCCAGCCAACCGGATAGCATTGGCAAACCGCAGCCCCTGAAAATCAACGCCCGTGGTTTCCTGGGCCTGATCCACGAAGCCTGCGGCGCGGATAGGTGCCTGTGCTTTTTCACTGCGTGCAAAAGCCAGAAACTCCCGCACGGTCTTTGGCAACCGACGGGTCGGAAAGTACAAAAATACAGGCGCTGTCAGGGGATAATCTTCGGTCTTTATGGTCTGACGGCTCGCCGCCAGCGAAAGACCACATGGCCCGTCCAACGTCAAAACCTTAACTTCGGACGCATCCGCAAAGCCAACAATGCCAAGTCCAAATGGATCACGACGTACCGCATCTGTCACCGCGTCTACATCTGCAAGCCGGTCAATAGAGGGCGACGCACCCATACGCGCAACAGAAAGCACCTGATCCTCAATCGCCTGAGAAATCCCTGTTTTCGCATCCACAAGATGCACGGAAATTGGCGCGTCCGGGCCGCCAAGTTCGGTCCAGTTTTCAATCCGCCCCGCCAACACTTGCGCCAGTTGGGCCGGGGCAATGGCGTTAACCGGATTGCTTTCATGCACAACGGCCACCAGTCCATCCAGCGCCAGAACACGGCTACGATTTGCAGCCGTCAGATCTCCAAGACCGGTATCTTGGATCAATTGCCGCTCATCCGGGCGAATTTCACGCGTCGACATGACGATATCGGCTTCGTTCGCCAATAGATCGGCGAAACCTTCATCACTTGTGCGATTGCGGAACACAAATCGCGCCAGATCTTTGTCGGCTGACGATTTGAGAACATAGACCACTTCGGTCGCATCAGAGGTGGCAACGGGAACAATCGTCCAGCCATTTTCCCGCGCGAACGCCTCTAACACCCGTGGCAACAATCGGGTTCCAATGTTTGTTGAGCCAGAGAAAACCGTTTCGGCCACAAAATCCAACAGATTGGGACAGGCCGGACCATCACAAGACACGCCAGACCCATCAACGGTCAGCTCGCCATAGATTGTGTCGATGCGATAAAACTCGCCGTCGAACCCCAAAAGCGTGCCGCTGATCTCAACGCTTTTGTCCCGCGACAGTAATGTCACGTCTTGCGCCTGAGCCGACAAAGCCGTCAGAAAAAAACAAAGTGCGGCGCTGAACGCCGCACATCGATGCCACATGAGGTTTGCCTTTGTCGCGTGCCGTTTACCGTGCCACGATTTTCAGGTCTGAGACCAAATTATTCAACACCAGAAAGTCACCTACAGCGGTACAATCTGGCACAGCCAGGATCAAATCCTGTCCCTTGATTGAGCCATCGGTCTGACGTTCCAAGGTTTGCGCCTCAATTTCAGCGCCACAATTGTTTGATGTCACCTCGGCTTCGACACTGAGATAAACGGTGCCCTTGCGCGCGGTGCGACCTGTGGGGAAGGTATAGATCTCTGCCATCAGTGGCTCTGCGGCGGCTTCGTCACCCAATTGCAGGATAAAACCACTTTCGCCATTGGCGAGACCGCTCAGATCGCGTTCGCTGCCTACCCAGACATGTCCGTCGGTGTCATAGTCCGCGCCAAATTCACGGGCATGTAACCCAAAGGCGCCGTTACCACGCCACTGCAGTACCGTACGGTCAAATTCATTCAGATCATCGACTTGTATCTGTGCAACCGCACCATCACCCATGGCGAAGGCCAAAATAAACAGCGCATCTTTGTCCAATGCGGGCACCATCACAGTCAACGCGCCGGTTTGATCAGTTGTTTCGGTAAACATCATACCGCTGTGGTGAACGGTCAAACGTTCGTTCGGCAAGCATGGCGCATCCAAACGCAGGTTGACGATCGCGCCTGGCAAAGCTCTGGCTTGCGCATCGATCACACAGGCCGGATCAGCTGGCAAAACATCTTGTTCCGGTTCTGGCATTTCCAAAACGGGCTTAGGGGCCGCAGCCAAAACAACCGCGTCCTCTTCTTCCGCCTTCGGCATGTACAATGTGTCAGCCTCGGCTTCAGCCGCAGTCAGCTCAATGGATTGAACATCCAAAAGCTGCGTTTCGACCGGATCGGCAACTTCGATTTCAGTCCGCGTTTCACCGCCGTACCAAGCGCGTGCTTCGTCAGAGCTTTGCATCACAAAACCGATGCCCAGCGCCACGGCCAGTGTGCTTGCTGCGGTCAACAGATTTTTTTTCTTCTGTCCCATACCCGGATCCCTTTCACGGAACACTCGGGTAACGGGATGACAGATGGGTTTGGCGTTCTTATGGCCCGATACAGGACAGATTTGGGCAGGTTTTAGCCCAAACCGTCACAATTGACCTGTTACGCAAAGCGCCCGTGGCAGTGTTTGAACTTCTTGCCAGACCCGCAAGGGCACAGATCGTTGCGCCCCGGATTGCCCCATGTTGACGGATCGTTTTCGTCAAACCCGGCGGCAATCGCCTCTTCCGTCGGAGCAGGCAGCGCCTCTTCTTCCGCTTCTTGCGCCGCACGCACCATATCAGCCTGCTGTTGCGCAATCTGCTGCATCAGCGCCTGCTGTTCTTCTTCGGTCATCGGACGCGCCAGAGCCAGCTTTTGCGTCACATCTTCGCGCAAGCTGTCCAGCATGCTTTCAAAAAGCTGGAAGGCTTCGTTTTTGTATTCGTTCAGCGGATCACGCTGCGCATATCCACGGAACCCGACGACAGAGCGCAAATGCTCCAGCGTCAAAAGATGCTCGCGCCATTTTGCGTCAATCGTCTGCAGCAAGAACTGCTTTTCAATCGACCGCATGGTTTCTTCGCCAAAGGCATCAGATTTTTCCGAAGCCATCTTGTCAGACGCTTCGATGATCCGCTCTTGGATGATCTCGTCATCCACGCCTTCTTCGTCGGACCAATCAGAAACCGGCAAGTCCATATTGAGCTGTTTGGCAATCTGTTCGTGCAGACCGTCCATATCCCACTGATCGGCATAGCTGCCTTCGGGCATGTAGGCATCCACAAGATCCTGAATAACCTCGTGGCGCATATCCTGCGTCACTTCCGAAAGGTCATCGCTTTTCATGATGTCACGGCGTTGGGAAAAGACCACTTTCCGCTGATCATTCATCACGTCATCGAACTTCAAAAGCTGCTTGCGGATGTCAAAGTTGCGGCCTTCGACCTTCGCCTGCGCCCGTTCGAGCGATTTGTTCACCCAGGGGTGCACAATGGCTTCGCCTTCTTGCATCCCAAGTGTCTTGAGCACTTTTTCAAGCCGTTCAGAGCCAAAGATCCGCATCAGATCGTCTTCGAGGCTCAGATAAAACGCCGTGCGCCCTGGGTCGCCCTGACGGCCAGACCGGCCGCGCAGCTGGTTGTCGATCCGGCGGCTTTCGTGTCGTTCACTCGCGATCACGAACAAACCGCCAGCCGTCAGAACCTTTTGCTTTTCCGCTTCATGCTCCGCTTCGATCTTTTTGCGGATCTCATCAGGATCGGCTTCCGGGTCAGCGGTAATGCCTTCGAGGACTTTCATTTCGACGTTGCCGCCAAGCTGAATATCGGTCCCGCGGCCCGCCATGTTGGTCGCGATGGTCACCGCGCCCAGCTTGCCGGCTTCGGCGATGATGTAGGCTTCCTGTTCGTGCTGCCGCGCGTTCAGAACGTTGTGCTCAATCTTTTCCGCCTGCAAAAGCTGGGCGAAGATTTCAGACTTTTCGATGGATGTCGTCCCAACCAAGACCGGCTGGCCTTTGGCGTGGGCTTCTTTGATCTCGCCAATGATCGCCTGATATTTTTCTGTCGTCGTCCGATAAACACGGTCGTCTTCGTCAAGGCGCGCCACCGGGCGATGCGTTGGCACTTCGACAACGCCCAGACCGTAAATCTGGCCAAATTCCTCAGCCTCGGTCGCGGCTGTGCCTGTCATACCGGCCAGCTTGTCATAAAGGCGGAAATAGTTCTGCAAAGTGACGGAGGCCAAGGTGGTATTCTCGGGCTCGATGTTCACGCCTTCTTTGGCTTCGATCGCCTGATGAAGACCGTCAGACAAACGGCGGCCTGCCATCATACGGCCAGTAAATTCATCGATCAGAACGACCTCACCGTTGCGCACGATATAGTCTTTGTCCTTGGAAAACAGCTTGTGCGCGCGCAGGCCTTGGTTGACGTGGTGTACCAAAGTGGTGCTTTCCGGATCGTAGAGCGTGGCACCTTCTTCCAACAGACCGTTTTGGCGCAGCAGGTCTTCCAGAAATTCGTTCCCTTCGTCGGTAAAGGTCACGTTGCGTGTTTTTTCATCCAGCTCGTAATGCTCATCCGCCACGCTGGGGATCAAGGCATCGACGGTGCGATACAGCTCTGACCGGTCTTGCGACGGGCCTGAAATGATCAACGGTGTCCGCGCTTCGTCGATCAGGATGCTGTCGACCTCATCCACGATGGCGTAATAATGATCCCGCTGCGACATCTGGGTCAGCTCTGGCTTCATGTTGTCGCGCAGATAGTCAAAGCCCAGTTCGTTGTTGGTCGCAAAGGTGATGTCGCTGGCATAGGCGTCGCGCTTGGCGTCTTCGTCCATACCGCTCCAGATCACGCCACAGGACAAGCCCAGCGCGTTATACACCTTGCCCATCCATTCCGCGTCACGCTTGGCTAGGTATTCGTTGACCGTCACGATGTGCACGCCTTTGCCGGTCAGACCGTTCAGATAAGCGGCAAAGGTCGCTGTCAGAGTTTTGCCTTCACCGGTCTTTTGTTCGGCGATGTTCCCCTGATGCAAAAATATCGCAGCAATCAACTGTGTATCAAACGCCCGCAGACCCAAAGCGCGTTTGGCTCCTTCGCGGCAATTGGCAAAGGCTTCGGGCAAAAGCGCGTCAAGGCTCTCGCCATCTGCGATCCGCTTACGAAAGCTTTCGGACCGTTCGATCAGCCCTTCGTCGCTCAGCGCTTCGTATTCTGCTTCAAGCCCGTTGATTTGATCAACAAGGCCCCGCACGCTTTTGATTTTGCGGTCATTGGGTGTGCCAAAAACCTTTTTGGCGAGGGTTCCGAAACCGAGCATGAAGTCTCCAAGTGGCGTTCAAATTCTTGTGCAGCATCATTAGCTTGCCGCGGGTGCTCCGAAACCATAGATACGAGCCTAATTTGGCCCTCTTTACACCCGCAAGCGGATGTAAGGGCCATGTCATACCGTGTCAATGTCGCGCCGGAAAGCGTGACGATCAGGAGGTCAAATGCGCACGTTCTCGTCACTTATTTCGGCTTTGGTTGTTTCTGTAGGGATATCCCTGCCCGCGCAGGCGCAAGATGCCTCAACTGTTGTGGCTACCGTCGACGGAGTTGAAATCACCTTGGGGCACATGATCGTAGCCCGCGCGACACTGCCCCAGCAGTACCAGCAATTGCCAGATGACGTTCTTTTTGACGGTATTTTGCAGCAATTGATCCAGCAGGCCGCGCTGGCCGCGGATTTCAAAGGCGATTTGCCGCCACGCGTGACCCTGTCGATCGAAAATGAAACCCGGTCTCTGATCGCAGGCGAAAGCATCGAGATGATCATGGCGGGTGCAGTCACGGACGACGCGGTGAACGCACTCTACCAATCCGAATATGTCGATGCAGAGCAGGCGGTTGAATATAACGCGTCGCACATTCTGGTTGAAACCGAAGAACAGGCACTGGCTATCGCCGCAGAGGTACGCGGCGGTGCAGATTTTGCGGAAACCGCCAAAGAGAAATCCACCGGCCCCTCCGGCCCCGGTGGCGGATCGTTGGGCTGGTTTGGCAAAGGCGCAATGGTCGCACCGTTTGAAAACGCCGTTGTTTCCATGGAAGTCGGCGCCGTTTCTGACCCGGTTCAAACCCAGTTCGGCTGGCATGTCATCAAGCTGAACGAAACCCGCACTACGCCGGTCCCCGATCTGGAAGAAGTGCGCGGCGAGATCGAAGCGCAAGTACAACAGCAGGCCGCCGAAGCGGCAATGGCCGCCCTTGTTGAGGCCGCTGATGTGGATCAATCCGGCGCAGAGGGCATCGACCCCCTCGTCCTGCGCAACTTGTCGTTGGTAGACTGAACTCATGGCTGACATCACTGCGGTCTCCCCGCTTGCGCCCGCCTCTTTTCCCGATTTGCCGAAAGTCGCGGGGGTCACCTTTGCCACCGCTGCGGTAGGCGTGAAATATCAAGGGCGCACCGATGTGATGTTGGCCTGTTTGGCCGCCGGCACTACCGTCGCCGGGGTTTTCACAAAATCAACTACCCGCGCCGCGCCCGTTCTGGATTGCCAGGCCAAACTGCCCGGATCTGACACCGGGCCGGCGGCTATTTTGGTGAACTCGGGCAATGCCAATGCCTTTACCGGGGCCAATGGCATCGAATCGGTCAACGCGATCGTAGATGCCGTGGCGCAGGCGTCGGGCTGTGATCCCAGCCGCGTTTTCACAAGCTCCACCGGGGTGATCGGGGAAAAGTTGCCCCATGATCGGGTAGTATCGGCCATCGATGACCTGGTCACGAAACAATCCAATGCAGAAATAGAAGCCGCCGCGCGCGCCATCATGACGACGGACACCTATGCCAAAGGGGCCAGTCGCGTCTTTGAGACACCCGATGGTCCGGTGACCATTGCGGGCATGGCCAAAGGCTCTGGCATGATCGCGCCCGATATGGCGACAATGCTGGTCTATATCTTCACCGATGCATGCATCGCTCAAACAGCTTTGCAACAGATGGTCTCAGACCATTGCGACACCACATTCAACGCGATCACCGTCGACAGCGATACATCCACCTCAGACAGCCTGATCGTGGCAGCAACGGGGGCGAGTGGCATCAACGTTGATGGCTCTTCCGCCTTTGCCGATGCGCTTTATGAGGTGATGCAAGAGCTGGCCCATCTGGTCGTAAAAGACGGCGAAGGCGCACATAAGTTTGTGCAGATCGACGTCACCGGCGCGGTGTCCACGGCGTCAGCCAAGACACATGCGATGGCCATCGCAAACTCACCCCTCGTAAAAACCGCCATCGCCGGAGAAGACCCAAACTGGGGCCGTGTTGTCATGGCCATCGGGAAATCCGGCGCTGAGGCGGATCGCGACAAGGTTTCAATCTGGTTCGGTGATGTACTCGTCGCGGAAAACGGCTGGGTCAGCCCAACATATGTCGAAGACGAGGCCGCCGCGCATATGAAAGGCGAAGACATACGCATCCGGGTTGATCTTGGTCTTGCTGATGGGGCCTTTACTGCGTGGACCTGCGATTTGACGCACGCCTATATCGATATCAATGCGGATTACCGATCATGAGCCGGATCATCCTTGTCTCTGCCGTCGCCCTGATTGACGTGGATGGGCGCGTTTTGGTTGCTCAGCGTCCCGAAGGCAAATCCATGGCTGGTCTCTGGGAATTTCCCGGTGGCAAAGTGGAAGAAGGCGAAAGCCCAGAGGTCGCGTTGATCCGAGAATTGGACGAAGAGCTGGGGATCAACACTTGGGAAAGCTGTTTGGCTCCGCTGACATTCGCCAGTCACGCTTATGACGATTTTCACCTTCTGATGCCTCTCTTTGCTTGCCGAAAGTGGGACGGCATCCCGCAATCCAAAGAAGGCCAAACGCTAAAGTGGGTGCGCCCCAAAGATCTGCGTGACCTGCCGATGCCACCCGCAGACATCCCCCTGATCCCTATTTTGCGGGATTGGCTTTAAAGTCGGTTAACGATTTGGAAACAAATTAAGCATCTTTACCTAATTTTGTTTCTCAATCCGTCGCGTGTGATGTAACGGTTAGGTATCCAGAATCTGGGGGGATTCAAGGTATGCTGAAAACCATTTCATTGGGGACATCTGTTCTTATTCAGGGCGCATTCGTGCGCAACCTGCCTGACGGGCGTGTCACCGTATCGGTGGATGGCACCGAATATTCCGGGAAACCGGTCCAAGCTGCGGCATAAGTCTACCGCCGCAGCGCAAACGAAAAAGGCCGCCCGTTTGGGCGGCCTTTTCTTTTGATTTCAACGCACTGCATCAATCGAGCGTGCGCGTCACCTCTTCGCGTTCAAAGATTTCGATCACGTCCTGTGGGCGGATATCGTCATAGTTTTCGAACGCCATACCGCATTCCTGACCAGACTGAACTTCGGCCACTTCGTCTTTGAAACGCTTGAGTGTTTTCAGCGTACCTTCATGGATCACCACGTTGTCACGCAGCAGACGCACACCGGCAGAGCGGCGCGCCACACCTTCAGTGACCAGACAACCCGCAACCTTGCCAACACCAGAGACCTTAAAGACCTCCCGGATCTCAGCATAGCCGATGAAGTTTTCGCGAATCTCGGCAGACAGAAGACCGGATGCCGCGGCTTTCACATCATCCACAAGATCGTAGATCACGCTGTAATACCGGATCTCAACGCCCTTCTGGTTCGCTGTGTTCCGGGCCGAGGCATTGGCACGTACGTTAAAGCCAAAGACCGGCGCACCGGAGGCTTCGGCCAGACCAACGTCTGTCTCTGTGATCGCGCCCACGCCCGAATGCAGCACGCGCACGCGCACTTCGTCGTTGCCGATCTTTTCCATTGCCTGGCTGATCGCTTCGGCAGAACCCTGCACATCCGCTTTCACCAGGATAGGCAGCTCGCTGACGTTTTCATCGGCCTTGGCATTCGCCATCAGCTGTTCCAACGTCGTCGCGGCACCCGCCGCTGCGCGCTTATCCTTGGCGGCCTGTTCGCGATATTCCGCAATCTCACGCGCCTGCGCTTCGTTTTGCGTCACGTTCAGAACGTCACCCGCTTCGGGTGTGCCGTTCAGGCCCAAGACCTCAACCGGAACAGATGGACCCGCTTCTTTCACGCGCTCCCCCTTGTCGTTGATCAGCGCACGGACCTTACCGTATTGCTCACCCACAACAAAAATGTCGCCCTGCTTCAGCGTACCTTTCTGCACCAGAACGGTTGCAACAGGACCACGGCCCACATCCAGCTGCGCTTCGATCACAGCACCTTGCGCGGCACGATCCGGATTGGCTTTAAGTTCCAGAATTTCCGCCTGCAACGCAATCGCTTCGAGCAGATCATCAAGGCCCTGACCGGTGATGGCAGACACTTCGACGTCCTGCACGTCACCCGACATTTTCTCAACAATCACTTCATGTTGCAGCAGATCGGTCCGCACCTTGTCAGGTGTCGCATCGGGTTTGTCGATCTTGTTGATCGCCACGATCATCGGCACTTCGGCAGCCTTGGCGTGGTTAATCGCTTCGATCGTCTGCGGCATCACCGCGTCATCCGCAGCCACAACCAGAACCACGATATCCGTCACCTGCGCACCGCGTGAGCGCATCGAGGTAAAGGCCGCATGGCCGGGCGTGTCGAGGAAGCTGAGAACAGCGCCGTCTTTGGTTTCGATCTGATAGGCACCGATATGCTGGGTAATGCCGCCCGCTTCGCCAGCTGTCACTTTGGTCTGGCGAATGGCGTCCAACAACGATGTTTTGCCGTGGTCCACGTGGCCCATGATGGTGATCACAGGCGGGCGCGAGGTCAGATCCTCTTCGCTGTCTTCAATCTCGTTGATGACATCTTCGACGTCCGCATCAGAAACGCGGGTTACTTCATGGCCAAATTCTTCGATGATCAATTCAGCAGTGTCAGCATCGATTGTCTGGTTTTGCGTAACCATCATGCCCATTTTCATGAGCTCTTTGACCACATCCGCCACACGTTCTGACATGCGGTTGGCCAGTTCGGACACAACGATCGCCTCTGGCAATTGCACGTTGCGCACCACCTTTTCGCGCGGCTGATCACCACCCATTGCCTTTTGGCGGGCGCGCTCCTGTTTACGCTTCATCGCGGCCATAGAACGTTGGCGGCCACCTTCGGCACCAGACAGCGCCTGGTTCAGCGTCAGCTTGCCAGAGCGGCGGCTTTCTTCGTTGCGGCCACGGTTGTTGCGATCGTCACGATCCCGGTCCGTCTTGCGCGGAGTCGGCGCTGCCGTCTCACGCTGCGCGGGTTTGGGGCGAGCTGGCGCTTTTTCCTCAGCCGCAGGGGCCGCTGCTGCGCGCTTTGCGGCGGCGGCGGCTTCGGCTGCACGGCGGGCTTCTTCGGCTTCGCGCGCCTTCAGCGCTTCTTCGCGTTCTCTTTCAGCGCGTTCTTTGGCTTCCGCTTCGGCCCGACGCCGCTCACGTTCAGCTTCGCGCGCCTTTTCTTCGGCGACGCGCGCTGCGGCTTCTTCTGCCTCACGCGCTTTCGCCGCTTGAACAGCCTTCAACCGCCGATCCATTTCGGCATCAGAAATGCCAGCAGGACGACGGCCAGAGCCTGACCCTGCCGCTCCGCCACCAGCGCCGGACGTTTTCGCAGCACCTGGCTTGGGTACAACGACACGCTTACGCTTGGTTTCGACAACGACGTTCTTGGTCCGGCCGTGGCTAAAGCTCTGCTTTACGTTCCCGGAACGGGGGCCGCCGCGCAAACCAAGTGTCTTTTTTCCGTCACTATCGCTCATGAAGCTCGTCTATCCTTCCCGATGGCCCGTGCCATCGATACTTTGGCGCATACCTTTTAGGCGTTGCGCCTCCTCTACAACACGTTGCGTGAGTCCACCAGAGGTCAGCGCAGCATGTATCACAGTTTGCCGTCCAAAGGCCTGGCCCAGCTCATCTGCTGTTAAACAACCGATATAAGATCCGTAATGCGGGGTGCTCAGTTTTGATTTTCCGCGCCCAGATCCATCAAGCGCTTGTACCAGAACTTCCGCGTCTTCTTTTTGCAGGCTGTCTTTGACCTTTTCATAGCCCGCAATGGCCAAACCGCCTTTGCGGGCCAAAGATATCAGATCAATCACCCGCTTCAACAGCAGCCGCTCTACCTGATCCGCCAAGTCATCCGGCGCTGTCACTTTTTCTTTGGCAGCGCGCGAAAAAAGACCTTTGCTGGCAGCCTTTTCAACAGCCGCCCGATCCGCCGCAACATACATGCCGCGACCAGGCAGTTTTTCTGCTACGTCCGGAAAGACAACGCGATCCGGTCCTACGACAAAACGGACAAGCCCATTCTTCGGCTGCACGTCGCCTGTGGCGATGCACTTCCGCTCAGGGCCGTCCGGCCGAGGCTTATGGGCGCCACCGCGTCCCATCGCGCCATCCCGAGGCCTGAGATCAGGCCTCGGCCTCCTCTTCGGTGTCGTCTTCGAGCAGGTCTTCTTCGTCGGCTTCCAAATCTGCCGGATCCACCCAGCCCAAATTGATACGCGCAGTCATAATCATGTTTTGCGCTTCTTCCAGGCTCACATCAAACGGTTCCAACACACCGTCATCCTTGACCCGCTCGCCATCTACTGTGGTCCAGCCACCGGCCAGTTCCCAATCGGCGCAGGTTGCAAAGTCTTCCAACGTTTTCACGTCGTCTTTGGCCAGCGCTTCGATCATTTGGGGTGTCAGGCCTTCAAATTCAACAAGGCTGTCTTCCACACCCAGTGCGCGGGCATTTTCCAACGCTTTGCGTGCACGTTCTTCCAGAACGTCACGGGCACGTGCCTGAAGCTCATCCGCGGTGGCATCATCAACACCGTCGATCACGAGAAGTTCGTCGATTTCGACGTAAGCCACCTCTTCCAGGTTGGTGAAGCCTTCGGCCACCAGAAGCTGGGCAAAGAATTCGTCCAGATCCAGCGCCAGCATAAAGAGCTTGGTCCGCTCTTCAAATTCGGCCTGACGGCGGGCGCTTTCTTCGGCCTCTGTCATGATGTCGATATCAAGGTTGGTCAGCTGGGACGCCAGACGCACGTTCTGACCCCGGCGGCCAATGGCCAGCGAAAGCTGTTCTTCCGGCACAACCACTTCGATCTTGCCGGCCTCTTCGTCCAGAACCACCTTGGTCACTTCCGCAGGCTGCAACGCATTCACAAGGAAGGTTGGCTGATCTTCATTCCATGGAATGATGTCGATCTTTTCGCCCTGAAGTTCATTCACCACAGCCTGAACGCGGCTGCCGCGCATACCCACACAGGCACCAACCGGATCAATCGAGCCATCATAGGAAATCACGGCGATCTTTGCGCGCGAACCGGGGTCACGGGCCACGGCCTTGATCTCGATGATGCCATCATAGATTTCCGGCACTTCCATCTTGAACAGTTCAGCCATGAATTCCGGCGCTGTCCGGCTCAGGAAGATCTGCGGCCCGCGCTGTTCGCGGCGCACATCCTTGATGTAACAGCGGATACGATCATTCGGGCGATAGCTTTCGCGCCCGATCTTTTCGTTCCGGCGCAGCATCGCTTCGCCCGCGCCAACGTCCACAATCACGTTGCCGTATTCTTCACGCTTCACCAGCGCATTGATGATGGTGCCTGCGCGATCCTTGAATTCTTCGTACTGACGATCCCGTTCAGCTTCGCGCACCTTCTGCAGAATCACCTGCTTGGCTGATTGCGCCGCGATCCGGCCCATTTCAACCGGCGGCACTTCTTCGATGAACTGATCACCGACCTTTGGATCATCCAGATACTGCTTGGCCTGCTCCACGGTGAATTCCGCCTGATAATTCTCAAGCTCTTCTTCGTCCACCACGGTGCGCACGCGGGTAAAGGTCGCTTTGCCGGTCTTGCGGTCGATGGACACGCGAATGTCCATTTCGGCCCCGTAGCGCGACTTCGCCGCACGGGCGAGCGATTCTTCCATCGCTTCGACCACCAAACCGGGGTCGATCATCTTTTCGCGTGCCACGGCTTCGGCAGTTTGCAAAAGCTCCAGCTGGTTTGCGGATGTAATGGCCATCAGCTTTCCTCCTCAGACCCTTCCGTCTGAATTTCATCAAACGCATCTTCGTTCAGCGCCCCGGCAGCCTTACGCTGGCGCAGCATCTCTGTGATCAGATCATCGGTCAGAACGAGCTTTGCCTCGCTCAACCAATCAAAATCCAATCCAATCGTAATTTCTTCTGATCCGTCACCGGCTGAGGGGACGTTGATCAGCACATCATTGCCTTCGACACCGGCCAACACGCCCTTGAACCGGCGGCGGCCATCAATCGGCTCGGCTGTTTCCAGCTTGGCCTCATAACCCTCGAACATGTCAAAGTCTTTCAGCCGCGTCAGTGGGCGATCAATTCCCGGGCTCGACACTTCGAGCGTATAGGCATCCAGGATCGGATCTTCGACATCCAGGGTTGCGCTGACCGCGTTGGAGATTTGCGCACAATCATCCACCTCGATCCCGCCATCCGGCTTGTCGGCCATGATCTGCAGCGTCTGTTCCTTGCCGCTCATCAAACGAATGCGCACCAGCTCATAGCCCAGATCCTCGATCACCGGCATGATGATCTCTGCGATCCGGCGGTCCATGGCCGCTTTGGCAATGAGTGTGTTTGTTGTCATATCGTCTGTTGCAAATGCTCAAGCACAAAAAAACGGGCGCGCGGCCCGTTGTGATCTCCGGTGGAGCGTTGGGTGTGGACCCCAGCGCGCCGCTGTTGAGGGGGATATACGTGCGAAGTGGTGAGTCTGCAAGGGGAGAAGCGCTAAACCGCCCACCACCTTTCTGCCATTCGCAGATTGTCGAGCGGCGCGTGGGTACCAACAACGGTTGGCAGTACCAGTGACCGATTGGCTACCATCTGCACATCGCTTTCAGAGGGCAGCAATTGAAACGCGGTCGATGCGGCGGCAATGCCATCAACATCGGCAACATCGACCAACCCCATGTGCAGCGCCTCGCGCCGTACATCTGCATCCGCAAAGTGGTGGAATTCGACCCGATCAAACCAGCCTGATGAACCGTCTTTCCAATGATTGTCGACCCGCACGCCCACAAACCGGCGACCTGCTTCAAACGTCTCAACCCGGTACAGGCCCGTGCCGATTCCGGCCTGCGCACGCGCCGCATCTGCCGGGCGGATCAGGTGCGCGGGCTCTGCCAATTTCAACGGCAGGCTGGTGTCCGCCACGTCCAGCGAAATTCTCAGGCGATTTGGCGCCAGGGCAATTGTCTGAAATGCCAGCGACGCGATCACATCATCCACGTGCAGCGGCGTACAATCGTGAAACATCACACCGGGGCGAAGATCGAAATCCCAGGTCAAACCGGCATCAGGCGTGTGCCATCCCACGGCCAGTTCCCCGCGCAACGTGCCATCCGCCGCCAGTTCGGTCAGCGTATCAAACACCGCACCCTGCTGCGCGGCCTGCATGAATACACCCTGGCCCGAAACATCCCAACGATCCGCACGGGACGCACCAGATAGCGCAGCCTTCAGGCATCCACCGCGTGTGGGCGCAGCCGACACACCCGTAGCCGCCAGCAAAGCAGCTGCAGCACCAGAGGCAAATAGGGCACGCCGGTCTAGCTTGGTCATCTGCCTGCAATCCTATCCATCGTGCGCACAAGCTCCGCGCTGATTCCCGGTTCCGACAAGGCATGCCCAGCGTTGCGGACCATTTTCAGATCGCTCGCAGGCCAGGCGCGCGCCAGAGCATAGGCCGATTCGGGTGGGCAAATCATGTCATACCGTCCCTGCACGATTGTGCCGGGCACATGTTTGATCCGGCCCATATGCGCCAGGATCTGTCCATCAAATTCAAGAAAACCCTTGTTCGTAAAATAATGGTTCTCAAGCCGCGCAAAGGCGCGCGCATAATCTCCGGGCGCGTCTCCGCCATGGCCCGACGAATGGATCGATGCCAGTGCATTTTCCCACGATGACCATGCACGTGCAAAGCGCGTTTCCATCGACAGGTCACCGGAAAAGAGCCGTTTGTTGTAGGCCTCGATCAAATCATCCCGTTCATCTTCGGGGATCAAACCGGAAAAGCGCGCCCAGGGTTCCGGCCAAAAGCGACCAGCACCACCGCCGTAAAACCAATCAAGCTCGGTCTGGGTCATCAGGAAAACACCGCGCAAAACCAAGCGTTTGACACGGTCAGGATGCGTTTGCGCATAGATCAGCGACAACGTCGCACCCCATGATCCGCCGAACACGATAAAGGCATCGATGCCCAACGTTTTCCGGATCAACTCAATATCTGCAACCAAATGCCAGGTGGTGTTGTTCGACACCGCTGCATGTGGCCGCGACCGGCCACAGCCGCGCTGATCAAACAGGACGATTCGGTAATAATTGGGATCAAAGTACCGACGCATCGCCGGGCTGCACCCGCCACCGGGGCCTCCGTGCAAGACGATCACGGGCACACCTTCGGGGTTGCCGCATTGCTCGACATACACACGGTGGTTCTGGCCAACATCTAACATCCGCTGATCAAATGGGTCGATCGGCGGATACAAATATTGAACGGCGCGCTTTTGATCTAAATTCTTGTCCATTACCTACCTACATAGGGCGTCCGCGCATCAAGGGCACTAGGAGATCGAATTGCAAGCGAATCCAACAACAATTGACCCACAAGAAGTGGCCAAGTTTGAGGCAATGGCCGCCGAATGGTGGGATCCGAACGGAAAGTTCAAACCTTTGCACATGCTCAACCCGTGCAGGTTGGACTATATCACACGACAAATCGCAGAGGAATTCGACCGCGATCTGCGGTCTGAGCTGCCTTTTGCGGGCCTGCGTATTCTGGACATCGGCTGTGGTGGTGGGCTTTTGGCAGAACCCATGGCGCGTCTGGGCGCAGACGTGGTGGGCGCGGATGCCGCGGCTGGCAACATTCCTGTGGCCCGCGTACATGCGGAACAATCGGGATTGAAAGTCGATTACCGCCACACGACCGCCGAAGATATGGCCGCGGCAGGTGAGCAATTTGACGCAGTGTTGAACATGGAAGTGGTTGAACATGTGGCCGATCCTCTGGCCTATCTGACCGCTTGTCAGACGCTTTTGAAACCCGGCGGTTTGATGGTGTGCTCCACGATCAACCGAAATCCAAAGTCTTACATGATGGCGATCATCGGTGCGGAACATGTGATGCGCTGGCTGCCCAAAGGCACCCATGAATGGTCCAAATTCATCACGCCGGACGAGCTGTTTGATCTGATCCGTCAAGGCGGTCTGACTCCGGTGGATCGGCAAGGATTTGTCTTTAACCCGCTGACATGGTCGTGGCGATTGTCAGACCGCGATCTCAGCGTGAACTACGTCACCGCGAGCACCAAACCAACCTAAGGCGTCATGCGCATCCGCAATTCGCGCAAGATCGGAATTGCGGAGCGCACCTGTTCCACGCCCACCTGTTCGATGACATCACCAACAATGGGTGCGATCAGGCGCAACGCTTCATCGCGCGCGGCGCGCCCCGCGGGCGAAATTCCAACCAACTTGCGGCGCGCATCGTCCCAATCGGGGCGGATGTGCACGTATCCGGCGATCTCTAGCTTGTTCAACGTGTTGGTCATGGCACCGCGCGTCACACTGAACACTGTCGCCAATTGGGCAGGCGTGCGTTCGCCATCATGCCAAGCCAGATGGTTGAGCACAGAGAAATGCGAAATTTCCATACCCTTGGGCAAGCCACGGCCAATCCGCGATCTGACCATCTGGTCAGCCGCCAAAATCTCACCAAACAGCGAGATCGCAAGGGAAGAAGCGTCATCCGACATTCGCGAAGCTTACGGTTTTGCGTAGGGCCTGTCATGGCGCAACGCCGGAACGCGACGTCTTGCTTGATCAACCATCTCTAAATTCAAGTCGACGGTATAAACCCCGGCTGCCTCACCCGCGTCAAGGCGTACCTCACCCCAAGGATCGACAACCATCGAATGACCCCAGGTTTTTCGCGGTTTAGGATGGGATGTAGGATGTGTTCCGGTTTGTGCGGGTGCTATCACCCAACACCCGGTTTCAATCGCCCGCGCCCGCAAAAGCGGTTCCCAATGTGCGGCACCTGTGACCTGAGAAAACGCAGATGGGAAGGTCAGGATGTCTGCCCCCGCTTGTGCAAGATCCCGGGCCAGATGCGGAAACCGCATGTCATAACAAATACACATGCCCAATGTCGCAAAACCGGCATCCGCAAGACACGCGCTTACCCCGGGGCGGTAACGATCTGATTCTCGATAGGTTTCCGCGTCTGAAATCTCCACATCAAACATGTGAATCTTGTCATACCGCGCTTGGATTTGGCCCTGCGGGTCGATCAAAAACGATCTGTTTGCATAGCGGCCATCCGGGTCATCGGTACGCAAAGCCAACGACCCAATCACCAACGTAATCCCATACACGCGCGCTGCATCGCATAACGCCGCCAGGGTTTCATCCCGGTCTTCGGTTTGCAAAACCGCCGCCAAATGCGCGGGATCTGGCGAGATCACGTTGGTCACTTCGGGGGTCAGAACAAACTGTGCCCCCGTATCTGCCGCCTCTTTGATCCGGTGCAGAACCTCCCTGCGATTTTCGGCAGGGTCATCTGAAACGGTAAGTTGGAGAAGGGCCGCGCGCATCACGCGGCCAAGAGTGCGTCCAGCTTGCCCGCGCTTTCCAGCGCATAAAGATCGTCGCATCCGCCCACATGCGTGTCGCCAATGAAAATCTGCGGCACAGTGCGGCCGCCATTGGCGCGCTGAATCATTTCAGGCTTGCGGTTGGGATTTGCCCAAACATCGACTTCGGTAAAGGCAACGTTCTTTTGGTTCAGCAAGCGTTTCGCAGCATGGCAAAAGCCGCACAGCGGAGAGGTATAGATTTCAACCGATTTCATCATCCGGCCTTTCTGTGATGTCGTTTGTCTAGGATTTAGGCAAACTTGACCGTCCGTGCCAGTGCCAGAACGCACACATTCCCGGCACCCGCCCCTTTCAGAGCCGTAGAACAGGCAGCGAAAGTTGCCCCAGACGTCATCACATCATCAATTAACAAGATAGGCCGCCCTGCAATCTTGGCCTGTTTGCGTGGCGGAACGACAAATGCCTCCGACACATTGGCGAAACGGGTTTGCCTGTCCATCTCCTGCATCGTTTGGGTCGCCCGAACACGCCGCAAAATCGAATCTTGCATCTCTAAACCTAATTCGCGCCCCACCACCGATGCCAGCAACGCCGCTTGGTTGAACCGGCGCTTTACTTGTCGCGACCAATGAAGAGGAACTGGCACAATCAAGGTCTCTGGCCCCGCCACCAAAGGCTCGGCTTGGCGCGCCATCCAAGCCCCGGCAACTTTCGCAATCTCGGATCGGTCCCCGTGCTTCAAGCCCATAACCAAAGACCGACCGGTTTCCGCATAGGCCAAAGCAGCCCGCCCCTTGTGCCACGGGCGGGCCACAGTCAGACATTCGTCACATGTTGCGTCGCCATCCTCCGCCCCGTCCAACGGGACCCCACAGGTTTGACACGCTGAACTGCCGATGAAATAGGTGGTCTTCCAACACGTCGGGCACAAACCAGACGCCGCAGCCACCCGCGCGTTGCACGCCAGACATGTCGGAGGAAACACATGGTCGATCACAGTGCTGACCGACGTCGCAGCAAATTGGCGCAACATTCATGACCTCCTCGCAACAGCCCTTGGTAGACACAGCAGCCCGCGCCCGAAACGTTGCGCGCGCCTTGCGCATGGGCGGTGATCTTTTCCTGCAAAACGCCGCAATTGATGAAATCAAAGATCGCCTCGAAATCGTTAACAAGTCCTTCACCAAGATGGCGATTGTGACCGATTTTTCACAGCTCTGGGCCGACGCCTTTCCAGAGGCAGACATCGTGCCGGCGCAAGATCGCCTGGAGTTTACACAGGCAGATTACGATCTGATCATTCATGGAATGTCGCTGCATTGGAGCAATGATCCCGTTGGCCAGTTGATCCAATGCCACCGATCGATGCGGCCAGACGGGCTTTTCCTTGGTGTTCTGTTGGGCGGTGAAACACTTGCCACGTTGCGCACATGCTTGGCAGAAGCCGAGGCAACCCTTCGCGGTGGGCTATCACCCCGCCTTTTGCCCATGGGTGAGGTGCGGCAGCTCGGTCATTTGCTGCAACGCGCCTCTTTTGCGATGCCTGTGGCTGATCAGGTGACTTTGACCGCCAGCTATGCAGACACACGCCATTTGATGCGCGATCTGCGGAATATGGGCGAAGGCAATGCGCTGACTGATCGTGCGCGCCAATTCACGCGGCGCGCTATTTTCGACATGTGCCAGGATCTCTACACGCAAAAAGACGCGCGCGCTGATGGCAGGCTGAACGCCACCTTTGAATTGGTTGTGCTGACAGGTTGGACCCCACATGCTTCGCAGCCAAAACCGCTGCGCCCCGGATCGGCAACCACGCATCTTTCGGAGGTGTTGGGTAAATCAGACGCACCCACCAAAGATTGACCTCAACAACATTACGTTTATCTCACGATCAGATGGCAGCCAGGGTTAAGCTATGTTTGATATGAAAAAGCCAATGAATCGCCCCGTTCACGCCGACCCGTCTCACCCTGTGGTGAAAAGCGGCAAGATCGGTGTGCTTTTGGCGAACCTCGGAACGCCTGACAATTATGACTACTGGTCCATGCGCCGGTATCTGAACGAGTTTCTTTCAGACAAACGCGTCATCGACTACAGCCCATGGGTTTGGCAGCCGCTGTTGCAGCTGATCATTCTGACCAAGCGCCCGTTTTCGTCGGGCGCAGCGTACAAATCGATCTGGAACGAAAAAGACGGCGAGAGCCCGTTGATGACGATCACCAAGGACCAGACCGCCAAGATCAAGGCGACAATGGAAGCCCAGTATGGCGATGAGGTCATGGTTGATTTCTGTATGCGCTACGGGAACCCATCGACCAAATCCAAAGTGCGCGAGATGATTGACGCGGGATGCCGCAAGATATTGTTTTTCCCGCTTTATCCACATTACGCCGGCGCGACATCAGCCACCGCAAATGATCAGTTTTTCCGCGCTCTGATGGACGAAAAATGGCAACCCACAACGCGCACAGTAGACCCGTATTTTGAACATCCCAAATATATCGAAGCGCTCGCTCAATCCATTGAACGCGCCTATGGGGCGATGGACAAAAAACCGGATATCTTGGTCTGTTCCTATCACGGTGTGCCCAAGCGGTACCTGATGGAAGGTGACCCCTATCATTGCCAGTGCCAGAAAACGACGCGCTTGTTGAAAGAGCGGTTGGGGTGGGCCGACAGCGAAATTACGACGACATTCCAATCACGGTTCGGGCCCGAAGAATGGCTTAAGCCATACACCGTGGAAGAGGTCGCGCGGCTGGCAGAAAATGGGCACAAGAACATTGCCGTTTGTGCCCCGGCATTTTCTGCCGATTGCATCGAAACGCTGGAAGAAATCAACGAAGAGATTCGCGAGAGCTTTGAAGAAGCAGGTGGCGACACATTCACCTACATTCCCTGCCTCAACGACGACGATGCTCACATCGACGCCCTTTCAACTGTGATCAACGAAAACCTGGCTGGGTGGATTGATCAAAGCTAAAACGAAAAAAGGCAGCGCGATGCGCTGCCTTTTTCTGTTTTGTATCGCTAGAAATTAGTTAGCAGCAATAGCTGCAACAACCACTGCCAGCAGGATCAGTGGCAGAGCCACGCTACCGGAAGAGCTTGTTGCTTCTTCTACGACTACTGGTGCTTCGATAACAGGATCAGCGACGGAACCCGCGAAAGCTGTCGAAGCTGCGGCTGTGAAAGCTGCGGCGAGAACGAGTTTCTTCATAATAACCTCCAATTGTGCGAACCTGCATAAAACAAGCACGCCCCCAAGACTTACCTCGTAATCTCGGTGTAACAACAGTCATTAGACCATTGAAACCGAGATTCGAAATTACTGTACGCAAACCAAGGCAATGTCGTCAAATAAGCAACACTTGTGTGCCAACTTTTGCCATCCCAAACAGCTCTGAGATGTGCTCGTTGTAAAGACCGATACAACCGTTAGATGATCTTCTTCCAATTTTGCGCGTATCGTGTGTGCCGTGGATTCGGTAATACGTCCAGCTCAGGTAAAGCGCATGAGTTCCCAGCGGGTTATCTGGGCCCGGGCCGATATACGGCGGCCACTCCGGATTCCGCTTCAGCATGGATGGCGTCGGGCGCCAACTTGGTCCTTCCACCTTTTGAATCACCTTGGTTCGACCACGACGGGTCAATTCTTCGCTCACCGGAACGGACGATGGATAAAGCTTGTAGATGGCTTCATCCTCAGACCAATAGTGCACAGCGCGGCTGTCGATATCGACCAGCACAGCCCCATTTTTCAACGAGCTGAAATAGGGCTGCCAATCCAGCGTTCGGAAGCTTGAGATGTTGCGCCGCACCACTTCGGTCACGTCCCGTTCCACCTCGGTTGTGGACTGGCTGTTTACCGATGAAGTTTGCGCAATTGCGGGTGTCGAAAGCGTGGCCAAAGACCCGGCGACAAATGCGCGGCGGCTTGGCGTCAGAAATCTTGATTTTGTCATGCCCATCTCGCTCGTTGGCTGCGGTTAAGCATGATCATATGGCCCAGAAGTCGCACTCGCAAATCAAAGGCGGTAACATGCTCAATCTCACAAGGAAGTGCGTTTGATAAGACACGGCCGGTTGGGTAAACGACTAAGGGAAAGACAAAGGCTTGGCTATGTTTGTGAAACGCATCCTCTTCGTATTGCTTGCTTTGGCGGTCGCTGCATGTGCGCCGGTGCCCACTGGCACAGGGTCTAGCAACGCAACCGGCGCTGACGGTCGGCCCCTTCCCAAAGTCTATCGCATTCGCTCAGCCGATTCGGGCCGCCTGCAATTCCGGATGTTGGATTCCGTCAACGCGCTGCGCACCTCCGCTGGTCAGCCTGCTGTGACACTGAACTCAAAGCTCAACGCCGCCGCAGCGACACATGCGCGCGATATGTCTGTGCAAAACCGCCCTTGGCACTTTGGGTCTGATGGCTCTTCCCCAATCGATCGAGTCAGGCGCATCGGCTATACTGGCCGTCTGGTGGGGGAAAACATCTCGGAAACCTACGAAACCGAGCTGGAAACGCTGGCCGCATGGATGGAACAGGAAGACACCCGGCGCACGATCATGTCAGCCAACGCTTCAGATATGGGGTTTTCCTGGTTTCAGGAAGACAACGGGAAAATCTGGTGGGTGATGGTGATGGGTGATCCAAGCACCGCGCCGCTTATCCCGTTGCCTAATCCCTCGGCTGTGGTCGAACAGGCCGTTCGGGGCGACGAATCGTCTTAAGGATTGATGCGGATCGGCGTGCCGTTGCGCACCATCGCGTAAACGTCTTCCATCTGTTCGTTGGTCACGGCGATACAGCCCCAGGTCCAATCATTCTTGCCAAGCTTCCAAAAGTTGGATTCTCCGTGAATGAAAATATCGCCGCCTGGGCTTTTGCCCAGCGCGCGAGCGCGCGCCCTGTCTTTGTCATTGGGATATGAGATACCCAAAGACAGGTGAAACTGGCTGTTTGGGTTGCGTCGGTCGATAAAGTAATCGCCTTCCGGCGTTTTGCCGTCACCTTCGATGTTTTTGTGACCTGCTGGCGCGAACCCAAGATCAATCACGTAGTCTTTCAACACCGTATCATTGTGCATCAGATACATTTTGCGGGCGCTTTTGTTGACCACAACATAGGTCACTTCGGGCCCGTTGTAGGTTTTGAACTTGCTCGAACAAGCGCCCAGCGCCCCAAGAGCCACCCCGCCCAGCAACAGTTGTCTTCGCTTCATGCCTCAACTCCGAAACGGCAGGTTCTTGTGCCTGCGCACCCCGCTATACCACGTCTGTCAAAAAGACGTATCAGATATCCGTGATCGCGTTATTGGTGTGTTTACCGATCTGCCAAACGTTTTTCTATCGCTTCAAGACGCTGCAAAACTTCTTCACGATAGGTGTCTGTTGCGGCGTTGGTCTCTTCGGCATGCGCGTCCTGCATCGAATTCACGATCAGACCGACCAGCAAGTTCACAACCGCAAAGGTTGTGACCATGATGAACGGCACAAAGAACATCCAGGCATAGGGGAATTGCTCCATCACCGGGCGCACGATCCCCATAGACCAGCTTTCCAAGGTCATGATTTGGAACAGGGAATAGGCGCTAAGCCCCAGATTTCCGAACCATTCCGGGAACGCAGCGCCAAAGAGCTTCGTCGCCATGACAGAGCCAATGTAGAAGATGATCGCCATCAACAAAAACACGCTCGCCATGCCGGGCAAGGCGGTCACAAACCCTTCGACCACCCGGCGTAAACGGGGCGCGACCGAAATAACCCGCAGCACCCGCAAAATGCGCAGCGCGCGCAGAACCGACAATCCACCCGCCGTCGGCATCAACGCGATGACCACGATCAAGAGATCAAAGATATTCCAGCCGTTTGTGAAAAA
>JABSSA010000023.1 GCA_013214665.1 Paracoccaceae bacterium
GCAATATCCATCGATGCGGGGCGCATCACGGCGTCGGGTGGCACGGTTGTCAATATGAAGGGCGCAATCGTTTTCCCAGCCTTTACCGACATGCACACGCATCTCGACAAGGGCCACATCTGGCCGCGTAGCCCGAACCCCGATGGCACCTTTCCGGGCGCCTTGAACGCGGTACGCGCGGATACCACAGCGCATTGGAGCGCCGAAGATGTGGCCGCGCGGATGAATTTCGCTCTAAAGTCTGCTTATGCGCATGGCACCAAGGCCATCCGCACACACCTCGATTCAAGCCCTCCGCAAAATGACATCTCTTGGCCTTTGTTCCGCGAGATCCGCGCTGAATGGGCCGACAAGATCGCGTTGCAAGCCGTATGTTTGGTGGGATGCGAAGGTGTGGAGGCTGATGGTCCCTTTGCGCACACGGCCGATCTGGTGGCCGACACCGGCGGCGTGCTGGGCATGGTCAGCTACCCGGTGCCCCGGTTGAAAGAGCATCTGGTGACCTTCCTGAAAATGGCGCAGGATCGCGGTCTCGCCGTCGATCTCCATGTCGATGAAACCATCGACCCGGGCGTTGAAACGCTGCGCATGATCGCAGAGACGGTGCAGGAAACCGGGTTTGCGGCCCGCGTGATCGCCGGACATTGCTGCTCTCTCTCCACGCAAGACGAAGCACGCGCCTTGGACACCCTTGATCTCGTGGCCAAGGCGGGCATCCACATCGTGTCGCTGCCCATGTGCAACCTCTATCTGCAAGACCGCCACGCCGGACGCACGCCCCGCGGGCGTGGCATCACGCTGGTTCACGAGATGAAGGCGCGGGGCATTCCCGTCTCATTTGCCTCCGACAACACGCGTGACCCGTTTTACGCCTATGGCGATCTCGACATGCTTGAAGTCATGCGCGATGCCACGCGCATCGGCCATCTGGATCATTCCGATGCCGACTGGTCCAAATCATTCCTCGCTACGCCAGCAGAAACCTGTGGCTTTGACGCGCCCAGCCTCGCCCCAGGTGCGCCCGCCGATCTGGTGATATTTAACGCCCGTTCCTGGACAGAACTTTTTGCGCGCCCACAATCTGACAGGGTGGTGCTGAGGAATGGCGCAGCTATCGACCGCACATTGCCCAATTATTCCGAACTTGATCATCTGATGGACAAATCATGAAAGAGAACGTCGCCGCCGCCAAGGCCGCCCTCGCCCATATCGAGACCTCAGAACGCCGGTCCGACATCAAAGCTTCATCGCGCGATTACTTTTGGTACTCGCCGGTTCTGAAAGATCGGCTCAACCATGTTGTCGCGGACTTCGTCGTACGCCCGAAAAACGAGGCCGAAGTTATCGAGGTGCTGAAGACCTGCTATGCCCACAACGTACCCGTCACAACCCGTGGCGCAGGTACGGGAAATTACGGGCAGGCCATGCCGTTGGAAGGCGGGTGCGTTATGCATCTGCGGGACATGAACAAGGTCAAGGAAATCCACCCCGGTCGCGTGATCTGTGAACCGGGGGTGATCCTCAAAGATCTCGACGCGGCCTGCATCGAGGATTCGGGCCAGGAAATTCGGATGTTCTCCTCAACCTGGGCCACGGCGACGGTCGGCGGCTTTATCGCTGGCGGCTCTGGCGGCGTGGGCTCAGTGACATGGGGCAGCCTGCGCGATCTGGGCAACATTCTGCGCCTGCGCGTCGTAACGATGGAAGCGGAACCCCGCGTTCTGGACTTTACCGGCGATGATCTGGCCCGCGTCAGCCATGCTTACGGCACTAATGGCATAATCACCGAAATCGAATTGCCGCTTGCACCACGCTACGAATGGATCGACGTGATGGTGACAACCGAAGACTTCGACATGGCCATGCAGGTGTCTGACGATGTCGCCAATCTCGACGGTATCCTGATCAAAGTGGCAAGTGTTTATGAGGCGCCGACCGCCCACGATTATTTCCAGCGGGTCAAACCCTATGTGACCGAGAAAGACCATCTGGTTGGCCTTATGGTCGCGCCGCATTCCATGGATGCGTTTCTGACGTATCTTGGTCGCCACGACAGCGCGCAACTGATCTATCGTTCTGATGAAACCAAATGGGACGAAGATCCCGGCCCGGTCTTTGAATACGGCTGGAACCACACCACCTTGCGCGCGTTGCAGTTTGATCCAAAGGTCACCTACCTGCAAATTCGCTACGCCTTCCCGGACCACAAGGAATTGGTCAACAAGATGCGGGCCGAGTTCTATCCGGAAGTGTTGCAACATCTCGAAAGCATCCGCTCCGAAGGCACGTTGAACTTTGCGGGGCTGAGCCTCATCAAATTCACCACCGAGGAGCGTTTGGATGAAATCGTGCGTATCCACGAAGAGGCAGGCGCGTTGGTTTACAATCCACACCGCTACACTCTGGAAGAAGGCGGTCGCCAAACGGTTGATGACGTGCAGCTGCAATTCAAGAAAGAAGCCGATCCCAAAGGCCTTCTGAACCCCGGCAAAATGATCGCCTGGGACGATCCGGAATGGTCCTATGATCAGATGTATGCTTATCCCAAGCTGCAAGAGGCCAAAAGGTAAGTGGCGCGCGCACTCGTTCTTTTTGCCCATCCTTGCCCAGAGAGCTTTTCAGCCGCGCTGCATACGGCGACGGTTGAAAGCCTGAAAGGCAAAGGCTGGGATGTGGACGATTGCGATCTGAACGCCGAAGGGTTTGATCCTGTGCTCAGCCAAGCGGAACGGCGCGCTTATCATGACGAAGGCACCAACACCGCACCGATTGCGGACTACGTGGAGCGCCTGCGTGCGGCGGATGCTCTGGTGATGGTCTTCCCAGTCTGGAATTTCGGCTATCCTGCGATCCTCAAAGGGTTTCTGGATCGCGTTTTTCTGCCAGGCGTGTCGTTCAAACTGGTGGAGGGTAAGGTGAAACCAAACCTGACCCACATCCGCAAACTGGCCGCTGTCACCACATACGGTGGCACGCGCACCCGCGCCTTTCTGGCCGGCGATCCGCCCCGCAAAAGCGTGCGGCGCGCGGTTTGGCATGTCTGTCGGCCAGACAAGATGCGGTACCTCGCACTTTACGACATGAACCGGGCCACCGATGGCCAACGGGCCCAGTTTTTAAAGAAAGTTCAAAAGGAGATGGAGGATTTCTGAGCTATGCGCGCGCTCATTGTTTATTGTCACCCACGCCCCGACAGCTTTAACGCCGCGGTCCGCGATGTTGTCTTGGACCGCCTGAAGGAAGGCGGGGCTGAGGCTCGGCTGATCGACGTTTACGCCCGTGGGTTTGATCCTGTCCTATCCACGCAGGAATGGACGGATTACGAAAACGAAAGCATCAATCAGACCGGCCGCGAAGATGACATCGCCCATCTGCAATGGTGCGACACGCTGATCTTTGTCTATCCCACATGGTGGTACGGCCTGCCCGCAGCGCTCAAAGGATGGCTGGACCGTGTTTTGGTGCCCGGCGTAGCATTCAAAATGCCGAATGATGAAAGCCCCAACATCCGCCCCGGCCTGTCGCATATCACGCGGCTTGGCGTGTTCACGACCTGCGGCGCTTCCTGGTGGCTGACCCAGATGGTGGGCGCTCCGGGGCGCAAAACTTTGATGCGCGGTCTGCGGTTCGTCTGCGCCCGGTCCTGCCGCCGCACCTTTGCGGCGCATTACCTGATGGACAGTTCTACAGCCGAAAGCCGCGCGGCCCATCTTGACCGCGTCGCAGCTAAGATGGACCGTTTCATTGGCCCCAACCCAAAAAGACAAAGTGCCCCCGCATGATACCCGTTCTTGATTGGCAAGAGTTCGAAAGCCACCCCGATGCGTTCGTCACCAAACTTGGGCAGGCCTGTCGGGAAACCGGGTTCTTTCTGTTGCAAAATCACGGAATTCCCAAAACGCTTCGCGACGATGTCTTTGCCAAAGCGGATGCATTCTTTGCCCTGCCACGCGCCGAAAAGGCCAAGGTCTCGATCCTGAACTCACCGCATTTTCGCGGCTGGGCGAAACCCGGCGATGAAAGCCTGGACGAAAACAGCCCCGAGATCGATACCAAGGAAACGTTCAACATCGGCTATGACCTGCCCGAGGATGATCCGCGCGTGATCGCGGGGGAGCCATTTCGCGGCATCAACCAATGGCCCGCCCTGCCAGGCTTTGCCGAAACGATGCGCGCCTATTATGACGCGACCTTAAATCTGGGCGTGGCGCTGCACCGGGCCTTTGCCTGTGATCTGGGGTTGCCTGCGGATTTCTTTGACCACGCGTTTGATGAGCCGTTGGCGGCACTGCGACTGTTGACATACCCACCTGCAACAGGGGCCGCCAATGAAATTGGCGCTGGCGCTCATACGGATTACGGCGCAATTACACTATTGATGACGGATGGCGAGCCGGGCCTGCAGGTTAAACCACGCGACGGCGATTGGATGGATCTGCCCCATGTGCCCGAAGCCTATGCCGTGAACATCGGTGACTGTTTGATGCGGTGGACAAACGATATCTATGTCTCCACGCCGCACCGCGTTTTGCCGCCTCAAAACCGGCGGCGCTCTGTTGCGATGTTCGTCGAGGCGAACCCGGATACGATCTTTAAGGCATTGCCAGGCACCGGCGCGGCCAAATATCCGCCAATCCGCGCGGCCGATTACCTGATGTCGCGGCTTGATGCGACCTATGCCCCAAAGGAGGTAACATGACACGCCGCATGGATTGGGCCGACTACCGATTTGCCGAATTTGGTGAGATTGATCCGATGAACACCATCGCGATCCTGCCCACAGCCGCCATCGAACAGCATGGGCCGCACTTGCCAGTCGGCACGGACACAATGATTGCGCAAGGGATGCTGGATCGCTTTCGCACGCTGTGCCCCAATGATCTCGACGCGCGCATTCTGCCCATTCAGGCGGTTGGCAAATCGAACGAACATCTCTGGGCGGCGGGCACGCTTACCTTAACGGCGGCCACCGCGTTACAAGTCTGGACAGAGATTGGAGTGTCGGTCGCCCGCGCAGGCGTGCGCAAGATCGTGATCGTGAATTCCCACGGCGGCAATCTGGATCTCGTATCGATCCTGTCACGCGAGTTGCGCGTTCAGGCCCAGATGCTGGCCGTGAAATGCCATTGGGGCGCGTTTGGCTATCCCGATGGGCTCTATTCCGACCACGAGATGTCTTACGGCATTCACGGCGGCGATGTGGAGACCTCGCTGATGCTGCAATTCCGCCCCGAGACCGTGGATATGACAGCCGCGGACAAGTTCCACTCCAGCGCGGAAACCTCCGCCATCTCTCCCATCGGGCCCGTCAGCTATGGCTGGATTGCATCCGATCTCAGCGACGCCGGTGTGGTTGGAGATGCCGCGCGGGCCAGCGCACTTAAAGGCGCGGCCACAGCCGATCACCAGGTGACCGGGTTTATCGATCTTTTGCGCAAGGTCGAAACGACACCCCTTTTTGCGGATTGATCCAACGGGCAAGGCGCTTCGAAGCGCCTTGGCATCGGCTTCGAAGCCGATGGGCCCGTTTACTGTGTCATCGTCAAAACACCCAACCGGGCCAGACATCTGCCAGCCAGGGCGTGCGCACCCGTATGGGCGAAAAGTACAACGCATAAGCCGCAATTCCACCAAACCAAAGCGCAGGTGTCAGCCCAAAGCGCCGCCACGCAGGACGCGCGTCCTGCGCCCCCTGAAGCGCTATCCATCCGGCTGCAAATAACGCCATGCTGGTCGCGACGCCAATCACCGGTACAAGCGCCACCGTCACGCCCATCAGGGCAAATTGCCGGATCGGCATCTGTTTGTCTTGCCGCTCAGGCGCTGCCGCTTTCAGCCCCACATAACTGCGGACCAGCATCAGACCGCTGATCATCGCGCCACCCCCCGCAGTTAGCAGGGACAAAATATCCAACCGCACATTCAACTCAGAACTTTGGGCAAGCAGAGCACAGAAATAGGCCAGAAAGCCCGCGCCAATGATCCGCTCAGAGGGTTGAAACCGCCAATCGTCTGCAAAATCCCGGCTCCGACGCACCAGCCTATACAGCACGATGGCCAGCAACAGCATCAACACCAGCGATGCAGGTCGCTCAAACGGATTCAATCGCCCGACAGAGATCAACTGAGCCGACAGCGCGTAATTGCCTTCGATGAACTCTCCCAGCAAAAAGGCCAGCAAAAACGGTGTCTTGGGCCAGTCATGAAAGCGGAACATATATCCCAAAATGCCAAATACGACGGCAAAGACCAGATCCATCGGCTCCCCGCGTAAATGCACGACCGAGACAAAGGTGATGATCAAAAGCGGCAAAGCAAAACGCTCGATATCCAGCCGCCGGAACTTGGCCAGCTGCGGGGTCAGAGCCACGCCCACAACCGAGGTCAGGATGTTGGAAAACAACAAGGCCAGGATCAACGTCAACGACATCGGCAGGTCTGTGGTCAACATTTCCGGGCCAAGCGCAAATCCGTGAATGGTAAGCACAGCCAACAAAATCACCCCGCCTTCGCTGCCGGGCAATCCAAGCGTTAAAAGCGGCAAAAGTGATCCACCGTCCTTGGAATCCGCAGCAGCTTCGGGCGCGATCAAGCCTTTGATATTGCCTTTCCCGAAGGCGACTTTTTCTTTCTTGTTGGTGTTCAACGCATGGGAATAGGCCAAAAAGCTGGCAACAGTGCCACCTGCACCCGGCAAAATTCCGATCACCGTTCCGATGACAGAGGACCGCATCGTCAACGACAGGTTTTTAAAAACCGCCCGCATCCCCGCCAGGATCGACCCGCTGTCGGCCTGATATTGCGTGCCTTCCGTCCGGATGCGTTTTGTCCAGGCGAAAACTTCGGACAGGGTCAGCAATCCAATGATCACTGGCAAATACCCGATCCCACCCAACAAAGACAGCAAGCCAAAATCCCACCTCGGTTCGCCTGTCGCGGCAGAGGTGCCAATCATGGGAATGGAAAACCCCAGCAAAATCGTAACCACAGAGCGCGACGGCGCGGAGCGCACGATCGAGGCCACGGTCAAAATGCCCAAGACCCCAATCAAAACGCGCTCAAACGGGCCGATTTCGACAATGATCTCATAAACAATCGGCAACAGGATCAAAAGCGTCAGAACCCCGAACACCGAACCAACGGCGGAGGCTGTCGCGGCGGCTGCAATGGCTGTGCGCGCCTGTCCTTTTTGCGCCAGCGGATAGCCATCCAAAAGCGCCGCTGCCGCCGGTGCGTTGCCAGGGATGTTAAACAGGATCGCCGTGATCGATCCCATAAACGTGGCGCCACCCGTGATGGCTCCAAAGATCAAAATGACCGGCTCGACATCCCAATCCAGCGAAATCAACAACACAAGCGCTGCAAGGCTCGTGCCGCCGACCCCCGGCAAGAACGCCGAGAACATGGCGATCAATGTGCCTATGATTGGGTAAAGGATGTTGGGCCAGCTGAACAAAATGCCCGATGCTGTCCCAAACGCATCAAGGAAGTTCGACATAATCTTCCTTGAAGGCGGGCGCGAAATGGAATGCCGCGTCTTCCAGTATGTGGCGGGCATGGCTGCGCAATGTGTCGCGTTGCTCCGTGTCGGCATCCGACGGGAAGGCAAATTTGATCTTGTCCCACGCCATCATTGGAGAGCCGTAAAGCCGCAGCTCTTGAATTGACATCGCACAGAATAAACGCTCCGCATCGCTGCGTTGCATCGCGGCGCGCGCGGCAGAAAACGCATTGGGAAACGGGCCTGCGCGGCGCGAATCATCCACCCAAACGCCCTTAAGTGCAGAAGTAACAGCCCCCTCAGACAACCCAGCCATCTGATCCGAGATCGCGTCCGCATCGAGCGCATCCGCATCAAACACCAGCAATTCGGCTGGCACCGAAAATCCGTTGGGTCGCAGCTGGTTCATCAACAAGACATAGTTTTCCAGCCGGTCCATCGTCGCGAATTGAGGCTGTCCGTTCACTTCGCACAATGCGCCGTCCTGATCGCGCCAGGATACGCGCATGTCATTCACAATCACGTCCACGCCAGCCAGATCCAATCGCAGAACCTGCGCCGCCTCTTCGGCCAGTGCAATGTTGTCTGGATGCACATCTGCCAATTCAATCGTTTCGTTTGTGCCGCCCGCATTGATATTGTCCCGCGCCCTCAGCCGCACGAATTGACCCGCTTCAATGACGCTGTCCACGGTCAAACCTTGCCGCGCCAGCAATTGTTCGGCTTCGTCGTCCAGTTCAAGTTTGAATCGTCCGGCGCGCACTCGACGTTGGTTTCGTGGGTCTTGCAGGGCCAGGTCGCGCAATTCGCGCACAGTGTGTGTGCCATCCCCCAACACCCCACCGGGCCAACGTTTGCGAACATTGATCACACGGCCAGCAACGACCGTCAGGCGATGGGTATACCCTGGGATATAGCCTTCAATCAGAATGTTGGAGGAGTGTTCTTGCGCCGCGGAATACGCCGCTTTCAACGCGTCAATATCCTGAATATCGGCGGTAACCCCACGACCCTGATCGGTATCTGCCGGTTTGATCACGACGGGAAACCCGTGCTTTTCGGCAAACGCCTGTGCGTGCCCCACTGTGGCGACCAATTGCCCTTTTGGAACCGGCAATCCCGCCATCGTCAGGTTCATCCGGCAAGCATTTTTGTTTTTGGCGACCCGTAACCCGATTGGGTTTGTGTTTTCGGTCATCGTGCTGTCGATCCATAGCGACGCAGCGCCCTTGCCCAAACACACTGAGCCCGTACCAAGGATCGGCACCCACTCCACGCGCAGTCGCTGGGCGACTGTTGCAAAGGCCATAGCATTGACGTGGTTGGATTGATTGGCCTTTACGTTGTTGCGCAGTGCCGAAAGCTTTTCGGCGAGCATCTCCGCCCCAGCCTCTTTGAATCCGTTCCACATATCGACCATCGTAGAAAAAGCGTTGATCGTGCTTTGCGAAACAAAATACGGCACAAAAACGAGCCATTGCGCTTGTTGTGCTGTTTCGGTGACTTCCACGGAATGAACGGCCTCACCAACAGGCAGCCGATCAGCCCGCTGTATCTGAACCGCGAGCGCTGCAAGCTTGGTGACCACCTGCTGTACGGGCGACGCAAAATCCGTATCCGGTACAACGCATTGATCATCGATCTCGTGCAATGCGGACGCAAACGCCGTCAACCTTTCGACGTCGGACGCATCAGCGCCCTTGATAAGAAGCGAAAACCGGACACATGGCTGTGCCAGCCCATAGACATATCCAAGTTGCGGATGTGTGTTGGTGATTTTGATCTGCACAGGTCTCGCCTCAGAGCTTTGATGTTGAATATGAAATGAAAAACCGTTCTGCGGTCGAGTTACAACCGCCGAAGCGCGAATTGCGCGCGTTTGCGTGGTTGAGCGCCAAGTTCGCGTCGTGGCGATTTTGTAATCCCGTCGAGGTCATTGTTGATGTCGAGAACTTCGAAACCCGCTTTGGCAACCTCTTCCCGGAACGTCTCTTCCGTCAAAGGAAACCGCACAACTTCGTCTCTCCAATATGCAAGCGTTGCTTGTCTCACCTCTTCCGCGTCAAATCCCTGATACCGCTTGGAGGTTTCGGCAAGCACATCTGCCGTATGTTCAACGCCGGACGGGGAACGATGAAAAGTGTTTGTGCCAAACACCTGAACCCCAAGCCAAACGCCACCGGGTTTCAACGTTTTGGCCACCACATCCATACATACCTTCTGTGTCGGGACCGGCAGAAACCGCAGGAAATTGTGGCTCACCGCAACGTCTACCGGTGCACAATCAAGCGCACCGATATCGCCTTGATGGCATTCCAGCTCAAACCCGGCGCGCCTGGCAAAGATCTCATTCTGCCGCAGCGTGGTGGCACAGCGATCGGTCAACACGAAAGACGGCTCTATACCATGCGGAGCCGCTGCCGCGCGTGTCATTGCAATCACACCCGTATCAGCAGCGCCTGTCGATAAAATGCGTGGCGTTTTCGTTGTCTGGGCCACTTTCGCGAGTTGATCGTTGAAAAAGGCTTCGCCATCTGGCAAGGCGCCATCCAGCTTTAGCAGCCGCACCAGCGAAAACATCCTGTGATACGGCGCACAGCCATGCGCCGGGTCGCACAGATTTGGCGCGTTCTCAAATGCGAAGCGCGCCAAATCTTCCAAAGGTTCGTTCATTCCAACAAGCTCGGTCTGAGGATCAGCGTTCTTGTTCGGCAATCAGCGTGCGCAAAATTGGCGCCAGCGCAAGTTGACCCTCCAAAATGCTCTGCATCCGCGCCTTTGCGTCCTCGTGGCCTTCCGCTGATACAACACGCTTTTGCGCCTGTGCAGCTTCCGCATAGGCCGGATCCAGCAGCGCATCATTTGACGCCTCCACAAGGCACGCAACATCCGCCTCGTCCAACTTGGACGACACGAAGAACGCGCGCACGTCTTTTGACGTATCCGCAATCGCCTGCGCCAGCTTCATCCGCTCTTCGCGGTCCGCCGGATCGGCATCTTTGGTTGCCTGATCCACAAGACCACCTTCGCCGGCGATATGAGGAATGTCAGGATAATCCGCCAAAGGAGCATCCGTTTGAGACAACAGGATTTCCACGCCACCGCTTTTGAGGTGTTTGAGTGCAGTGGGCAAGCTTGATCCCCGCAAATCGATCTCGCCCCTGAGCAAGGCTGCCAGACCCTCGGAACTACCGCGATAGCCAGTGATCAGGTTCATCTCCAAACCCAAAGCCGACATCGCCATACCGACATCCGTGACACCATTGCTGACCGACATTGCCCCCGCCACAACAGGGCTGTCTTTGCCGTCCAGAAGATCATACCCCTCAACCCCGATGATCACGTTGGGCTGATTGGCGACGATGCCAAGCGGTATATAATTGTCCAAAATAATCTTGTCGGGGTTTTGCAAAGACGCGCCAACCAGATCAGCGATGTTCTCGATCAGCATCACCACTTCGGAAGACCGAGACGTGTTGCGCTGTAGTTCAAGCGAAGCGGCCAACCCACCTGCCCCGGGCATGTTGCTCACCGATACTGGCGCGCCAGAACTGGCTTCGAGGAATGGCGCATAGACGCGCGCGTAGGTGTCAAACCCACCACCGGCCTTTTTCGGGACGATGAAGCTAATCCGCTTGCCCGAAAAATACGCAGCACATTGTTCGGAAAGCCCGTCCGCGTGCGCGGCCGCTCCAGAAAATGGCATCCCGGCCAGCACCAAGGCAGCTACTTTAAGTTTAGAAATGAGTTTCACGTTATCCCCCGACGAAATGGTCTGAGAAATCCATATCTAACGTCGGCGCTTCGGTCTATGAATCGTTGCGTAATTTAGACGTATTCAGGCATGCAAATACCCGATCAGCCCAGTTTCAGCTCGGCCCCCATTTCAAAACAGTTGGGATATGGTGCGGTCGAGAAGACTCGAACTTCCACGGGTGTTACCCCACAGCGACCTCAACGCTGCGCGTCTACCAATTCCGCCACGACCGCACGTGTGCATAGACAACTGCCGTGTAGCCGCAGTTTTCAGGATTGCCAAGAGGGTCGCGCACAAAAAAAGCCCGCCAATTGGCGGGCTCTTTCCAAAGTCGGGTCAATCAGTTGGAAGACAGACCGAAAGTGGGTAGCGCTGAGGCCGGTTGCACCTGCGTGGGCGCGGCCAGTCCGGCGTTGTTATCAAGGTTCGCTGATGCCTGGCGCAGCAGTTCCACACGTTCTGGCTGGCCTGGGCTGAACACAGGCTGCGCGCCTGCGTCAATGGCTGTCAGGGCCTCTGCATACCAGACGCGCGCCAGATCAGGCCGCTGTGTTGCGCCAAAGCCTTGTGCCAGGTGATGGCCCATCGCTTCGCCATAGACCCGCTCACCCAAAGCAAAAAGCAGCAGGCCAGAGCCAATCGCCACGTCCATATTATCAGTGCGATAGCCAACGCCCATGCAAATCTTGGCTGTGCCGCTCAACTGCGCAGGTGCCATGCCTGATTGCAGAACGAACCCAGCAACATCGGACACGACATTCTGCATCGGCTTCAAGGACAGCGCCGCAACATGATCTTTCATGAGCGGGCCAATCTGTTCGCATTGTGCAGCCACCTGATCTGGCGTCGCACCTTGCACCCGTGCGATCAGGTCTTCGCTTTGGGCAATCGCGTATGTCCGCGCGAGACAGAACTGTTCGTTCAGCGCCTGCATCGGGTCGGTCATAGAGGCCAATGTGGTGAACCCACCGTTGGAATTGGTCAGCAGCGACACGGTATTACAATGCGAGGCCAACGACCGCTGTGCCCCACCACCAAGGAAGTTCGGCAGTGCCGGAGCAGCGTTGGCTGTTTCCGTTGGTGCAGGGGCCGCAGGTGCGGCTGGCGCAGTGGGTTGCGGCGCAACGACAATTGTTGTTGTCGTCGTAGGTTGTTGCGGCGTGACTGTCTGCCCCGCCAATTCCGCGCGATACGTTTTCAAAAGCCCGCGTGAGCCATCAGGATGAGATGCCAGCACCTGATTTATGGCGTAACCGCCCGCCTGTGCCCGGTTCCAACTGCTGATCAGAATATTCTGTTCGAATGGCGTCAAATAACCGGTCTGCGGATAACCCATGTAAAACTGATACCGAGAAACCGCCTCGCGAGACCGGCGCCCCAACTGTCCGTCCACGCCGCCTGCGTTGAAGCCGAAATAGTTGAGTGACGCCTGAATCTGACGCCCCTCTTGGGTCGAAGGAATGCGTGACCGCGTGGTCGTTGTGCGCTTGCGGTTCTGATTGTTTTTCGTTGCCGCGTGGCCAATCAGACCACCTACAATCGCGCCTGCTACGAAGCTGCCCGTATCAGCATCCGCTCTGGTTGTTGGCACCACGATCATGCTGGCCCCTACAAAGGCGGCAATAATTTTCCTCGAAACCATCAAAGTTCTCCAAATGCTGCAAATACGACTCTTCAAAGTTGAGTTAACCATAGCCGCTTGCAAGCTGTCTGTGAACCTGTTCACGCTCGCGTGACCGGCAAAGAATGGCCGCCCTGCCCCTTGCACTTTCCGCCAAGGCCGAACAGATTCACCACTGTCCAACGGAGGCTCCCATGACCCAGACCGAATTGCCCGACAACGTGGTGCGCGTTGATATCATCTCGGACGTGATGTGCCCGTGGTGCATCGTGGGGTTTCGCCAGTTGGAACAAGCGCTTGGCGCGACGGGCATGGGCGCACAGGTGGTTTGGCATCCGTTCGAATTGAACCCCGATATGCCGCCTGAAGGCCAAAACCTGGCCGAGCATATTCAACAGAAATACGGCTCAACGCCCGAGCAATCGGCGCAAGCTCGCCAGCATTTGAAAGATCTTGGCCAAAGCCTGGGCATAAATTTCACGTATTCAGATAACAGCCGCATCGTGAATTCTTTCGTGGCGCATCAGGTTCTTGAATTTGCCTTGAGCCAAGGAAAGCAGCATCCGCTGAAACTGGCGCTTTTCAAGGCTCATTTCGAAGATCAGCGTGACGTCTCTGACCCTGAGGTGCTTCTCGATGTGGCCGAAACCGTTGGATTGTCGCGCGCTGACATCGAAAATGTCATCTCAAGCGAAGGCATGGCGGCCAGCGTGCGCGAAAAGCAGGCGTTCTGGGCCGAGCGCAACATCACTGGCGTGCCGTCAATGATCTTTGACAGCAGCTATCTGATCACCGGCGCCCAAGGCGCGCAAAACTACGCGCAACTGTTGCAGAGGATTGCGCAAGAACGCGCGGCATAAACCTTGGTTGAATGGATCACATCCCGCGCGCCGGTTGAGTACCGCGCCGCCGAAGCCTTTATGGAGGATCGTGTTAAGCGCATTGCAGCGGGCACGGCCAATGAATGCATCTGGCTGCTGGAACATCCCCCCTTGTACACCGCGGGAACTTCTGCCGACACGGCTGATCTGCGGGATCCTGACCGTTTTCCTGTCTTCCAAACGCGTCGTGGTGGGCAATACACCTATCACGGTCCCGGCCAACGCGTGGCCTATGTGATGCTGAATGTCGGACGTCGCGGCAAAGATCTGCGTGTTTTTGTCGATCAATTGGAACGCTGGGTGATCGCAACACTTGCCAGCTTTAACATCACCGGGGTCATCCGTCCCGGACGCGTTGGTGTCTGGGTCGAACGGCCAGAAAAGCCGCCGCGCATCACTGGCGAAGTGGCCGAAGACAAAATCGCAGCCGTCGGCATCCGTATGCACAAATGGATCAGCTTTCACGGCATCTCCATCAATGTGGAGCCTGATCTGTCACACTTCGATGGCATCGTCCCATGCGGCATCGCAGAGCATGGCGTGACCAGCCTTGTGGATCTGGGGTTGCCGGTGGCGATGGAAGATCTCGACGTCGCATTGAAAGCGGAATTTGAGGCCGCGTTTCCCTCTCCAAGCAGCATGACATAAAGCCGGTTCGCGCCTTTTGCCCCTATGCCAGGCCTTGCGTCCGTTACCGCGTCACAGCCGGCGCGACATTTCATCACTGCCTGCGGCAGGATCGACCGTTGAAGCGTTCGTGTCATGTGATTAAAAAGGCGCAGAATCCACACGCGGTTATGCCACCGCGTGTGCCACAATGAGCTAGGAGGCACCTAATGGCGGACGCAGCCATTCATGGGCACGAGCACGAAGATAACCGGGACTTTTTCACCCGGTGGTTCATGTCCACCAACCACAAAGACATCGGGATTCTGTACCTGATCGTTTCCGCATTCGTCGGATTTATCTCTGTCGCCTTCACGGTGTACATGCGCATGGAGCTTATGGATCCGGGCGTTCAGTACATGTGTATGGAAGGCGCGCGCCTGACAGCTGCAGCCAGCGTTGCTGAATGTACACCAAACGGCCACCTCTGGAACGTGCTGATCACCGGCCACGGCATCCTGATGATGTTCTTCGTGGTGATCCCGGCGCTGTTCGGCGGCTTTGGCAACTACTTCATGCCGCTGCAGATCGGCGCGCCTGACATGGCGTTCCCACGGATGAACAACCTGTCCTTCTGGATGTATGTTGCAGGCACAACATTGGCGGTTTGCTCCGTTCTGGCACCAGGCGGCAACGGACAAGCAGGCTCCGGTGTGGGTTGGGTGCTTTACCCACCACTGTCCACGACCGAAGGCGGTTTCTCCATGGATCTGGCGATCTTTGCGGTACACGTCTCGGGTGCTTCATCGATCCTGGGTGCGATCAATATGATCACCACTTTCCTGAACATGCGTGCTCCTGGCATGACTTTGTTCAAGGTGCCGCTCTTTTCCTGGTCGATCTTCGTCACATCGTGGCTGATCCTTCTGTCCCTGCCGGTTCTGGCGGGCGCGATCACCATGTTGCTGATGGACCGCAACTTTGGCTTCACCTTCTTTGACCCTGCCGGCGGCGGCGACCCAGTGCTTTATCAGCACATCCTGTGGTTCTTCGGTCACCCAGAGGTGTACATCATCATCCTGCCCGGCTTTGGCATCATCAGCCACGTGATCGCGACCTTCGCGCGCAAGCCCGTGTTTGGTTACCTGCCGATGGTCTGGGCTTTGATCGCCATCGGCGTTCTCGGCTTCATCGTGTGGGCGCACCACATGTACACCGTGGGCATGAGCCTCAATCAACAGGCTTACTTTATGTTGGCCACGATGGTGATTGCGGTGCCGACAGGGGTGAAAATCTTCTCGTGGATTGCGACCATGTGGGGCGGCTCTGTGGAATTCAAAACACCCATGCTCTGGGCGTTTGGCTTCCTCTTCCTCTTCACCGTGGGTGGCGTCACCGGCATCGTTCTGTCACAGGCGGCAGTCGACAGGTATTACCACGACACATATTACGTGGTGGCACACTTCCACTATGTGATGTCGCTGGGCGCGGTGTTCTGTATCTTTGCTGGGGTGTACTTCTACTTCCCCAAAATGACCGGCAAAATGTATCCTGAATGGGCGGGCAAGGTGCACTTCTGGACCATGTTCATCGGGGCCAACATCACGTTCTTCCCACAGCACTTCCTGGGTCGTCAGGGTATGCCACGTCGTTACATCGACTACCCTGCCGAGTTCGCTTATTGGAATGAATGGTCGTCTTATGGTGCGTTCCTGTCCTTCGCGTCGTTCATCTTCTTCTTCGGCGTAATCGCGTGGTCGCTGCTGCGCGGCGCAGAAGCCAAGCAGGCGAACCCCTGGAACGAATATGCGGACACGCTGGAATGGACCCTGCCATCCCCGCCACCTGAGCATACGTTCGAAATCCTGCCAAAGCAGGAAGACTGGGACCACGAACGCGCCCACTAAGCGCGACAGGCAAAAGCAAATACAAAGCCCCGGTGGACACACCGGGGCTTTTGTTTTTGGGGCTTTACCGCAACAAGAAAAGGCGCGCGGCGTTTACACCGCGCGCCTCCTAAGCGTTCTTCCTGTTGGGGGGCTTCGGCGAACGCCTTACTTGCTGCTCAGCTTTGCAATGCCCAAGGGCACCGAGAACTTAGAACACCAAATGTGAAACTCATTGAAGTTGGCCGGGTTGATGTTGGCCGGAATTGCGTATTCCTGTTTGCCGGTCTTGGATTTCAGCTTGGCAAACACGGCCCCCGACACGTCCCCGTCATTGCCAAAAGCAACCCGTGGGTCTGGCGCGCCATCCAACGTGAACGCCTCGTCCAGAATGGCAACATAACCGTCACCACGCTTTTCGATGATCACGTTGCCTGTTGTGATGTGGTCGCTTGCGCCGACAAATGCGCCTTTGATCTTGCCGCCTGCATCTGCTGCAAGGGTGGATAGTGACAGCGCCAGCGCTGTTGCGAAGGCCAGAAGAGTGGTTTTGAACATGAGAATTCTCCGGAACTGAAGTGTCGAAAACAGCCTGTCGCCAGCCTTTAAAGAAGCGCTGGGCAGGGCTGGACATATCCAAAACAGTTTTGGTACGTCGGTTCAACAATAAGCAGGTCACACTTGCGTGATTCATCCGGGATCGGCCAAGATCACCGCAACAGAACGACGACCAAGGCCCCACATGGCACGCCCACGCAAACACGACACAACCGATATTCTCGACGCCGCGATGCAGGTGTTTTGGGAATTAGGCTATGACCGCACGACAACAAGCGATCTGGAGCGGGCCACCGGCGTGCGGCGCGGCAGCCTTTACAACACCTATGCCGACAAGCGCGGCCTCTATCTGGCCGTGCTAGAGCATTACGGCGCCAAGGAAATGACGGCCGCCGCTGACCTTTTTCTGTATGCAACACACGCCTCAGATGCAGCGCGCAGCTTGTTTGACGGCGCAGCGGCGGCTGCGGATCAATCCCCGTTGCGCGGATGTCTGATGTGCGATGCGGCAATTGATCAGGCGACAAAAGACCCCGAAATCGCCGAGCGCGTGCAAGCGTGGATCGCAACCCTGCGCGATGCCATCATTCAGCGGGTTGAACAGGATGGCAGGCCAGACCAGGCCGAGCACATGGCCAACGCAGCTGTTGCGTCTTACTACGGGCTCAAGGTCTTGATCAAAGCCGGAGCGCCGCGCGCTCAATTGCAATCCATCGCGGATCAGGCGGTTGAGGCGCTCGCCAACTAAAAACCCCGCCAACATTTGGCGGGGTTCGAAAACTCTAGGCGCCACATTGGGCGCAAGACAAGCCTAAACCTTAGTCCAGCTTGACCGCTTCCAGCGACAGCTCAACCTTCAGCTCATCGCTGACGGCTGGGGCAAATGCGCCGACACCAAAGTCAGAGCGTTTCACGGTTGTGGTGGCTGAGAAACCAGCGGCGGGTTTGCCCTGGTTGGCGCCAAATGGATAAGGCTGCACCTGGTTCAGAACCGCGTCCAGAACGACCACAGCTGTGTTGCCGTTCATCGACAGATCACCAGTGATCAGCGCGGTGTTGTCGCCTGTCACTTCGATGCCAGTGGAGGTGAAGGTGATCAGGTCAGCTTCGCTTGCGCCAAAAAAGTCGCCAGACATAAAGTGCTGGAACCGTGCTTCCCAGCCGGTCAGCATGGAGCGTACGGGCATGGATACGCTCACAGATGAGTTTGCAGGGTTGTCCTGATCAAACATGATCTCGCCTTCGAAACCAGAGAACATGCCCCAGTTTGTGGAATAGCCCACGTGGTTATAGCTGAACACGATTTGGGCGTGGCTGGCGTCTACGGTGAATTTCTCAGGCGCCGCAGATGCAAATGTAGCGGCGGTTGTCAGTGCGGTAGCGAGGAGGAAGGATTTCATAATAGGTCTCCGAAGTGTTGGATCGACGACCTAAACTTGTAACGGAACGGGGGAAAAGCAACTGCGAATGCTCACACAGACTCTGCGCGCAGTTGAACATTCCGTGAGATATGGCCGCTTCAAGCGCGGTTGAGCAGCTTTGCCAGCAATTGGTCGCGCACATCGCCAACAGGGACAGGCATATCCACCAACAGCGCGCCGTCCGGGTCGCACAAGCGTATCGTTTCGCCGTGGTCTTCGACCGGACCCAATTCGGAAAAGGCATAACAGACGACCATGCGGGCATCACGCCCGGCACGTCGGATCACCCGCACCTCTTCGCGTGTCAAATCCAGCTCGATCTCGGGCACGGTTGACGTACGACCTTCTTGTAAAAAGGCAATGCCCGCAAAACCAAGCGCCAGCGACACCAAAAGCTTCATCAAAGCCAGATCGGGTTCCCAACTTGTGCCAGGAAACAGCCAAAGGCCCACAGAGGCAAAAATGAGCGCCGCACCACTGATGCGCTGTGCATTTCGGATCAACAAGACACCTCCGTCCACTTCCCGTGTAATATGGGGCGATAGCCCAAGCGCGATGGGCGCTGGTTCAGTGACTGCCGACATGGTTTTCTCGTTTGCCTGTGGTTATGAGATCAGCCTGACGCGCAAGTGCGGCAACCATTAGGCACACCACAGGCAGGTCTGCGGCGTTTTTGCGCGTTTTCCACAGGCCCCCCTTGCGCGGGCAGCTCATCGGTGTATACGGGCGCGTCCCTGTACCAAACGTTTCCGCGCAGTCTCTCGTGTCGTGGCCGCAGGGTAACTGGCCCGGCTTTGAAATGCGCCTCGATAGAAGTGGAGATACCATGCCATTGTATGAGCATGTGGTCATCGCCCGCCAGGACCTGTCAAACCAGCAGGCCGAAGGGTTGAACGAGCACTTTCAAGCAGTGCTGACAGACAACGGCGGTTCCGTCGTTGATACCGAATACTGGGGCGTCAAAACGCTCGCGTATAAAATCAACAAGAACCGCAAAGGCCATTTCAGCTTCCTGCGCACCGATGCCCCTGCACCGGCCGTTCAGGAAATGGAACGCCTGATGCGCCTGCATGACGACGTCATGCGCGTGCTGACCATCAAGGTCGATGCGCACGCCGAAGGCCCATCCATCCAGATGCAAAAGCGTGACGAACGTGGCGATCGCCGCGAACGCCGCTCATAAGGGGGAGATCTGACACATGGCATCCAAACCCTTTTTCCGCCGTCGCAAAGTGTGCCCATTCTCCGGTGAGAACGCACCAAAGATCGACTACAAAGACACACGCCTCCTGCAGCGCTACATCTCTGAGCGTGGCAAGATCGTGCCATCCCGCATCACCGCCGTTTCGGCCAAGAAGCAGCGTGAACTGGCCCGTGCTATCAAGCGCGCCCGCTTCCTCGCCCTGCTGCCTTACGCCGTGAAGTAAGGAGACCTGATCCATGCAAGTTATCCTTCTTGAACGTGTCGCAAAGCTCGGCCAGATGGGCGATGTTGTTGATGTGAAACCCGGCTACGCGCGCAACTATCTGTTGCTGCAAGGCAAGGCGTTGACCGCCTCCAAGGAAAACATCGCCAACTTTGAAACCCAGAAAGCACAGCTCGAAGCGCGCAACCTGGAAACCCGCAAAGAAGCCGAAGCTCTGGGCGAAAAGCTCGATGGTCAGCAGTTTGTTGTCATCCGCCAGGCCTCTGACGCAGGTAGCCTCTATGGCTCCGTCACCACCCGTGACGCAGCGGACGTGGCAACAGAAGCCGGCTTCTCGGTTGATCGTAAGCAGGTGGTCATCATCTCGCCGATCAAAGAACTGGGCCTGCACGATGTTGACGTCGTTCTGCACCCCGAAGTGACCGTCAGCATCGCGCTGAACGTGGCACGCTCCGAAGAAGAAGCAGAGCTTCAGGCCTCCGGGAAATCCATCCAGGAACTGGCCGCCGAAGAAGAAGCGCAAGCTGAATTTGAAATTCAGGAGCTCTTTGACGATATCGGCGCTGCACAGCTGGACGAGCTGGAAGACACAGCGGCGCCTGCAGAAGACGCACCGGCTGAAGGCGAAGAAACACCGACCTGATCGGATCTACCTTCGAAAGAACACAGAAACCGCGCCTGAAACGGCGCGGTTTTTTCATGTCTGCAGGTCTTCAGGCATGGCCGACAAATCTGTTGCCTGCGGTGCCGCCCCCGCCGCCGTGAGCATCGCGTGGATTTGACCCCTATGATGGGTTTGGTGATTGAACATCTGCACTGCACAACGCGCGACGGGCATGGTGATTTTCTCCGATCCATCAGGCGGATACCACCCAACCTCTTGCGCCAAGCCAGCATCCGTCACTGAGGCAGCCCATCCTGCTATGTCCGCATCACGTGCTGCGCGCAGTCCTTTTAAATCCTCCCAATCATCGGGCTCTGACAGGGAATGGGCAATCGTGCGATGCGGAGCCTCATTGCCCCGCAACCGTTCCAACATCAACGCATCAGCCCAATACATATGGTTGAACGTGGCCGCGATGGATTTGAAAAAAGCACCACGGTCCATCCATCGCTCTTTCGGTGTCAAACCATCCGCAGCGGCGATCAGAGAATGATTTTGCCAGTGGTTATACCGTGCGAAAACACGGCAATACGCAATTGAAATCACGTGAAAATCTCCAGATTGTTTGAGAAAATCGCGGGCCTGACCAACGGTTGGGATCATAGCCGTTGCGCGCGCCTGTGGTGGCGCGATCAGAGGCTCCGCACGTTAATCATACACACGACAACGTCTTACCGCGATCCCAAAACGCGCGGCATTGTGAACACCGCCCCCTTTGAGCAGGCAATCACACAGATGATTTCCCGGCCAAAGCCTCTATCTTGCACAGAGTGACAACCTCGAAAGGCCCGCCCATGCTCCGCGCCCTCGCCCTCTCTGCCATCCTGATCCCCGGTGCGCTTACCGCCCAGACACTGACCTATGGGCGCGCGAACGTTCCAGAATTTGCACCGGCCTTTACCAACCAGACCCGCGCGGGCCTTGTCCAAAGCGACATCGACCTGCGCACTGAGACTGTCGCCCAAGGGCTTACCCGGCCTTGGGGCATCGACAGGCTGCCTGATGGCTCTTACCTCGTCACGGAGCGCCCCGGCCGCCTGCGCCTGATCACGCCTGCGGGCGACGTCTCGGCCCCGATCTCAGGTGTGCCAACCCTTCTGGCCGAACGCCAAGGTGGCCTACTGGACGTGGAACTTTCGCCGGATTTCGCAACAGATCGGACCGTCTTTCTGAGCTATTCAAAACCGCTGGGCGGTGGGCAAAGCACACTCGCCGTTGCGCGTGCGACGCTGTCCGACGACGGCGCAACGCTGCGCGAAACCACCGACATCTTTGTTGGCGGCCCAGGCTCGCGCAACCCGATGCATTACGGCTCCCGCGTTGTGGCCGCCCCTGACGGCATCCTCTACATCACAACGGGCGAACATTTCTCGCGCACCGAACGCCGCTATGCGCAGGACATCGATAAAACGCACGGCAAAGTGCTCCGCATCCAAACCGATGGCACCGCCCCCGCCGACAACCCCTTTGCGAACAACAGCGCCGCCCGGCCCGAAGTCTTCAGCTACGGTCACCGCAACGTTCAAGGTGCCGCGCTGCGCCCCGGCACGTCACAACTCTGGACGATCGAACACGGGCCCAAAGGCGGTGACGAGCTTAACCGGATCGAGGCTGGCGCAAACTACGGCTGGCCCGTCGCCAGCTATGGCGAAAACTATAACGGCAGTTCGGTTGGCAAAGGCATTTCAGACCACGCAGGTAACGGCTTTGCTGAACCACGCTACTACTGGGACCCCGTGATCGCTCCCAGCGGTATGACCTTTTATGACGGCGCTCTCTTTCCCGAATGGCAAGGTGACGTTTTGATCGCAGCATTGGCCGGGCGCGGCATCGTGCGTGTCAAACTGGATGGCGATCGCGTGATCGAAGAAGAACGCTTGCTGACCGATCTTGGCCGGGTGCGCGATGTGATGGTCGACACAGATGGCAGCCTGATTGCACTCACCGATGCGGATGGAACGCTCGTGCGGATCACACGGCGCTAGCCACCGCGAGGCAAGCAAGGCATGGTGGCGGGATCATGTACAGACTTCTCGCCGTCTTCACCCTGCTCACCGCGTGCGCCCAAGACCCGGCGGACATCGTCGTGCCCGCCCGCCCTCAGGCGCTGACGCAGGCTGAAATCCAATTTGCCCAAAGCACGCTGAATGCTCTGCAATCCCCGTCCTTCGCACAAAACCGCGAATTCTGTGGCCTGATCGGTGTGGATGACAACGGCCAATTTGCCGCGACACCGCCTGTGCGCGGCGCCAAGGCCTCATGCCTGCCACCCCTGCCCGCCCGCGTCGGCCACCTCACGGTGCTGGCCAGCTACCATACACATGGAGCATTCACGCCCGAATTTGAAACCGAAGTCCCCTCGTACGATGACTTGCGCACGGATATCGAAGACGGGATCGATGGCTATGTCAGCACGCCAGGTGGGCGGTTCTGGTTTGTCGATGCCCGCGCCCGCGAAGTGCGGCTGATCTGCGGCCCCGGCTGCATGTTGGCCGACAGCCGCTTCGTCCCTGACCCCGACTTTCCCGTGGACACCCATTACACCTTGCAGGAATTGGCAAACGATTTCTAAACGCGGCGCGCGGTGGCGCAGTGAACCGTTAACCTCGCCCGGATAAACCCTCTCCCGCTAGCGCCTGGTCCGGGCCAAAAACCTCAGGACCGGGGACACTCGGATTTTCCTTGGCGACGCGGGGCTCTTGCTCCCGTCCTTCGAAAACCCATGGATCAGGACGGGGACACCCGCGCCACTTGTCGGAAGATCGTTGTCCATCGGGGCGGCGCCGCTTCATCACCACGAAAACCCTGCCCCGCGCATGTCGAAAGAGATGCCGCGGGCGCAGGGCGTTGTGCGCGTTTTCAGACGCTTTGCGAAGGGCCAGTGTTGTTTTTGAGTATTTGAAATCCAGAAGAAGACAGGGCACGCGCCCCATCTTCTTTTGGATAAAAATACTCACATCACGACATCCCCCCAAAGCCCATCACAGGCCTTGGAGGAAAATGGTTAACCCAAGAGATCCGGCACGATTGTCACGATCGACGGGAAGAACCAAAGGATCGCCAGCCCCACCACCTGAATCAGCACGAAAGGCACGATCCCGCGATAGATATGACCGGTTGTGACCTCCTTTGGTGCCACGCCGCGCAAGTAGAACAGCGCGAAGCCAAAGGGCGGGGTCAGGAATGAGGTCTGCAAGTTTACCGCAACCATGATGGTCACCCATTTCGGATCAAACGTGCCCCCATAGATCACCGGCCCCACAATCGGGATCACGATGTAGATGATTTCCAAGAAATCGAGCACAAAACCCAGCACGAAGAGCACGAGCATCACGATCAGGAAGACAGTGAACTCATTGTCAAAGCTCTTCAGGAATTGCTGGATGTAATGTTCGCCCCCAAAGGAGATCACCACCAGGTTCAGAAGCTGTGAGCCGATCAAGATGGTAAAGACCATCGACGTCACCTTGGCTGTCTCTCGCACAACTGGCGTCAGAACCCCGGAGGTATAGAGCACATAGCACGAAAAGAGCAGACCGAAGAACGCATAGAGATAGGCGGCATACGCCACACCGAAGGCAACCCAGCTTTCAAAGGTCACTTCTTCGGTGTTGATGCGCAGGTCAAAGTTCACACCGATCAGGATACATACGATGACTGCCAGGGTAGACCAGATGATGATCTTTGGGCTGCGATCCTGATCCGACAGTTTGCGATATGCCGCAAGCATGATCGCCCCACCTGCGCCAAGCGCGGCCGCTGGAGTTGGGTTGGTGATCCCGCCCAGGATCGAGCCAAGCACCGCAACGATCAGAACAAGTGGTGGGAACACCACCCGGATCAGTTCGTTTTGAGCGCACCGGCCCATCGCCGCTGTGACACCATAAATCACCAACGCAAACGGTATGACCATCACCAGCACGTAGGTCAGCGCAGACATGTCAGCACCAACGATCACGATGTCAGCAAAAAGCGCCAGCACGATCCCGACCGCCCCGATCAGCAGCGGACGCGCCTCTTGTGAAGGCGCTACACCACGCCCCGTTGACAAGACCAGCCCCGCCAGCACCAACAGGATCGCAGTTCCGGTGCCGATTGGCGCCGCGTTTGCAATCTTGTCGAGCACCGCTTGCGCTTGCTCTTCCGGCGTCAGTTTTTCCGCCTGTTGCACGCCACCGGCTGCATCGATGGTGGCTTGTTGTGCGATTGCCGCGTCCCACGCCTCTTGCCCGTGCAGCTCGATCATCGAGGCTTGGCATTCTTCGCCAACATTGGTGCGCAGCGTGGCCGTCTGCCCCGCCTCAGAGAAGGAGGACACCGTGATCGACTGTGAGCCAATAACGTTGACGTTGCCCAGCAGTACGGTACCAACGATCAGCGCAGCAGGTACGCCGAGGAAGTAGGTGAAGGCCTCGTTGCGTGTCACTGGTTCGGAATTGGTGCTGCCCATTTCCACGGCAGGCGCTTTGTCCGGGTTCAGCAGCGCAAAGCCAAACGCATAGAGCGCATAAAGCAATGCAAGCATGATGCCCGGCAGCAGCGCCGCCTGGAACAGTGTCCCTACAGAAACCACCGCCGGTTCCCCCAGGAACGTCAGCGCGTCAGAGCAGCCTGCGGCTTGCGCGCGTTCTTCTTGGGCTGCCGAATAGAGATCGCCCGCCAGCGTGCCCAACAGCACGATCACGATTGAGGGTGGGATGATCTGACCCAACGTACCCGACGCCGCAATCACGCCTGTGGCAATCTCGGGCGAGTAATTGTTGCGCAACATGGTTGGCAGAGCGAGCAAGCCCATGGTCACCACGGTTGCGCCCACAATACCTGTGGAGGCCGCCAGGAACGCGCCCACAACCACGATGGACACGGCCAGACCGCCTGGCAGCGGGCCAAAGACACGCGCCATGGTGGTCAGCAGGTCGTTCGCAATTTTGGAGCGTTCCAGCGTGATGCCCATCATCACGAACATCAGTACCGCTAGCAGGGTTTCAATCGATTGGCCCGCAAGCACACGTTCGTTGATCCGGTTCACGATAAAGGACACGTTCCGGTCCAAAGCCACTTCCCACCCGCGTGGGAAAACCGGTTCGCCATATCGCGGCAAATCCGGGTATCGGAAGATCGATATGGCATCTTGTCGGATGCCTTCGGCGATCAATGCGCGATACGCATCTGATGAGGTGTCAATCGCCTGATGGATCAGCAAGCCGGCTGAATCCAATGCCGCGATGATGGCAAAGCTGATGGCGCCAGCGCCACCGATGGCAAAGGCCACCGGAAAGCCTGACAGGATGCCCCCAAAGAGGCAGATGAACACGATGATGAGGCCGATTTCGACGCCGTCTAATCCGAAAAGCATGATCTCGCAGTCCCTTAATGCGTGCCTTCGAAGGCTTCTTCGCCATCGCCGAGCGTGTCTTTATCGAGGTATTTGTTCTCGCTCTCTTCGCCTTCTTTCCATTCCAGATAGCTACGCCAGAAGAAGGCGCACGCATGGATGAAGACGAGGCCGGCAAAGGCCACAAGCAGAACTTTGAAGAGGAAATAGGCGTTAAAGCCATTAGGGCTGAAGCCGATGGTTTCCACGTTCCAGCGCAGAGCGCGGGATTTGGCCAACAGGCGATCCAGCGTGTCCGAGGCAGAGGGCTTTGGCACCACCAGGTGACGCCACAGGAAGTACCAGCCGTACATCCATGTGATGACCGCCATCGGCATCATGAAGAGCAAGCTGCCCGCCATGTCGATCACCTTTTTGGTGCGGAACCGAACTGCGGAATATACGAGGTCCACCCGGACGTGGCCGCCTTGCACAAAGGTGTAGGTACAGCACATGCAAACGATGATGGCATTATAAAGTTTGAGCTCTTCGGCCCACCAGCTCACATCGAACGTGAGCGTTTTGCCAAACCCGATGGAAATTTGCGCCACCGCAAACACACGCTGCAGGATCACGATCAGGATCTGTTGGAGCACCATCAAAAGGCCAGCCCAGACAAAGATGCGCCCGACGATGTTGGCGATCCATTCGGTCCCAACCGTCACGCGCCACAGAAAGTCGCGGTTGTAAAACCCAATGGCTGTGATCACCAGGAATGTTGTGAAGCAGACAAAGAAAAACTCTGTAGATCCGCCGTAATACACCACCCGCTGAATGGCCTGTTTGTCTGACCAATCCAGCCATAGGGATGTGTTGGCCAAGGCCGTGAACACATTCACAAAAGCCATGCCGATGCTGGTGATGATCCAGAGAATGCCGTCAATCATCGTATCCGCCCCCCGTAATTCAATCGGCGCAAGGCGTTTCCCTTGTCACCAAAGATATGTTCGGGCGCACGCGATGCGCGCCCGAACACAGGTTTTTTCAGAAAGTGCCTATTAGGCGCGGACGCGGTCACGCTGTGCGCGGTATGCGCCAACGGAGTCGGTCAGCCAGCCGGAGCTTTCGTCCATGGAGGCAAAGTATGCGTCGTTGACTTTCTTGAAGAGGTCATCGTCCATGAATTCTGCATAGACGCCCTTGGACGCTTCGTACATTGCATCCCAAACGCTGTCTGGGAATTCCAGAACCTGCACACCACCGGCCTGCAGACGCTTCAGCGCGGCACCGTTGTTGTTCAGATACTGGCTCAGGTTCCAGATGTTGGCGTCAGATGCCGCAACTTCGATCATCTTCTGCTGCTCTGGGGACAGTTCGTTGAACACGTCCAGGTTACACGCAGCGGACAGACCCGCCGCTGGCTCGTGCATGCCGGCTGTGTAGTAGAACTTGGTGATTTCCTGGAAACCAGCCTTTTCGTCCGCCCATGGGCCGATCCACTCTGTGCCGTCGATCGCGCCGGACGCCAGAGCCTGGTACACTTCGGCACCTGGCAAGTTCTGAACCGATGCGCCCATCGCGCCAAGCACACGGCCGCCGAGGCCAGGCATACGGAACTTCAGGCCGTTGAAGTCTTCTGGGCCCTGGATTTCCTTACGGAACCAGCCACCCGCCTGCGTGCCGGTGTTACCCGCCAGGAAGGATTTCAGGCCAAAGATCTCGCCCAGCTCGTGGTGCATGCCCATGCCGCCACCGTGGTAGTACCAGTTGTTCAGCTCTGTCGCTGTCATGCCGAATGGCACGCCTGTGAAGAATGCGAACGCTGGGTGCTGGTTGATGAAGTAGTAGTCAGCCGCGTGGTAGATGTCGGCCTGACCAGAAGTCACAGCGTCAAACACTTCGAACGCGCCAACGAGTTCGCCAGCCGCTTTCACGTCGATGGTCAGCGAGCCACCGGACATTTCGTTGACGTTGTCCGCAAACTTAACAGCCGCGTCAAACACGCCCGCCAGACCGCGGCCCCACGATGTTACCATCGTCAGTGTGCGGTTGCCCTGTGCGTATGCTGGGGCTGCCAGTGTTGTGGCCGCTGCTGCGCCACCACCAAGTGCAGATGTCTTTAGAAAAGAACGACGATCCATAGAGATACTCCTCCCGGTTATGTGGATGCTCGCACCGCTCCCAATGCGAACGGATCGTTTCGAGTGTGCGAAAGGCTAGCGAAGACCGAGCAGAAAGGAATACCAAGTACTGCGTAGACTGCCCCTTTTTTCACGTTTCACTCTGGAAAATACCGGGAAATATAGCTGTAATTGCAATCGCTCCTTGCATTCGCCTGTTCCGTGCAGGGCTTGCAACACCCGTCAAAGCAGGTCACGATTCGCATATGAAGTCGTATTTTCGCATCTCAGGGCCCAGCTTGGCGCAAAAGCTGTCGTTGGTGGCCACCATTCCGTTGGTGTTGGCTGTTGCCGCGATTGCGACACTTGTGACTGTGCAATCGCGTGCGCTGGCCGAACGCGAGATTGCGGCGTTGGAACGTCAGTTGATCGAAGCCAAAAAGGTCGAGCTGCGCAATTATGTGACCCAAGCAAGGAACGGGTTCTACTTTATCTACGGACGCGCTGCGCCTGATGATGAGGCGGCAAAGCGACAGGTGGCACAGATTTTGGCCGCGATGATTTATGCCGACGAAGGATTTTTCTTTGTCTATGACTACGATGGCACCAACCTGGTCAGCCCCCGCCAAACGGAGATGATCAACCTCAATTGGAAAGACCTGCGCGACAGCGATGGGGTTCCGGTGGTCCAGGAGTTTATCAACACAGCCCGGCAAGGCTCGGGTTATGTCACGCATCTTTGGCCCAAACCATCAACAGGACAAGAAGAGCAAATGATCTCTTTCGTGCTGGGGTTTCAGGATTGGCAATGGGCTGTGGGTACCGGCGTATATATTGATGAGGTACTCGAGACCGTTGCCGCGGCACGGGCGGACGTGGAGACACGGGTGCGCCAGACCTTCGTTTACATCATGGCGATCACGCTTGCGGCGCTGCTCGTAGTGTTCTTTGCTGGCCTGCTCATCAATCTGCGGGAACGGCGGCTTGCGGATGCCAAGCTGAAAAAGCTCACGGAACGGGTATTTGACGCGCAAGAAGAAGAACGCGGCCGGGTCGCACGCGAATTGCATGATGGGATCAGCCAGATCCTCGTCGGGGTCCGATATTCGCTGGATGGCGCGCGACGGCGGCTTGAGCGTGGCAACGGGGATGTGAAATCCCCCCTCGACAATGGGATCGAGCAACTCGGCTCGGCGATTTCCGAAGTACGCCGCATCAGCCGTGACTTGCGGCCCGGTGTGCTTGACGACTTGGGACTTGGACCCGCACTTAAGTCTTTGGTCGAAGAATTTGAAAAACGCACCGGTATCACGGCGCGGTTTTCAACTGTCGTGTTCCGGAACCGTTTGGATCAGGAAGCCAAGATTGCATTGTACCGTATCGCTCAAGAAGCGCTGACCAATGTGGAACGGCACGCCAATGCCAGCGAGGTCAAGATGGATCTGCGGAGCCATCGGCGGGGTGCGACACTGCGAATTGCTGATGATGGGATTGGCGTGTATTCCTCCGACAACCGAAGCGCGGGCATTGGTTTGCGCAACATGCAGGAACGTATGGAGCAATTGGGTGGCACGCTGCGCATTCTGTCAAGCCGCGGCGAGAAAGGCGGCACCGTGATCGAAGCCACCGTGCCTTTGACCCACCTCAAACCCCCTGACACCGTAAAGACCGAAACGAGACGCGAAGCATGAGCCAGCCCCAAACCCGTGTACTGATCGCAGATGACCACCCGATGGTTGCCGAAGGCGTGCAATCCGTGCTGTCGGACTACGACGACATCGAAGTGGTAGGTACTGTCTCAAATGGGCAAGCTGTCATTGATGCCCTACCCGATCTGCAGCCCGATGTGATCCTGATGGATATCAACATGCCCGGCATGGGGGGGCTTACGGCGACCGAGGTGGTGCTGGAAAGCCGGCCTGAAACACGTGTGCTTGTCTTGTCGATGCACGACAGCCCGGAATACATCTCATCAGCGCTCAGCCACGGCGCGATGGGCTATATTCTCAAAGACGTGCCAACCGAAGAAATCAAAGAGGCCATTGATAGCGTGATGGCCGGGCGACAGTACCTGTGCACCGGGGCCAAAGTTTCAATCGCGCCACGCGAAGACGGCACCGACCGTGAGGCGCTAACCGGGCGCGAACAAACGATCCTTTTGCAGCTGGCCCAGGGCCTATCGAATAAAGAGGTTGCACTGGCGCTCGACATTTCGGTGCGCACCGTTGAAACCCACCGCAAGAACATCAAACGCAAGCTGGGCATCTCATCCACTGCCGGGTTAACGCGCTACGCGCTGGAGCATGGCGTGCTGCAAGGCACTGGATAGGCCTCAAAATCGCAAAAGTTACGCTCAGAGCCATTTTGCGCAACAATATTTCGCAAAATAAACTGTTTGAGACACTTTTTCACGGTTGACGCCCCTTGAGCACCCCCATAGTGTCCCGCCTGCGCATGAAAGGAAGAGCATGAACATCGTCGTTGACATTCTAGTAGATGAGCGCATGGGCCGGTAACGGAAAACCTGATACCACCCCCATGCGCCCCCGATTAACCGGGGGCTTTTTTTTGCGCATGAGAAACGCCTGAGGAGCACGAAAAACATGGCACGCCAAATGACCGGAGCGAAAATGGTTGTCCAATCCCTGATCGATCAGGGTGTCGACACGGTATTCGGATATCCTGGTGGCGCGGTGCTACCAATCTATGACGAGGTGTTTCAGCAAAACAACATTCGCCACATTCTGGTGCGTCACGAACAAGGCGCTGTGCACGCCGCCGAAGGTTATGCGCGCGCCACAGGCAAACCCGGCGTGGTGCTGGTCACCTCTGGCCCCGGCGCGACCAACGCGGTGACGGGTCTGACTGATGCATTGATGGATTCCATCCCGCTGGTGGTTCTCACCGGTCAGGTGCCAACCTTTATGATCGGCTCTGACGCCTTTCAGGAAGCGGACACCGTCGGCATCACCCGCCCCTGCACCAAGCACAACTGGCTGGTCAAAGAGACCGATCAGTTGCCAGGTGCCATGCACGAAGCCTTTCACGTCGCAACATCCGGCCGCCCTGGTCCGGTGTTGATCGACATTCCGAAAGACGTGCAGTTTGCGACCGGTACGTACACCGGCCCAAAACCGGCCAGCTCGCATTACCAGCCGCAGGTGAAAGGCGATATGGAAGCCATCACGGAATTGGTGGCTGCCATTGAAACGGCAAAACGCCCGATCTTTTACACCGGCGGCGGTGTGATCAACTCTGGCCCCGGTGCCAGCCAGCTGCTGCGCGAATTGGTCGATTCTACTGGCTTTCCGATCACATCGACACTGATGGGGCTGGGCTGCTATCCGGCCAATGGCAAGAACTGGCTTGGGATGCTGGGGATGCACGGGCTTTATGAGGCCAATCTGGCGATGCACGATTGTGATCTGATGATCAACATCGGCGCGCGCTTTGATGACCGGATCACCGGGCGTGTCGATGCGTTTAGCCCGAAGTCCAAAAAGGCGCATATCGATATCGACCCTTCGTCGATCAACAAGGTGATCCGCGTCGACATCCCAATTGTCGGCGATGTGGGCCACGTTCTGGAAGACGTGCTGAAGGTTTGGAAATCGCGCGGGCGCAAGACCAATTCAGAGGCTGTTGCCAAGTGGTGGACCGAGATTGAAACTTGGAAGAAGGTCGATTGCCTGAAGTTCGAGCAGAAGGGCACGACCATCAAGCCGCAATACGCGCTCGAACGGCTCGAAGCGCTGACCAAGGATCACGACCGGTATATCTGCACCGAAGTGGGCCAGCATCAGATGTGGGCCGCGCAATACCTGGGCTTTAACGATCCCAACCGCTGGATGACCTCCGGTGGCTTGGGCACGATGGGCTATGGCTTCCCGGCTTCCATCGGCGTGCAGATCGCCCATCCCGACGCGCTGGTTATCAACGTGGCGGGCGAAGCATCGTGGCTGATGAACATGCAGGAAATGGGCACCGCGGTACAGTACCGCCTGCCGGTGAAACAGTTCATCCTCAACAACGAACGTTTGGGCATGGTGCGACAGTGGCAAGAGCTGCTGCATGGTGAGCGCTATTCGCATTCCTGGTCCGAAGCTCTGCCGGATTTTGTAAAACTCGCGGAGGCTTTCGGCGCCAAAGGTATCTTGTGTGATAATCCCGATGATCTCGACGATGCGATCATGGAGATGATCAATTACGACGGGCCGGTGATCTTTGATTGCCTTGTCGAAAAGCACGAAAACTGCTTCCCGATGATCCCATCGGGCAAGGCGCATAATGAAATGTTGCTGGGCGAAGCTGAAACCCAAGGCGTCATCGACGCCAAGGGTTCGGTTCTGGTGTGACACGATATATTAAGAAAGACCTGCAAATGTCTGCACTAAAAATAAAAAAAGGCTCCAACAGCCATTCCGCCTACAACCTACGGCCCACCTTTTCTGACATCGAGGAACGCCATACTCTGGCGGTCCTCGTTGACAACGAAGCGGGTGTTTTGGCTCGTGTAATTGGGCTTTTCTCGGGACGTGGATACAACATCGACAGCCTGACCGTGGCCGAAGTGGATCATGGCGGACATTTGAGCCGCATCACCATCGTGACCACGGGCACGCCACAGGTTATCGAACAAATCAAAGCGCAACTCGGCCGGATTGTTTCGGTTCACGAGGTGCATGACCTCACCGTTGAAGGCCCCAGTGTTGAGCGCGAGTTGGCCATGTTCAAAGTTGCAGGCCAGGGTGAAAAACGGGTTGAAGCGCTGCGGCTGGCGGACATTTTCCGCGCCAACGTCGTGGACAGCACGCTTGAGAGTTTTGTCTTTGAGATCACCG
>JABSSA010000230.1 GCA_013214665.1 Paracoccaceae bacterium
GCCCGATCAAGGCATGCGGGGTCCAATCCGTCGAGGTTTAGCGTTTCAATTGGATCGTGACCGGCTAACCGGCGCGCACGGGTATAGGCGGGATCATAGTGTTGGGACACCAACGCTTGGGTCAATGCCGGCAAATCACCTTCCGTGCTATGCTGGTGCCAGGCATCAACCACCTCATGCCCACGTAAAGGCCGCAAGTGGTCCAGCAACGCACGCAGCCGCGGCCCGTCTTCCAAAACATCCGAGTAGGTATCGCAAAGATAGCCAACCCGCGCGTTCATCGGCGCGTCAATTTCGACGCGTGGGGCCACCTTCATCGCATTCCAAAGCGATGGCGGCACCAAAATCGTGCCGATCCGGTTGCTTTCCGCTTCAACCCATGTCGGTTTGGCGGGGTCCAGCTTTGCCAAGGCCACGGCCAATTGAGTTTCAAATCCCTTTTGCGAAGGTTGCGGCGCAGATCCACCCCCCAGCAAAGATCCGCGATGGCGCGCCAACCCTTCGAGATCGATGATCTGGCCACCTTGATTTTGGATGCGATGCAAAATGTCGGTTTTGGCGGTGCCGGTGTTGCCGTCCAACAGGATCACTCGATGCGGCAACGGCGTGTCGTGCAACATGGCGTTCACCATGCGCCGCCAGCTTTGATATCCGCCTTTGAGTGTTTCAGCCCGCCAGCCGATTTCGGACAGCATCCAGGCAAACGACCCAGACCGTTGTCCCCCGCGCCAACAATAGACAAGCGGTCGCCAGCCGCCTTCCCTGCCCGCCAATGGGCCGCCGATGTGCCGCGCAGCATTGGCAAAGACCAATGCCGCACCTGTCTTGCGGCCCTGAAACGCGCTCTCTTGTTTGTAGATCGTGCCGACGCGCGCGCGCTCTTCATTGTCGAGCACGGGCAGGTTCATCGCGCCGGGAATGTGATCTTCCGCAAATTCTGCCGGGCTGCGGACGTCGATCACATCGTCATGACCATGGGCAAGGAGCGCCGGAATGTCTGGGAAGGTCAAAGGCATGTGCAGGCTCTACCTGATGGCGCCTGTCGGGGGCCAATAAAAAAGCCGCGTCAACGCGGCTTTTTCCAAGGTCATTTATATCCAAAGACAATTCAGCGCGGGGAAAAGGCGTTTCGAAACGCCTTGCCCCGCCCAGACTTAGCCTTGTGCCGCTTTGGCAACTTCGGCTGCGAAGTCTTCTTTTTCGACTTCAATGCCTTCGCCCACTTCAAGGCGTACGAAACCGGTGATTTCTGCACCCGCTTCGGCGGCGGCTTTGCCGACGGTCAGATCAGGGTTCACCACGAACTGCTGGTTCACCAGAGTGATCTCGGACAGATATTTCTTCATCCGGCCTTCAATCATCTTTTCGATCACGTTGTCAGGCTTGCCGCTTTCGCGCGCGATGTCGATCTGAACTTGACGCTCTTTTTCAACAACCGCCGGATCCACATCCGCTTCGTTCAGAGCGGCAGGGTTCACCGCTGCGATGTGCATCGCAATCTGCTTACCCAGCGCCTCGTCGCCGCCTTTCAGCGCAACCAGAACACCGATTTTGCCCATGCCCGCTGTAGCGGCATTGTGGACGTAAGATGTGACCACGTCACCCGACAGCTTTGCCATCCGGCGCAGTGTCATGTTTTCGCCAATTGTCGCGATCTTGTCGGTCAGCGTGTCGGCAACGGTTTTGCCGCCCATGTCTGCCGCACCCAATGCGTCGATATCATCCACGCCAACGGCTGCTTTGGCGATCCCGCCGACCATTTCCTGGAACTCAGCGTTCTTGCCAACAAAGTCGGTTTCCGAGTTCACTTCAACCGCAACGCCAGTGCCGCCATCAACGACAACAGCGACCAAGCCTTCCGCCGCAGTACGGCCGGATTTCTTGGCGGCTTTTGCCAAACCTTTGGTGCGCAGCCAATCGACAGCGGCTTCCATGTCGCCGTCTGTCTCTGTCAGCGCTTTTTTCGCGTCCATCATGCCTGCGCCCGTGCTGTCGCGCAGTTCTTTGACCAATGCTGCTGTGATTGCCATTTTGGCTCTCCTCAAAATGCGTGTTTTGCGGCGGACCTTTGCCCGCCGCACATGTCAGAAACGTGACAGGGCTCAGCTTTCAGCTGGCGTCTCGTCTGCGGCTGGAGCTTCTTCCGCGGCTGGCGCTTCTTCCAGACCTTCTTCAACCAGACCTTCTTCCATCTCGCCCAGATCAACACCGGCGGCGCCGAGCTGTGCGCTCATACCGTCAAGCGCTGCGCGGCTGGCCAGATCGCAATACAGCGAAATGGCGCGTGCGGCGTCGTCGTTGCCGGGGATGATGTAATCTACACCATCAGGCGAACAGTTGGTGTCAACCACAGCCACAACCGGGATACCCAGCTTGTTGGCTTCGGCCACGGCCAGCGCTTCTTTGTTGACGTCGATCACGAACAGCAGATCAGGACGACCGCCCATTTCGCGGATCCCGCCCAAAGACGCCTGCAATTTGCCCTGGTCGCGTTCCATGCCAAGACGTTCTTTCTTGGTCAGGCCTTCGAAACCATTCGCGGCTTGTTCATCAATCGCCTTGAGGCGGCCGATGGACTGGGACACGGTCTGCCAGTTGGTCAGAGTGCCGCCGAGCCAGCGGTGGTTCATGTAATATTGTGCGCAACGTTCTGCGGCGTCTGCGATCGGCTGGGACGCCTGACGCTTGGTGCCCACAAACAGAACACGGCCGCCCTTGGCGACGGTATCGCGGATCGCGTTCAGAGCGGCGTCCAGCATTGGTACGGTCTGTGTGAGGTCCATGATGTGGATGCCGTTGCGGTCACCGTAGATGAACGGCGACATGCGTGGGTTCCAACGCTGTGTCTGGTGGCCAAAGTGAACGCCCGCTTCCAAAAGCTGACGCATAGAGAACTCAGGAAGAGCCATCTTTCGTATCCTTTCCGGTTTCAATCCTCGCCGGGGTGTTCAGAACCTGCTGGTTCCAACCGGTGGACGCGATGGGTATGTCTCTCCCATAGGCCCGACCCCGACTGTGAAGTGTTTGCGCCTTACAGCGAATGCTGCGGGATGGCAAGAGGCTGTGATGGCATCCTGTGGGCTTGCCCTAATTTTACCGGCGCGCAGCTTCGTGGCCCTGTCTGACCAGGGTTTCTGCCTGTTGGGCCATCTGCTTGCGACTTTGTGTGTCACTGACCCGAATAGGCGCATGATAGACCACTTCAACCCGGCCCTGGCGCGCCGTGGCGAGTGTTGTGATCAGATGCTCTCCAAAGCCCATATCGCCCCACCAACCATAAAACCGTGGATCGGCACTGGCGGGGGCGTGATAGACCACGCTGACAGGTTGCACCGAAAGATGCTCACGCAGGTCTTGGGCAAAGAAGGCGGCGAACAAGGTGGATTTGAATGGCAAGACCTGCTGACCATCCGTGCTGGTGCCTTCCGGGAAAAACAGCAATCGGTGCCGGGCAAGCAAGCGGTCTTCAAAAACCTGCTTTTGCGCCGCAGCCTCTTTCGGATCGCGCGCAATGAACACCGTGCCGGTCGCACGCGCCAACCATCCGATACCGGGCCATCCCGCCACTTCCGATTTGGACACAAAATACACGCAGTCGGACGCGTTCAACACAAAGATATCGAGCCAGCTGGTGTGATTGGCGACAATGGCCCCCTGCCCCCGCATTGGTTGACCAGACACCACCAAAGGCAGGCGCAGGATACGCAATGCATTGCGGCACACCCATTTGGTTATGTGTGGTGTCAGCGGCCTGCGAATGCCGAACAAGGGGCGTTCCACGACACGCAGCGCGAGCAGCAGCATCAGACTGCCGAACACGAGGATGACAAGCAAAACGGCTCGAAGCCCAAAACGGAGCCAGCCAAGAGGTGAAACGCGGTCATGCTCCGGGTGCGTGTTACTGTCCCATGTAGGGCTCATGACGCGTTGCCCCGGTAAATGCGGGCCTGCCGGGCGTTAAAGCGCGCGGTATCAAGAACCAAACAGACATCCGTTGTGTTAAACGCATGATCCACAAAGGCGCCTGCGCCGACGGTGCCACCAATTCTAAGGTAGGCTTTGATCAAGGCCGGGATGGCCACCATGGCCGCACGCCGATCTATGTCGCCTTCTGGCAGAATGTTCATTTCCACAGCATGAGCGGACCGCGCGGCAGGTCGCAGATGTTCCGGCGCCAGGTGCCGATGATGCAACAGAGACAATGGCCCTGCGAGCGCCCGCACATCGGTACCGTGAAACGACGCGACGCCAAACAAGATCTCGATGCTGTGGGTTTGCACATAATCTGCCAGCCCGTTCCACAGATGATACATCGCGGTTCCCCCCCGATACGCGGGGGCAAGGCATGATCGGCCCAATTCCAAAAGCCGCTGGCCTGAATTTATGAGCGGTGTCAGGTCATATTCATCATCGCAGTAATACTGCCCCGCCGCTTGCGCCTGATCCGGGCGCATCATGCGATATACGCCGGCAAGCACGTCGTTTTGCGTGTCGATCAGCAGCATATGATCGGCATACGAATCAAAGTCATCGCATTCCAGCCGATCCGCGTGATTAACCTTTTCGCCATTGCCGCCGAGCTCCTCAACAAAAACTTCATAGCGCAGCCTTTGTGCACGGGTCAGATCGTCAGAACTGGTTGCCATGCGGATTTGAAAGCGTTCGTCCGTGTCGGGGCTTGAAACACCATTCATAATAGAAATAAATCCACGCTAAACTGCTTAAGGTTGTTTTGCTGTGGGTGAGACGTCTCACGATTGCAAAGGCCTTCGGCGCACCGCTTTGGATGTTTCATATGACCCACTTACCCTTTGCTAACTGTTGGCTTTTTGCCCCACCTCTGCAACACGCATCGCGCGCTTGTTCCGAGGCTATGATCTTCTCAATCACTGCGTCGGGGCACAGTCTATGAAAGAAGACCTGATTGCTCTGCTCGGCAGCCGTATTTGCCACGACCTGATATCTCCTATCGGCGCCATCAACAATGGACTTGAGCTTTTGGCCCTGAACGGCGCAGCGCAAGGGCCTGAAATGGCCTTGATTGCCCAAAGCGTTGAAAATGCCAGCGCGCGGCTCAGGTTTTTCCGTATCGCCTTTGGCAATCCCGGCGGTCAAAACATGACACCCATCGATATCATCACCATCTTGGATGACATGTCGCGCGGAAGCCGCACGTCCTTTCACTGGCCGGGAAATCAAGGCGCGTCTCGGGAAACTGTGCAATTGGGGTTTCTCGCACTGATGTGTCTGGAAGAGGTCATACCATACGGCGGGCAAATCACCCTGACACCCGATCCCGAAGGCTTGTCTGTTGTTGCGCGGGGGGAACGCACCAACAAGACGGCTGAGGCGTGGGAAACGATGCAATCGGATCGGCCTGAGGCCAATATTTCTTCCTCCAACATCCAATTCTATATCCTGCCCACAATCGCCAATTTCCGCGGACGCGGCTTTCAGGTGGTGGATCGCCCCGACGGGTTAGAGATTTTCATCACCGCCTAGGCGCGTATTGTTCCATCTCCGCGCACCAGGTATTTGAAGCTGGTCAATTGTGCAGCGCCAACCGGGCCACGCGCGTGCATTTTGCCGGTGGCGATGCCAATCTCAGCCCCCATGCCAAATTCACCCCCATCAGCAAATTGGGTGGAGGCGTTGTGCATCAGAATGGCGCTGTCGAGACGTTCGAAAAAGCGGCTGGCGGCGTCGGGATCTTCGGTCATGATGCAATCGGTGTGATCTGATCCATGCTGCCGGATATGCGTGATTGCGTCATCAAGGCTGTCCACAACGCGGGCGGCGATATCCATGTCCAGATATTCCCGGCCCCAATCTTCTGAGGTCGCCGCGACGGTTCCGGACACCGAAGTTAGCGCTTCGTCCGCATGAACTGTAACGCCCGCATCAACCAGCATGGAGAGCACGGCTTGCCCGAGGCTGTCCGCCACATCGCGGTGGATCAACAGACACTCTGCCGCGCCGCAAATGCCGGTGCGCCGGGTTTTTGCGTTGAGCACAACAGACAGCGTTTTTTCTGCATCAGCGGCTTTGTCGATGTAGATATGCACAATGCCTTCGAGATGCGCAAAAACAGGCACACGTGCCTCGCTTTGCACCAGTCCAACAAGCCCTTTGCCGCCACGCGGAACAATGACGTCGATATGGTCGGTCATGGTCAGCATCTCGCTTACCGCGGCTCTGTCGCGGGTGGGAACACGCCGGATTGCTGCCTCGGGCAGACCTGCATCACGCAAGCCACGCACCAGACATTCATGGATGGCCGCAGAGGAATGAAAGCTCTCTGACCCGCCGCGCAAGATCACCGCGTTTCCGGCTTTGAGGCACAAGGCTCCGGCATCTGCGGTCACGTTGGGGCGGCTTTCATAGATGACGCCCACAACCCCCAAAGGCGTGCGCACACGCTGGATCTGCAAACCCGTTGGCTGGGTCCATTCCGCAAGAACTTCACCAACCGGATCGGACTGTCCTGCCACGGCGCGCAGCCCATCCACGATGCCTTGAATGCGCGGCTCGTCCAACATCAAACGGTCCATCATCGCAGCTGACAGCCCTTTGGCTTTGCCGAACTCTAGATCCTTGGCGTTTTCCGCGATGATATCGCTCCGCGCGGCCCAAACGTGGTCTGCGGCAGCGTTCAAAGCGGTCTCTTTTTGCGCAGCTGTGGCAAATGCCAGCTCCGCCGCGGCGTCCCGCGCCTGTGCGCCCAGCGTTTGCATCAACTCGGGGATTTCAGCGATGTCTTTCATATCTTGCATCCTGTGGCAGCGGTTGCGTTTGAGTATTTTTATCCAAAAGAAGCGGTGAGGGCCATGTCATCACGATGTACGAGCGCAGCGCGGCCCGGATAGCCAAGCAATGTTTCGATCTCTGCGCTTTGGTGACCTGCGATAATGCGCGCCTCAGCGGCGGTATAGCGAGTGAGGCCGATGCCGATTTCGGTGGCGTCGGGTGTGGTGATGGTCACAGGGTCGCCGCGCTGAAAGGCGCCGCTGACGGAGGTGACACCGGCGGGCAGCAGGCTTTTGCCTTTGGCCATGGCGGCCACCGCGCCGGGATCAAGGACAAGGTGCCCTTGCGGTTTCATCGCAGCGATCCAGCGTTTGCGCGCGGAGGCCGGATCAAGCGTGGCGGTGAACCATGTGGAGGGGGCCCCGTCATGCAACGCTTTGAGCGGGCGCTGGCCCGAGCCTTCGCAGATGGCCATGCGGCAGCCTGCTTGGGTGGCGGTTTTCGCGGCCATGAGTTTGGTTTTCATCCCACCCTTGGAGAGGCCGGAGCCTGCATCACCGGCCATGGCTTCAATCTCGGGCGTGATCTGGTCAATCACGTCATAGCGGGTGGCCGTGGGATCATCGCTGGGGTTGGCGGTGTAAAAGCCATCCACATCGGAGAGCAGCACCAGCGTATCCGCGCCAATGGTGGCCGCGATCTGGGCACCGAGACGGTCATTGTCACCAAAGCGGATTTCATCGGTGGCTACGGTATCGTTTTCGTTCACGATGGGCACCGCCCCAAGTGAGACGAGTTGTTCCAGCGTGGCCCGCGAATTCAGATAGCGGCGGCGATCGCGGCTGTCTTCGAGGGTCATGAGCACCTGCGCCGTGGTGATACCGTGGAGCGCCAGCGCGTCTTCGTAGGCGCGCGCCAGACGGATTTGCCCGACGGCGGCGGCCGCCTGGGATTGCTCAAGCGCGAGATCGGTGGCGGGCAAGCCAAGCGCACCGCGCCCCAGCGCAATCGAGCCGGACGAGACGAGCACAACCTGTACACCGGATGTGCACAGCCAATGCACATCCTGTGCCAATGCGGTCAGCCAATCGGCGCGCAATGCGCCAGTGGTCCGGTCCACGAGCAGCGCGGAGCCGATTTTCACCACCAGCCGTTTTGAGGAAGTTAGGGACGCCATGCCTCTTGCTCTGCTTTGGGGCGCTGGCGCAGCCGGTCTTCGTCAATTTGCGCGCGCAAATTGCGCAGCACATCGGTGGTGCCGGTTTGCGCCACGCCAGACATGGTCATCACCGGGCCGCCGCAGGCCTCCTCCAGCTCCGCCTTTTGCATCGCCACCAGCTCATCATCGAGCGCGTCAATCTTGTTGAGCACGGTCACGCGCGGCTTCAGCGCCAAATCGCCACCATAGGCTTCGAGCTCTGTGATGATGGTGCGGTAATCCGTGGCCACGTCATCCGCCGTGCCATCCACCAGATGCAACAGAACAGCGCAGCGCTCCACATGGCCCAGAAACCGATCACCGATGCCCTTGCCTTCGGAGGCGCCTTCAATAAGGCCCGGGATATCGGCCACCACAAATTCGGTATTGTCCACACCGACCACACCGAGATTGGGGTGCAGAGTTGTAAACGGGTAATCCGCGATTTTGGGGCGCGCGTTTGACGTGGCCGCCAGAAAGGTGGATTTGCCCGCATTAGGCAGGCCCAACAGCCCCACATCCGCGATCAGTTTCAGGCGCAGCCAGATCGTGCGCTCCACCCCGGCCTGGCCGGGATTGGCGCGGCGCGGGGCCTGGTTGGTAGCCGATTTGAAATGCAGGTTGCCCCAGCCCCCATTGCCACCACGGGCCAGCGTGATGCTGTCACCCAC
>JABSSA010000231.1 GCA_013214665.1 Paracoccaceae bacterium
CGGGGCAAATCGCGTTGCAGCGGATGCCCCGGGTGACAAAATCCGCCGCGATGGATTTGGTCAGCCCGATGACTGCAGCCTTGCTGGCGCAATAGGAAAAGCGGTTTGGCACGCCCTTCATTGATGAAGCGACCGAAGACATATTGATGATGGCGCCCCCTCCGCGCTCCAACATGGCAGGCAGCGCATATTGGGCCAGTCGGTACATGGCTTTTACGTTGAGATCGAAGCTGAAATCCCATTGCGCTTCGTCGCAATCCAGAATGGTGCCGGACCCCACAAACCCCGCGCAGTTAAAGAGCACATCCAGTGGGCCTGCCTTAGCCACAACCGATCTGGCAGCCTCCGCATCAGTCACGTCCAGCCTGATGGCCTCTACCCCCGTCAATTTGGCCAATTCTGACAAAGCGTCTTCGTTGATGTCGCACGCGATCACGCGCGCGCCTTCACGGGCATAAAGATCCACGCTCGCGCGCCCGATCCCCTGCCCTGCGGCTGTGATCAAAGCGGTTTTGCCGGTGAGTTTTCCTGTGCGTTCGGTCATGGGCAGTCTGTCAATCTGTGTGAAATACTTCGGTCATCATCGACCATTGTTCGCCCTCAGCCCGAGAGGCCAACGGCTCTTGGCATGGGTCTGTAAAGGTCCACCATTCTTGGGTTTTCGGATCCTCGGCCATGCGCGCCATGTCGGCTTCGAAATCGTCCCCGTGGTATTCCCAATAGCCAAACAACAGGTTTTCGGGCTCGCGCAGAAAGATCGAATAGTTTCGGATGTTGCTGTTTTTGATCTGCGCAAGAACGTCGGGCCAGGCCGCGGCGTGCAAGCGTTTGTAGTCTTCTATCATCTCGGGTTTGATCCCGATCATCATGCCCATGCGTTGCATGCTATGCCCCTTGTCTATCCTGCGGTCACAATGTGATGGACCAACCGCCCGGCAGTAATTGCGTCCCAATCCCAGGCGATGCCCAAACCCGGCGCCTCTGAAGGGATGGCTTTGCCGTCTTCGACGCGCATCTGTTCGGAGGTCACGCCATCAAGCTGGGGGATGTATTCCAGCCATTTCGCATTGGGGATCGCGCACACCAGCGGCAGATGCAGTTCCATCAGGAAATGCGGACAGACGGTGACATTGAACGCTTCGGCCAGATGCGCCGTTTTCAGCCACGGGGTGATCCCACCGATACGCGCGACATCGACTTGAACGATGCTCGCTGCACCTGTCTGCAAGTAATCCTTGAACTGGCTGAGCGCATACATGCTTTCCCCGACCGCAATCGGTACGCTGGTGCGCCGTGCCAATTCGACATGAGCCATGACATCGTCGGCAGGCAGAGGTTCTTCGAACCAGCCTACACCATAATCTTCGAGCATTTGCGCGCGCCGGATCGCTTCGGACAGCGCAAAGCTTTGATTGCCGTCGGTCATGATCTCATAGGTGTCGCCCACCGCGGACCGCACCGCGCTGAGCCGCGCGATATCGCCGCTGATGTGCTCTTTGCCGATCTTAATCTTGGAGCCTCGGAACCCGGCAGCCTGCACTTCGAGCGCGTCATCAACCAAGGCTTGTGGGTCAAGATGAAGCCAGCCGCCTTCTGTCGTGTAAAGCGGGATGCTATCCCGTGTACCACCAGCGGCCTTCCACAAAGGCAGACCTTGCTTGCGGCATCGCAAATCCCAAAGCGCTGTGTCGATAGCGGCCAAAGCCAGCGATGTGATCGCCCCAACCGCCGTGGCGTGGGTGACAAACAGCAAGTCGCGCCAGATCCCATCGATACGGTCGGCATCTTTGCCGATCAAAGCCGGTGCAAGTGTCTTTTCAAGCAACGCCATAATCGATGGGCCGCCTGTGCCGATGGTGTAGCTGTACCCCGTGCCAGTGGCCCCATCACTATCGGTGATCGTGACAATCGGGGTTTCTTGACTGACAAAAGACTGGATGGCATCGACACGAGTGACCTTGGGAACAAGGTCGATCATCTGCATTTCAACTTTGACAATCCTAGCCATGGATCACCCCCGCAACGCAACGCCGCTGGCCGCGTCAAACACGTGGGTCTTGTCCAGCATCAAGTGAAACGCCAGCTTTTCACCCGGCTGCACCGGTCTGGGGTTCAGCATTTTCGCTTGAACCTCAAGTCCGGCCAGATCGGCGAAAAGCAGAGTTTCAGTGCCCAGGGGCTCGGTCAGGGCAACGGTAAGCTCAAGGTCGACCAGCTCGCCTTTCTCTTCGACGGCATGGCCTACGGGCATCAGATTGTCGGCGCGGAACCCCAACTGTACCTTTTGACCCGGTTTGACATGCGCCCGCGCTGATTTCGGAACGGGAATGGTCAGGCTGTCGCGCAGAACAATCGTGCCTGCATCGCTGACCACCCCATCCGCAAGGTTCATCGGGGGTGAGCCGATAAACGTCGCCGCGAAGGTGTTGACCGGGGTGTTAAACAGCTCAAGCGGCGTGCCGACCTGTACGATATGGCCGTCGCGCATCAACACGATGCGATCGGCCAGCGTCATCGCTTCGACCTGGTCATGGGTCACATATATGATCGTGTTTCCCACACGCTGGTGCAGCTTTTTGATCTCGACCCGCATTTGCGTGCGCAGCTTGGCGTCCAGGTTGGAGAGCGGTTCGTCAAACAAAAACACATCGGGCTGCCGCACAATCGCCCGCCCCATGGCGACGCGTTGCCGTTGACCGCCCGACAGCTCGGCCGGTTTGCGGTCCATCAATTCATCCAGCCCCAAGATGCCCGCGGCCTCATTGACTGCCCGGGTGATCTGGGCTTCGGGTTGTTTGGCGATCTGGAGCGTAAAGCCCAGATTTTCACGCACGGTCATGTGGGGATAGAGCGCGTAATTCTGGAACACCATTGAGATGTTGCGTTCGCGCGGAGGCAGATCATTGACCACACGGTTGCCGATGGAAATCTCGCCGTCCGAGATATCCTCTAGCCCCGCTATCATGCGCAAAGTGGTGGATTTACCGCAGCCAGACGGGCCAACCAGCACCAAAAATTCGCCATCCTGAATGTCGAGATCAATGCCGTGCACAGCCTGTTGTTTGCCGTAGCGTTTGACCACGTTTGAGAGGGTTACTTCGGTCATTTTGTTATCCTTTCACGCCGCCAAAGGTGAGACCGGCGATCAGGTGCTTTTGCACAATAAAGGTGAGGATCAGAGCGGGCAGGATCATGAGCACTGCCAAGGCGCACATGCCGCCCCAGTTGATGGTGAATTCTGCCGTGAAATCGAGAAGACCGACCGGCATCGTTTTTGAACCGACCGAGCGGGTCAGCTGCGAGGCCAGCGCGAATTCGTTCCACGAGGTTAGAAACGCAAAGATAGCAGCAGAGGCGACGCCAGAGCGGGCCACTGGAAATTCGACGCGCCAAAAGGCCTGCCAGCGGGTGCAGCCATCAATTTCCGCCGCTTCGTGCAGTTCTTTCGGGATCTGGCGGAAAAAACCATCGGTTAACCAGATGGTGAACGGCACATTCATCGCCACATAGACCAGGATCAGGCCGAAATGCGTGTCGATCAGGCCGACGCGGGCAAAGACGATGAAGAGCGGCAAGGACAGTGCAACTCCGGGCACAGCACGAAACAGCATCAGTCCGACGAAGTAGCTGTTTTTAAACGCAAAGCGGTAACGTGCGAAAGCGTATCCGCCACCCATACCGATTAGGATTGCGATTGCGGTGGAGGTGACAGAAACGATCAGCGAGTTTCGGAAATAAAGAAAGACTGGCACGCCCCCCTCGCCCGCGCCGCCGAACATGGCGCGGTAATGATCGAGCGTGAAGGTCGGGTTCCAGACCGGGGGTTTGGCCATAATCTCGACAGTTGGTCTGAAAGAGTTGAGCACAATCCACAGGCCCGGGATGCAGATAACCTCCATGATCAAGAAGAGGCCAAAAAAGTGCAGCGCCTTGTAAATCCGGCGCCGGTTCCGGTGGGTTTGATTGCGGTCCATCGCTTAGCCCCCCATGCCCAGCTCGGCGCGTGCGGCGCTGAGCTTTTTGAAGAAATAGACGGTGAACGCGATCGAGAGCAGGATCGATACATAGCCCATGGCGTTAGCGAGCCCCATGCGCGCATCCACGTAGCCTGTTCGGCTCATCAGCGTCCACAAAAGCTCAGTGCGACCCGCCGGGCCACCGCCTGTCATGATCTGCACAATGTCATAGGCGCGCGCCACGTCGAGCGAACGGATGGTCATCGCAATAAAGATAAAGGGCATCAAAAACGGCAAGGTGATGTGCCGGAACGTTTGCCATGGGGTGCACCCGTCCACTTTGGCCGCTTCCAGCGGGTCTTGCGGGATCGCGAAAAGGCCTGCGAGGATGAGGATGGCGAAAACCGATGTGCTCATCCAGACTTCGGCAAAGATGATCGAAAACATCGCCAGATTGCCGTCCACCAACCAAGGCAAAGCGGCGTTAGAGACGCCCAGAGACTGGAGCGCATTGTTCACCAGGCCAATGTTGTCGTTGAAAATGAACTTGAATTGAAACCCAACAAGGATGGGCGAAAACATCATTGGGAACATCAGAATTGTTCGCAATGTGCGCTGGCCCCATGTCACCTTGTTGACCATCAAGGCGATCAGAAGCCCAAGAAGAAGCTCCACGTTCAATGCGATGGTCAGAAACAAGATTGTGCGCCCAAAGGCCGACCAGAATTTCACATCGGTCAGGATCTTTTCATAATTCGCCGTGCCGATCCAACGCCACAATGTTGAAGGGCGGGTCAGCTTGTAGGGCGTAAAGCTGGAATAGAGTGAAAAGATGAGCGGGATCAGGACAACTGCGGCAATCACGATGAATGCAGGCAGCAGCAGAACAAACCACTCCGGTATGCGGCGGCGCATTGTTGTGTTCCTTGAAGGGCTTAGTCAGGAGGCGGGGCGCACGTGGTATGTGCACGCCCCGCCAAATCTGTGAACTGCTTAGTAGTAGCCAGACTCGCGCATCAGCTCGTCCACGCCTTCGGCCGCATCATCCAGCGCTTCCTTGACGGTTTTGTCGCCGAGGATCGCAGCCTGAAGTTCGGGAAAGACAATGTTGGTGCTTTCGCCCCATTCAGGGATCGGTGGAACAGCAAATGCGTATTCGGCACCTGCAGCGAAAGCAGCCAATGCTTCAGCACGGAACGCATCGGTGCCATTTTTTGCTGCTTCGATGTTTGCGGCCCAAACAGCGGTCCGCGTCGGCAGCGACCCGCCAGCAGATTCAGCCGTTTGGCTTTCTTCACCGGTCAGGAACATGACCAACGATGCTGCGGCCTCTTTGGTCTCGCAATCATTGGTAACCGAAAACCCGTGATGCCCGGACCAGCCGGTGCGCGTGACCGAGCCCATAGGCTGGATTGCAACACCAACATTACCAGCGGCCTTGGACGACTCCGGATCGTTAAAGAACCCGGCCCAACCTGGCCAATCCAAGTTCAAAGCAACTGTGCCAGAGGCAAATCCCTGCCCCAGATCATCCCAGACATAGGACGTTGTACCAGCTGGCACCGCTTTGGCTTCGTAGAGATCCACAAACCACTGCAACGCCCGCTGACCGGCGTCTGAGTTGAAGATGGGGCGCTTGTCTTCATCTAGATAGTTGCCGCCTTCCGCGACGACCATTTCATAAAAGCGACCTACAATCGCTTCGTCTTTGCCCGCGTATTGCGTGCCGTAGAAATTTGGCGGATCAGCAAAGAAGATCGCCTGATCTTTCACCTGATCCCAAGTTTCCGGCACAGCGAGATCATAGCCGTATTCAGCTTTGAACGCGGCGGCCTTCTCGGCGTCTTCGTAGTTGGATTTCAGATAATACAGGACAGAGACGTCAAACTGCGCCCGTGGCAGCATCAACAACTCGCCCCCAACGGTCGAGGCCCCGATGTTGCCCGACACGAATTCGGCAATAGTATCTGCAGGCACGTAATCGTTCAGGTCGACATAAAGACCTTCGTACTGGGCGGCAAAGGAAGAGTGGTTCGACCCGACACACCAGTTGGTCGTGCCTGCGGCCATGTCCGATTTGATCTCTTTGTCGATCTCAAAGTGGCTCTTTTTTGAGATGATCTCGACGCTGGCACCGGTCGCGGCCTCCCACTCTGCGATGCGGCCATAAAGCGCCTCGTATTGCTGACCGCCGATCAGCTTCGCCTCAACGGTCACACCAGGAAAGCTCCCATAGTCTGATTCTGCCGCCGCCGGCAGAGCCAGCCCCATGGCACAGGTGGCCATTAACGCACTGACGAGTTTACGGTTTTTCACTTCGGATCCTCCCAGGTTGGTGAAGTAATTTCGCTTACATTCGTATATAAAACATTCTTTCACAAATAAATCAATCTTGACAGAACCACTCCCAAAGGCGAAAGCTCCCACAAGCGAACTTTGGGAATAGGCGGAATGTCGAAGATCGAAGACAAATACCGAGCTCCGGCCCTAGAAAAAGGGCTCGATATTATCGAACTTTTGTCGCTGAATTCGGACGGTCTGGCGCAGAGCGATATCGCCAAGGCGTTGGATAAGTCGCAAAGCGAAATCTACCGGATGCTATCGACATTAGTGCGGCGCGGTTACGTTTTGCGGTCAGCCGATGATCTCTATTCGCTGAGCCTCAAGATGTTTGCCCTGTCGCAACGCCACCCGCCTATGCAGCGGTTGTTACAGACTGCGCCGCCATTGATGAGAGATGCGGCGAAACGGGCCTGGCAGTCCTGCCACCTTGCGGTGGAAAACAACGCAGACATCGTTGTTGTTGCCTCTGCGGAATCGCCAGGAAACTGGAGCCTCGCGTTGCGCGCAGGCACGGTCATCGGGTTAAGCAATACCAGTGCTGGGCGCATCTTGGCCGCCTTCCGTTCGGATCAGGCGATGCAGGATTTGATAGAGCGCCATAGCCCAGCGACAGGCGAGCCAGATATGGATCGCGCGGCATTCATGGCCCACGTTGCCCGCGTAAGGGATTGGGGGTTTGAGCGGATGCAATCCGAGACGGCGGTGGGCGTGACCAACCTTGCCTATCCTATCTTTGACCGCAGCGGCGATGCGATTGCAGTGGTTGTTTGCCCATTTCTGGAACGTATAGACGAATTGGAAGTGCCAAGCGTCGAGGATGCCCACGAGATATTCCAGACTTTGGCTCATACCTTGTCAGATTATTACAACGGGCATCTGGACGCGGCGGAGTAAATGAGGCTGCGATGATCGACACCCATCAACACTTTTGGCGTTTGGGTCGCGGTGGATATGCTTGGATGCCCAAGGATTTGCCCGTTTTGTTCCGCGACTACGAACCCCACGACCTCACACCACATCTAAAGGCGCAAGGCGTGAAGAGTACGGTGGCGGTACAGGCTGATGACAACGTCGACGAAACCGAGTTCCTTTTGTCTCTGGCCGATGACACGTCCTGGATCCGCGGTGTTGTGGGATGGGTGGATCTGGAAAGCCCGACTGTCTCTGACGATATTGCGCGCTTGGCCAAACATCCCAAGTTTGCAGGCATTCGCCCAATGATTCAGGACATCGCAGACGTTAGATGGATGCTGCGCCCTGAATTAGCCAAAGGCTTGAAAACGCTCATAGATCTGGACCTGACGTTCGACGCACTCGTCTTGCAAAAGCACTTGCCGGTTCTGGATCAATTCCTGGGTCTTTATCCCGATCTGCGGGTGGTGATTGACCATTGCGCTAAGCCGGTGTTTGCGCCCGACTCCTTTTCGGACTGGGCGAGTGGCATGTCGCGTATCGCGGCACACGGCAACACATTTTGTAAGTTGTCCGGCCTCATGACTGAGGCGCCAGAGGGTACCGAAAACGCGGCGTTTTACCCCTACCTAGATCACGTCATTGGCGCTTTTGGCGAGGATCGGGTCATGTTCGGCAGCGATTGGCCTGTCCTCAATCTAGCGTCGGAATACGACCAATGGGTCAGCATCCTACGCCAGTGTCTGGCACGCTGGCCAGATGTCGATGCGCACAAGGTTTTTGCTATGACTGCGACAAAGGCATATCCGCGGATAGACGCATAGATTTGGGGCCGAGAGTGGCGTCAGAGGCAATACGAAAGCAGCGATTTGGTTACTCCGCTGCTTGTACCGCGGCCTCTTTGTCTGCTGCGGCATCAAGCTCGGCGGCTTTCTTTTCGACCTCTTCGACGATGTGATCCACCATCTGGTCATTTGACATCTTATGGCTGGCCGCCCCGGCCAGATAGACCATGCCAGACCCCGCGCCGCCGCCAGTAAAGCCTACGTCCGTCATCAATGCTTCGCCCGGTCCATTGACCACGCAGCCGATGATCGACAGCGACATCGGCGTTTTGATATGGGCCAGCCGTTCTTCCAGTGTCTCGACCGTTTTGATCACGTCAAAGCCTTGCCGGGCACAGGACGGGCACGAGATGATGTTAACGCCCCGGTGACGCAGACCCAGAGATTTCAGGATCTCATAACCCACTTTGACCTCTTCTACCGGATCGGCAGACAATGACACGCGGATCGTGTCGCCAATACCCATCCACAGCAGGTTGCCCAAACCGATGGCGGATTTGATCGTGCCACTGGTCAACCCACCGGCTTCGGTGATGCCCAGATGGATGGGCGCATCGGTGGTTTCGGCCAGCGATTGATAAGCGGCAGCCGCCATGAACACATCAGAGGCTTTGACCGAAATTTTAAATTCGTGAAAGTCGTTGTCTTGCAGGATCTTGATGTGATCCATGCCGGATTCCACCATCGCGTCCGGCGTCGGCTCGCCGTATTTCTCAAGCAGGTGCTTTTCCAGACTGCCCGCATTCACGCCGATGCGGATCGAACAATTGTTGTCACGCGCGGCCTGAATCACCTCGCGCACACGTTCGGGTTTGCCGATGTTGCCCGGGTTGATCCGCAAACACGCCGCCCCAGCCTCAGCCGCTTCGATCCCGCGTCTGTAATGAAAATGGATGTCGGCTACGATGGGCACAGGGCTTTCGCGCACGATCTCTTTCAATGCGGCGGAGCTTTCCACATCCGGGACGCTGACCCGCACGATGTCGGCCCCTGCTTCGGCTGCGGCGGTGATCTGTGCAATCGTTGCTGCAACATCCGTGGTCAGCGTGTTGGTCATGGTCTGAACAGAAATGGGCGCATCGCCGCCAACCGGAACAGAACCAACCATGATCTGTCGCGACGTCCGGCGATAGATATTGCGCCACGGTCGAATATGATTGATCGACATCAGACCACCCTTTGCCTGTGAGAGTGTAAACTAGAATAGACAGTCGCCGCCATTCCGGCAAGCCTGTCTCTGACTACATATGTTTATTCGTCGGAGATAACAGACTGCGCTTCTGCATATCTTTGCAAACCCTGATCTGACGTGATGTCAGCCACTTGAAACTGGGTTTTCAGGCCGTCAGCAGCCAAAGCCAGGTTCGACGTCACCTGCCCGGTTTGTCCTACTGGACCGTAATACGCGTCATCCATCGCGAAATAGATTGCACCACTTTCACCAGTCCGAAGTGTTGGCGGTTCTTCGGTCAGTGGCACTTCCCAACTGTCGCCGGGTCGCATCGTCGCTTCAAAAATAACCGTGTTGTCCGCCGCACGCACACGTACCCAAGAGGTACGCACTGCCACCATGGTGAGGGTTGGCGCAACCTCTGCCACGACCTGTGGCACAGGCAGGTTTTCGGGTTCGTTTAGAACCTGCGCTAAAGCTGTGTCGATATCCACGCCCAACGATGGACGACTAGGTTCGGCGAAATTGCCAAAATCGCGCGGGTCGATCGTGGCAATCGGTGCGTCGCGGGCCACAAGCACCGGCACATCCAACGCCTGCGGACGATAAAGGCGATCCAATCGTTCGGCGCGCAATTCCTCGGTTGGGTTCGGCAGCACATCCACGCCGCCATCCGC
>JABSSA010000232.1 GCA_013214665.1 Paracoccaceae bacterium
ACACCTGTCGCCATCAACGGTGTGTCTTGTGTGTAGGACGCGCGCTGCTCAAACAGGCCGTATTGCAAACTCTCATTCGTCCATTCAAAGTTATACGCCAACGCCAGCGCCTCGCGGACACGTTTATCCTGCAACGCCTCTGTACCAAGGTTGAACACAATTCCTGACGGCGTCGGAGGGGCACCATCAGGCAATTCCTCGGTCACAATCGACCCATCGTTCACCTTGGGAAACTCATATCCCGTCGCCCACTTCTTGCTGTCGGATTCTACTTTGAATGTATACTCACCTGCTTTGAACGCTTCAAACGAGGCGGTATCGTCGCCGAAATACTCAACCCGGATTGCATCAAAGTTGTTTCGTCCGACGTTAAAGGGCAAATCGTTGCCCCAGTAATCCGGGTTCCGCTTGTAGACGATCCGCCGATTCACATCGAAATTGTCTAGCATGTAGGGCCCGGAACCCGGCGAAACCTCAAGCCTGCTTTCGTCCAGCCCAGCGCCAGTCTCTTCGTACCATTTCTTGGACCACGCTGGAATGAACCCCACTTGGTCAATCAACGACCGACGCGAAATGCCTTCTGCAAAGTAGAACTTGATCGTGTGATCATCAATCACTTCGACCTTCGGGATCCGCTTGCGAACCGCATCAGCATAACTTTTCAGCCCTTCGTCCAGCAGCAGGTTGTGGCTGAACGCGACATCATGCGCCGTTACAGGCGATCCATCGGAAAACCGCGCTTCCGGGCGCATGTAAAAAATGACCCATTCTTTGTCCTTAGGATATTCAAGCCGTTCGGCCAGCAAGCCATAATATTCGCCATACACATCTGCCGGTGCCGCGCTGCCTGTCGGCGCGTCGCCAAGAAGGCTTTCATACATCATTGAACTCAGCGCCCCCGCCCGCCCCTTGCGGGTGTAGGGGTTCATGGAATCAAACGTGCCGACAGTGCCCAACGCAATCTCGCCACCTTTGGGGGCATCTGGATTCACATAGTCGAAATGCGTGTAATCCGCCGGATAGGTCAGATCCCCAAAGAATGAATATCCATGGCTCACCACCATCTCTTGATCGTTGGCCCGCGCGCTGGTGACAGCCAGCAAAGTGGCCAACAACCCAAACAGCCCCATACTCCACCACCAAAACCTGGACGAACGAGTTTCCGCTTTCGCGATGACGCGGGACCGGTTGGTGCGCATAGGCCTCTCCTTACGATGTGCCAAATCTGTCTTCCTGCATTGGGATGTAAGCTAAAAGGCGCATTCGCCAATATGCAACATGCGAAGTTGTGAGCGATGTTTCAGATCACAAAAAAAGCCGCATGTGCATCACACGCGGCTTTTCTGAAAAGACTGTTTTGGCGATCAGTTCGAAACTGAGGCCAAATAGGCGATCAGGTTGGCCCGATCTTCTACCTTCTTCATGCCTTTGTAGCTCATCTTGGTGCCTGGGGCCCAACCTTTGGGGTTTTCGATAAAGCCGTTCAGGTTTTCCGCGGTCCAGTTGTCACCGTGACCTTCCAAAGCGCCGGAATAGGCGTATTCGCCAACGGCGCCGATTGTCCGCTCAAGCAAGGCGTGCAAGTGCGGACCTGTGCCGTTCGCGCCGTCTTCCAACTTGTGGCAGGCCGAACATTGGCGGAACAATTTTTCACCCTTGGCCGCGTCTGCGGTGGCGTAAACATCGGCAAAGGCCACTTCGACGACCTCTTCACCAGCATCCTCTTCCCCGGTCTCAATCACATAGGATTGCTCACCGTGGTGCGAGCCAGCATGATAGATCGCACTACCGAGGTAGTTTCCAAGTAAAAAGACCAGCAGTGCGCCGCAAAGGCCGGCTGTGACTTTCGTCAGCGTCATCGTGTCGAACATTGGTATTCCGTCTGCGTAATCGTGGACTGCCGCGTTACTATTTCTTCCCTTCTGGACTGGCAAGGTATACCAACCGCGACCAATCGACCCTTTGGGGTAAATTACTGGAAAATATCGACATGACTCTTCGGATCGCGTTTCAAGGTGCGCTTGGCGCCTATTCTCACGAGGCTGTTTTGAAAGCGCGGCCTGATTCTCAGCCGATCCCGTGCACCGCGTTCGAAGATGTCATTCGCTCTGTGCGCGAAGGCGAAGCCGACTTGGCAATGCTGCCGGTGGAAAACACAACCTATGGCCGCGTGGCAGATATTCACCGTCTGCTCCCTATGAGCGGGCTGCACATTATTGATGAAGCCTTCGTGCGCGTGCGTATCTCTCTGATGGCCATGCCCGGGCAATCGATCGACGATTTGGAGATGGTGCGCGCGCATCTGGTGCTAATCCCACAAGCGCGCAAGTTTCTAGACGCCCACGGGATCGCGGCCCGACCCGCCGCAGACAGCGCAGGTGCAGCAGAACAAATCGCGCGCGACAAACAGATGGGGATCGGTGCCTTGGCCTCGGCTGTGGCAGCAGACATCCATGGATTGGAAATTCTGGCCAGCGACATCGAAGACCAGGGACATAATACCACACGGTTTTTGTTGATGGCTCCCGAGCTCGACATGACACCGCGCGCGGAGACCATGATCACCACATTCGTGTTCGAGGTGCGCAACATTCCCGCAGCGCTTTACAAAGCAATGGGTGGCTTCGCGACCAACGGCGTCAACATGACCAAGCTGGAAAGCTATATGGTCGGCGGTGCCTTCACCGCGACCCAGTTTTACGCAGACATCGAAGGCCACCCAGACGATCCAGCCGTCAAACGCGCTTTGGAAGAGCTGGATTATTTCACCAACCGTTTGGAAGTCTTGGGTGTGTATCCCGCGGCTGAAGGCCGTTAGGCGCGGTTTTTCAGCCGCTCTTCCATCAATTGGGCATATTCGGCCACACGCAGCTTGAAGCGTTTGGTCAGTTTGGACTTGGTCAGCTTGAGAGATTGAATAAACAGCCGCGCCGCCAAATTGAGCGGCGTAAGCTCCAGCCCGATGTTCACACGCGTCCGACTGCGTGACAGGGCCATCAATTCAATGACGAATGCCCCGGAAACCGCGCTGGATGTCGCATGAATAACCAATTCATCGGGCCGTTCCATCGACACCATCTTAAGATCCAATTCCCGCGTCCGGCCGCGCATCCGAAACGCGGCCCGCCAGGTCATGCCAACACCCGGTTCCGTCAGAGTATCCGTGCGGTGCTCCTCAGCCCCACGCCGCATAGCCGAACGCTCAAAGCTTTCAAACTCTGTGAGCGCGTCAAAAACATCCTGTATCGGTGCGTCGATATCTTCACGGGTCGAAAACTTCATACCCTACCCTTCTTCCGCGAGTTTAAAGCACGGTTAACTTAATCCAGCGTATCGGCAAGCCAATTTTCCAGCAAGAAATGCGCAATGGCACCTGATCTCGCAGGTTTTAACTTAGGATGAATCCCCGCAAACGCATCAGCCATTTCTTCGCGGCTCACCCACATCGCGTCTTCGATTTCTTTGGGATCAATGTTGAGCTCTTGTGACGTCGCCTCACCCTTACAGCCAAACATCAACGACGCTGGAAATGGCCAAGGTTGGCTGGCGAGGTAATCCACTTGTCCCACATGTACTCCGCTTTCCTCAAAGACTTCGCGCCGCACGGCGGCCTCCAAGGTTTCACCCGGCTCCACAAACCCAGCCAGCAGTGAATACATCCCTTCGGGCCACCCCGGAGAACGCCCCATCAAAACAGAATTACCGTGTGTGATGAGCATGATCACCACAGGATCGGTGCGCGGGAAATGATGCCGCCCGCAAGACCCACATGTGCGCTGCCATCCCGCTTCCTTCATGTCGGTGGGCGCTCCACAATAGGCACAGAATCTATGCGTGTCGTGCCAGCCAAAAATCGCCTTGGCCGTCGCAGCCAGCTCTGCATCTCGCGGGGTCAGCCACGTCATGATGCGGCGCAGCTCGGCGAACACCTCGGTTTCACCCATCGCGGTGTGATGCTGCTCTGACGGATCAAGAAACTGGTTGATCGAAGACAGATCGCTTTCGGGTTCCCAAGCCGAGATATCAGCCGCGAACACAGCATTCCCATCTTCCCGGCCCAGTAGAATCCAATCGGCGGCGGCATCCTGCAATATCGGGTGATCCACGGGCAAACGCATCAGGGACGCGGGCCTGTCCCGTTTGATCAACGGCTTTCCCCGCCACAAGACGATCACGCGGCTGTTTTCGTGCCGTCGCAACATATGCAACGCAGCATCATCTGTCCGCAATTCGCCTGCACGATCCAGGTGTGACCCACCAAAGGTTACTTTTTCCGCGTTCTTCATGGTTTGCTCGCCTCACTTGGTTTCAATCGATTGCCACGCCGAACCGAACAGAGCAATGCTGAGTTTGATTTGATCTTGCGGTTCATTCCCGAGCGTGTTGTTTTGCAACCCTAAGGAGATCAACGCCAAGTAAGGGTGTGGTCATGCCACCGAAACCTGTCCCGCTCGTTGCCAATATGCGCATTCTGGCGACCACGGATGTGCATATGCAGCTGACAGGCCGCGATGATCGCCTGTCACTCACGCATACTGATCGCGGGCTGGCCCGTCTGGCGACATTGATCGATCAGCAACGGCAAACCGCGCGTGGCACTACGCTTTTGTTCGACAACGGAGATTTTTTGCAGGGCGCCGCGATGGCCGACGCGCTTTACGATGCGCAGAGCGACATCACGCATCCGCTGGGCCCGATTATGTCAGATCTGGCCTATGATGCCGTTGGCCTCGGCAATCATGATTTCGACTTTGGTATCCCGTATTTGCGCCGCTTCACAGATGCCCTGCCTTGCCCAGTGCTTTGTGCAAATTTGGAATGCTCTGACCTGCCTGCAATCGCCCCATTCACTGTGTTGGAACACAAGGTCAGAGCCGAAGACGGCTCCCACCACGTGATACGCATCGGCGTTGTCTCGGCCTTGCCGCAACAAACAGCCATCTGGAACGCACGGTTTTTGGCTGGGTGCGCAACGCTGTCTGATCCAGTGTTGGCCATCCAGACCATCTCGAAAACCTTACGCTGCGATCATGGGGCCGACTTGATCATCGCGCTGTCTCATGGTGGCATAACCGTCGACTGTGGCCTGCCCAACCAAGAGCATTTCGCAGCCGATGTTGCCCGCATCGAAGAGGTCGATGTCGTTATCGCAGGTCATCAACACAAGCTCTTTCCCGATCCATCATTCCGCAACCTGCCTGACACAGACATCCAAGACAGCACAATCGCAGGAACACCCTGCGTCATGCCCGGATTTGGCGGCAGCCATCTTGGGCAAATCGATCTGCACCTGCAACAGAACGATGATGGCTGGATCATCTTC
>JABSSA010000233.1 GCA_013214665.1 Paracoccaceae bacterium
GGCGTCTTGGCGGTCAGGCAATTGGGTTGCCCGTTGGGGAAACACCAGTGCGGCCGCCGTTTCGATGTCGGTAAAGTTGGTTTGGTCGCGCCCGCAGAGGCCCGCGTGAGCCTTAGCCACCACCGCAGCAAGGAGGGGGGCGCGCAGGCTGTCGATGCCAAATCGGGCGGCCAATTCTGTCAGGTCGGAGAGGTGATTTGGGTCAATTTTGACTGTCCCCGCGGGGACAGCGTTGATTTTATTGAATAATTTTTCTGGCTCGTTTGTTTTGTCCCCGCCCGAGGTGCGGGTCAACCAATCGTCAGACATCCGGCCTTCGGGGGCAATGTGGAGCGCCAGATGCTGGGCCAAAACATCAGGGCAGCGTTCGTCTTCATCGGCACCTTCATCCAGCGCGATCAGCCCCGCGATCTGGCGTTGCTCCAGCGCGTGAGCCAGCTTTGCCGCCAGATGTGGTTCACAGCGTTCCGCCATTGTCAGAATGACTGTCTTGCCGGGGTGAAGCAGTCCTTGAGTTTGGATAAGCCGCCCATGTGCAAGTGCGGCGCTCAGGTCTATGCCGCCGTAAAGCTGATCATCTGAAATGCTGGGGGAAATGCAGACCGTATCAAGGTGCGCTTGTAACCAAATCCGTACGCGGTCCCGCGCTGGACCGGCGCGCAAGCGCACCACGACGCCACCGATGCGGGCCGGGTTTTGCGCAAACAGGTGCAGGGCAAGCTCTGCGCGCGCCCATCCATCCATCAGCCCAAAACGCTTTCGACAGTGCGGGCCACGCGGGCTGACGATCCGGCTTCATCAAGGGGATCACGGCGCAGGCGGTGTGACAGCGCGATGGCCGATACGCTGCGCAGATGATCGCGACGGATTTTGCGTTTGCCTTCAAAGGCGGCAAGCGCGCGGGCGGCGCGGATCAATGTAAGCTCGCCGCGCAGGCCGTCAGAGCCCAGGGCAAGACACAGGGAAGCGCAATCTTCCAGAATTTCGTCAGGCGTGCTGACGCGGCTCAGGCCGTTGCGGGCCTTGATGATCTGAGATTGCATATCCTTTTCAGCGTCGGCAAAGCGATCCATGAAAGCCGCGGGGTCCGTTTCAAACGCATCGCGCCGTTTGATCACCTCGATCCGTTGGGCCAAATCACGCGGAGATCGGACTTCGACGGACAGACCAAAGCGGTCCAGCAATTGTGGGCGCAACTCGCCTTCTTCGGGATTACCGGAGCCTACAAGGACGAAACGGGCGGGGTGGCGGATTGACAACCCTTCGCGCTCCACCACGTTTTCGCCGGACTGCGCCACATCCAACAGTAAATCGACAATGTGATCTTCGAGCAGGTTCACCTCGTCGATGTAGAGATAACCGCGATTTGCGCGCGCTAGGAGGCCAGGTTCGAAGGCCTTTTCGCCTTTGGTTAGGGCCTTTTCGATGTCGAGCGCGCCGACCACCCGGTCTTCGGTTGCGCCAAGCGGCAGGTCGATCACAGGGGTAGGGCGGATTTCGGTGAAAAATGTGCTCAGACCCGCCCAATCGGGGCTGTCGTCCGGGGTTTCCGCGTTCACTGGGCAGCCTCTTAGGGCCTGAATCGGCGGCAAAAGCCCGGCAAGGGCACGCACGGCTGTGGATTTACCGGTGCCTCGGTCGCCAAAGACCAGAACACCGCCGATTTTTGGGTCAATTGCCGTGAGGATCATGGCCCGTTTCATATCGTCCTGACCGACGATGGCGGAGAAGGGGAAATGAGTCATGTCGTCTCCAATCGGGCAAGCGGGCTTGCGCCGTTCCAGGTGCCGCTGTCGCCCAAAATGGCAAAGCGGGCGTAAAGTTCTTCGGAAAACCATGCGCCATCTCGCACTGCGCGGATGGCGGCGGCATGAGGGCCGTTGGTGCGGGCAAACGCGGCCATTTCCGCTTCACCGGGCCAGATCGAAAAGGTCACCTGATGCAACCAGGGCACCTCACCGATGCCGATTTTGAACACCACGTTGGGATCGCTGCCGATCATGGCGGAAATATCGGGCACACGGCCCCAGAATCGCGCGAGTATGCTGGGTTTGATGGTGGCGCGGGTTAACGCGGCGAGGGGGCCTGCAACAGGGCCGGAGTGAAAGCTCTCGGCCTCGGAAAACGGAGTGCGCCCAGCCCATTTGCCGCGCGACGAGGTGGGCGACAGGAATACGGTCCAGTCTTCTTCGGCGCGGGCGCGATATCGGTTAAAAATGCGTGCCTCTGCGACGCGGGTGCGGGCAATTTCGGGGGAGGGCCAGGTGGCCAGAATCGCATAAACCGCCGTGTTAGGCACAGGAGTGAACCCTTCGCCCGTGCCAGAGCCACAGAGCTTCCAGAAACCGATGTCGGGCACACGCGGCATGGCAAGGCGCGCGGCCCCCATCATGGCCAGCGCCCAGGCCCGATTGTGCCAGGGGCCAAAGCGAAAAAAAGAGATCGACGTTGTGACGTTCATGATCAAGCACTGTGTTTCGGGCGCAATTGCACCGAGATGCAGCGTGACCTGTGACAAAGCAATTGTCAACTAAAGTGGACACATCTAGTGTTTTCTCAACATGACACGTTTGGAACCTATAGAATCGCTGCACGCCGCTGACGGGCGTCCACGCGCACTTGTGATCGGAGCGGGGCTAGGCGGCTTGGCTGCGGCTATGCGGCTTGGCGCCAAAGGCTATGCGGTGACAGTGATCGACAAGCTGGATGTGCCCGGCGGGCGCGGCAGCGCGATTTGGCAAGAGGGGCATCGGTTTGATCTGGGCCCCACTATTGTCACCGTACCGCAGCTTTATGAAGAGCTTTGGGCCGCCTGTGGCCGCGATTTTCATCAGGATGTGAAGCTGAAATCGCTCGATCCTTTTTACGAGATCCGCTGGCCTGACGGCACCAAGTTTGTCGCCCAGCATGACACCGACAAGATGCGCGCCGAGGTGGCCAAGATCGAGCCGCGCGATGTGGCCGGGTTTGATCGCTTTTTGCGCGACAGCGAAGAACGCTATTGGTTTGGCTTTGAGGATCTGGGCCGCAGGCCGATGCACAAGTTGTGGGATTTGATCAAAGTGTTGCCGCGCTTTGCGTGGTTGCGCGCGGATCGGTCTGTTTATGCCCATGCCAAACGGCGGTTCCGCAACGATAAGCTGCGCATGGCGTTTTCGTTTCATCCGCTATTTATCGGCGGGGATCCGTGCCATGTGACCTCAATGTACATCTTGGTCAGCTACCTCGAAAAGCAGTTCGGTGTGCATTACGCCATGGGCGGCATCGCGGGTATGGCGCGCAAGATGGCGGATATTGTCGAAGGGCAGGGCGGTGCCTTTTTGATGAACACCCAAGTGTCAGACATCGTGGTGCGCAATGGACGCGCATGCGGTGTGAAGTTGGAGGGTGGTCTTGAGTTGTCAGCGGATGTGGTCGTATCGAATGCGGATGCAGGGCACACCTATGACACGTTGATGCAGCGCGCGCCAAAACGCCGGTGGACGCCTACACGGCTCAAGCGCACGCGGTATTCGATGAGCTTGTTTGTTTGGTATTTCGGAACCAAGGGCACGCGGGGCAAATGGGCGGACGTGGGGCATCACACGATCCTGAACGGGCCGCGTTATACCGAACTGCTCAACGATATCTTTATGAAGGGCAAATTGGCTGAGGACTTCAGCCTCTATGTGCATCGCCCTTCTGTCACCGATCCAAGTGTCGCGCCTGACGGGGATGACACCTTTTACGTACTAAGCCCGGTGCCGCATCTGGGGCATGAGGGCGTTGATTGGGCGGAAGAGACCGCGCGGTACAAAGCCCGTGTGCTCAAGGTGCTGGAAGAGCAGACGATGCCGGGCCTCGGGGAACACATTGTTACGGAGCAAGTCTTTACGCCTGACACGTTCCGCGACCGGTATCTCAGCCCGCGCGGGGCCGGGTTTTCGATTGAGCCGCGCATTCTACAAAGCGCCTGGTTCCGGCCGCACAACATCAGCGAAGAGGCCGAAGGCCTGTATCTGGTGGGCGCGGGCACCCATCCGGGCGCTGGGGTGCCGGGGGTGATCAGCACAGCAGAAGTCTTGGGCCAATTGGTGCCAGATGCGGAGACAGTCAGATGATGGATCCGCGCGACTTGGAGCATTGCGAAGAGGCGATCCGTCATGGGTCATTGAGCTTTCATGCCGCGTCAAAGTTGTTGCCATCGCGGGTGCGTGATCCTGCGCTGGCGCTATACGCATTCTGCCGGTTGGCGGATGATGAGGTCGATCTGAAGGCGGCCAAGGCCGAAGCGGTTTTGCGCCTGCACGACAGGCTGGATTTGGTTTATGCCGGAAGGCCGGAAAACGCAGCACCCGACCGCGCCTTTACAGCGGTGGTCGAGCAGTTTGAGATGCCGCGCGCCTTGCCTGATGCGTTATTGGAAGGTCTGGCCTGGGATGCAGAAGGGCGGACCTATGAGACGTTGAGCGGGGTGCGGGATTATTCAGCGCGCGTGGCGGCGGCTGTGGGTGCCATGATGACCGTGTTGATGGACGTCCGGGATGCGGACGCTTTGGCGCGCGCCTGTGATCTGGGTGTGGCCATGCAGCTCACGAACATTGCCCGCGATGTGGGCGAAGATGCGCTGGAAGGGCGGCTTTATCTGCCGACTGACTGGCTGCATGAGGCGGGCATCGAGCCAGAGGCCTTTTTGCGCGACCCACGGCCTTCGAAGGCCGTGCGCACGATGGTCAAGCGGTTGGTGATGGAGGCCAACCGGCTTTATTACCGCTCTGAGGCGGGCATTGGCGCGCTGCCGCTTGGCTGCAGACCGGGCATATTCGCGGCCCGGCACATTTATGCGGGTATCGCGGGGCGGTTGGTGGCGATGTCGTTTGACAGTATCTCGTCGCGGGCGCGCACCTCGAAGACGCAAAAGATCGGATGGTTGATGCAATCGCTGGCGCAAACCGGCGTTGGGATGGTGATGCCGCAATCGGCAGTTTTGTACGCGGGCGCATTGCCCGAGGTCCAGTTTCTGGTGGACGCCGCCGCGCGTGGTGTGCGGCAAGCGGAACGCTCTGATGCCTTGTTTGATGCGCTGGCGGCCCTTGAGTTGAAGGCGCTTGCCGATCGGGCCGTGACACCTGGCGAATAGGGGGAAACGGCGAAAACGCCGTTTGGACGTGCTTTCGAAAGCGCGTCTGGCTCTTGATCCCGGAGGGATTTGCGGTAGGTCTGAGCCATGTTCTGGCTGTTGTTCTTTCTTTTTCTGGCGGCCTGCCTCGCGGCGGGCATGACGGGCGGGCTTTTCCCGCCCGATGCATGGTATCGCGGTTTGGCCAAGCCACGCTGGACTCCTCCGGATTGGGTGTTCCCCGTTACATGGTTCACGCTTTATGGCTGTATGTCGATCGCGGGCGCGCGGGTGGCGATGGTCGATGGTAACGCCGTCGCCATGGCGCTTTGGTCGCTGCAAATCGCGTTGAATGCGATCTGGACGCCGGCGTTTTTCGGGTTGCGCAATATTCGCTTGGGGATGGGGATTGTGCTGGCGTTGTGGGTGGCGGTTGCGGCGTGCATGGTGGCGCTGTGGCAGGTGGATCTAATCGCGGGTCTATTGTTTGTGCCCTACTTGATCTGGGTCACCGTGGCCTCAGCCTTGAATGCGGCTGTGTGGCGAATGAACCCAGAGGCGGCCCGAACCGGCGTGATCAAGCCACAGTAATTGGGGTTTAGAGCTGCCACCGTGCGCGGCGTGGCACGCGCACAGCCAGCATGGGTTTGATCAAAGGCGAGCGGAATCGCGTGAGATCTAGCGATTCGTGGACGCCTGTCACTTCTTCGCCGTCCAGGCAGGTGCGTACCGCTGCGCGGTTGTAAAATGGCGCGTCGAGCATGGGGCGCACCTGATGCGGCTCATACCCCAGATCGGCCCGCGTTTCCCGGTAGACGGCCCAGAGTGAGCGTTTCATGCGCGCTTTGGGGGGCAGGGGGATCGCGCGGGCGCTGCCATCCGCGTCAAAGGCAAAGCCCGCCGCCAATTCCGAGCCATCCAGCCGTGTGGCATCATAAAAACAGGTCGCACCCTGCGACGTGGGAAAACGGCCCCATGTCCAATAGGAAAAGTCTTCCTCAAGCGCGCGGGTGCCAAAGTTCGCGTCGAAATATCCTTCGCCGTCCCATTGCCAACCCGGGCGGTCGATCTCGACCGAGATGCGCGACCGTGGCGCAAAAGGGCGCCAGATGTGGCTGTCGTCTTTGGTTAGCGGTAGCTCCACCTGTGTGACGGCGCTGGGTGTGACGGTAATCTGGCCACGGATGCGATTGACCCAAGGGTGCGACGAGATTTCGTTGATGTCGATGATCAGCTTGTCGCCATCCCAACGCATCATCGACGGGCCAACCTGCAGCCTTGATGCGGTTTGGCGCAGCGCGCTTTCGCCCCGGTCGGTCATGGTAAAGCGCCCGCCGGGCCCATAGGTGGCCACGTTGATGCACACGTGGTTTTGCGGGCGTTTGCGCCCGGACCAGCGATACCAGGGTGAAAAGACGGAACCGATAAAGCCGATCACAGAGACGGCGCGGCTGTGATCATCACTCAGGCCGTCGACATACCACCAGGCATAGCCATTTGGGCCGACCTCAACATTGAAGTTTGGTCGCTCAAGATCGCCTCGGCCGCGTGCCGTGCGGAGAGCGTCGCCATCGGCACACCCGCGCCCGGGTGCGTCCCGCCGCCCGCCAGGTACAAGTTCGGGATCGACGTGCGGGCGCGGGGCCGGTTGAGGCTGGCGGTCAGGCCATGGGGCGTTTGCCCGTAGAGCGCGCCTTGGCTTGCTGGAAACATCTGCGCGAAACTCTGAGGTGTCGTCACCGTGTTGGGGCCCGGGGTCGGGCTGAAACTCATCCCGAAGCGAGCCATCCGAGCCATGATCTGTTGATGCCATGCGTCTAGGTCCTTTGGCGGGTCAGTGCCGTCTGTCGCGGGCGCATTGGAGATGATCTCAAAGCGCTCAAGCTGGGGCACGTTGGGTGATTGGCCCCGGTCGAGGGCACATAGGTAAAGGGTGGGATCGGCCGGGATGCGCCCGGCCATCAGGTCGTTGAATTCCGAAACCGGGTCGGTATCGAAAAAGACGTTGTGATGGGCCAGTTCCGGCCCAGAAGGTGTCGCGGCAAAGGAATGCACGCGTGCGGAAAAGCTGCGGTCGGCCCGGACCGTCTGTGGCGCGATATGTGCCACATCCGGGCCAAGAGCACCTGTGGCCAACGCACGGGGGTCGCCCGCGTAGACCAGACCGTCACAGGGTAGGTGACGTCTGTCAGCCAGAGCCACAGCTGTCACACGCCCGGTTTGCGTGGCGATGCCCGCCACATGGGCATTGGTGTGTATGGTGACGCCGTGGCTTTGCAGTTGCGCGGCGAGCGCTGTGGCAAGCTTGTGCATTCCGCCCTTCACGACCCAGACACCTTGCGCTTCGGATTGCCAGATTAGCGACAGAAGGGCAGGGGCGTGGGTTGGGCTGCCGCCGACATAGGTGGCGTAACGCCCGAACAGCTGAGCAAGACGGGGATCATCAAAGCTGCGCCGGAGCGCGCGCCGCAAGGTGGAAAGCGGGGCCATCGCAGGGATCAGCGATGGGTTGGCCAGCGTGGTTTTCACCAGAGTGGGCAGATGCGGCTCTGCGGCTTGCATCATGGGTGCGTCAAACGCTGAGAAAAGCGCCTGTGTTCGAGTGTGGAACGCTGCAAACTGTTTGGCAGATTTCTCCCCAGCGAAATCTCTGATCGCGTCGATGTTGGCGGTGTGATCCGCGCAGAGATCCAAATTGCTGCCGTCTGGCCAAAAGTGGCGTGCGACCGTGTTTTGCTTGATTAGGGTCACGTGGTCTTCGATCCGTTCGCCCAGACAGGCAAAAAGATCATCAAACACATGCCGCATTGTCAAAACGGTGGGGCCGGCATCTATGGGTCCGGCGGGAGAAGGGACCGTGCGGATCTTGCCGCCCAGATGTGCGTGCCGTTCCAAAAGCGTTACGGCAAAGCCCGCAGACCGCAAACGTGCAGCCGTTGCCAAGCCTGCGATACCGCCGCCGATGACGATCCATCGGGGCGCCTCGGGCGAGACTGGCACCGCATCGGTGCTGGAGGGCGCATCGTGTAACACAGCAGAATTGTTGACTCAGAAGGAGAAACTGTCCAGTTTAATTTACATATGAATGTCTATCATGCGTTACATAACCGGAGGACGGCACAAATGCCACTCACAGCTCGCATTGAATCTGCCATCGCGAATGCCATTGCCACGAGCCAAGGGCACGGGCAGGTGGCGGTGCCCGGCAAGCTGGCATCTGCCTTGCGCTATGCCACAGCACCGGGCGGGGCGCGGATCCGTCCGACGATCCTGACCAGCGTTGCCTTGGCTTGTGGGGACGATAAGCCTGAAATGACGGATGCCGCAGCGGCGGCGCTGGAGATCATTCATTGCGCCAGTCTGGTGCATGATGACTTGCCGTGCTTTGACGATGCGGATGTACGGCGCGGCAAGCCAAGTGTGCACAAGGCCTATTCGGAACCATTGGCTGTCTTGGCTGGGGACAGCCTGATCATTTTGGCCTTTGAGATCCTAACGCGCTCTGCTGAGTTTGCCCCCGATCGGGCGATGCAGCTGCTTATGACACTGTCGCAGCGCTCGGGTATGCCGGGTGGGATTTGCGCGGGTCAGGGATGGGAAAGCGAAGAAACGGTAGACCTGTCGGCGTATCATCAGGCCAAGACGGGGGCGTTGTTTATCGCGGCAACCCAGATGGGCGCAGTAGCCGCGGGGCAAGAGGCGGAGCCCTGGTTTGAACTGGGCGCGCGCATTGGCGAAGCGTTTCAGGTGGCGGATGATTTGCGCGACGCGCTCTATGATGAATCGACACTGGGTAAACCCGCGGGGCAGGACGACCTGCATGGCCGGCCAAATGCGGTGACAGAGTTGGGCGTGCCCGGGGCCATATCGCGGTTGAAGGATATTCTTGGCGGGGCGATCTCTTCGATCCCGTCGTGTCCGGGCGAGGCGCAGCTTGCGGCCTTGGTACAGGCCTATGCCGAAAAGCTGACTCCTGTTTCTCCGCGTCGGTACAATGTCTGATCAAGCGGCGCTCCCTGAATGGCGCGGCGGTTGGCTGAACCGCCTCATTGCGCGCCCGGGGTTCCAGAGGTGGGCTGCGGCTATGCCTTTGGTGCGCAGGCAGGCTCGTGCAGATGGCGCGGCGCTGTTCGAAATCGTCCAGGGGTTTGTGGCCAGTCAGGCGCTGGTCGCTTTGGTTGAGCTGGACATTTTCAAACGTTTGCGGGGCGGGCCAAAATCGGCCGCTGATCTGGGCCAGGCCTGTGATGTGGCAGAACCAAAGATGCAGGTTCTGTTGCAATCGGGCGCGGCCTTGGGGTTGTTAAAACGTAAGCGTGGCGGGCGATACGGGTTGGCGCGTAAAGGGGCTGCGTTATTGGGTGTGCCTGGGTTGGAGGCGATGATCCGCCATCACCGTGCTTTTTACGACGACCTGAAAGATCCGGTGGCCTTGCTGCGCGGAGATATCGCGCCGACGCAATTGGCGGAGTTCTGGCCCTATGTCTTTGGCGCGCGGGGGGACGTCGACCCGGACGTGGCAGAAACTTATTCGGACCTGATGGCGCAGAGCCAGACGCTCGTGGCGCAAGACACGTTGCGCGCTGTGTCATTCAAAGATGTGCATCACCTGATGGATGTTGGCGGCGGAACCGGTGCCTTTTTGGCCGCAGCCGGTGCTGCGAATCAGACCATCGAGATGACGCTCTTTGATTTGCCCGAGGTGGCACCCGGCGCTGCCACCCGATTCGAAAGAGCTGGGATGCGCGAGAGGGTTACCATCGCTTCGGGCTCTTTTCGTGATGATGTGTTGCCTATAGGGGCGGATGCTATTTCGTTGGTGCGGGTTCTTTATGACCACGATGACCAAACCGTCGCGGCTTTGTTGGCCAAAGTATTTGCTGCCTTGCCTGAAGGGGGGCGGCTCATCGTCAGTGAACCGATGGCCGGGGGCGTGCGCCCGGAGCGGGCGGGCGACGTCTATTTTGCCTTTTACACAATGGCTATGATGACCGGCCGCGCCCGGTCAGCTGAAGAGATTGCGGCGCTGTGCGCAGAGGCGGGTTTCGAAAAAATAAGCTCGCCGACGCCTGCTCGACCGTTTGTGACCCGTGTCTTGACCGCCCGCAAACCAGCGATCTAAAAAGAAAGTGTCTAAAATAATTGACACTAAAAAGTGTCTAACTAAAATGACATACATAACGAGCTGCGGCATTGAGTCTGTTTTGACCCTGCCCTGGCCAGAAGGGAGGTCCGTTTTGGACGCACAAGCTGTCTTACTGAAAGGTCCGCGAGATCTGGATGTGGCACCGCTGTCGCTTGCGGCACCTGGGCCTGCCGATCTGGTCATCGACATCCGTCATTCAGGTATTTCCACGGGGACCGAAAAACTCTTTTGGTCCGGCGACATGCCTCCGTTTCCAGGTATGGGATATCCCCTGGTGCCAGGCTACGAAGCTGTTGGTGAAGTCGTTGAGGCTGGTTTGTTGACCGGGTTCAAACCTGGCGAATGGGTGTTTGTTCCGGGCGCGAACTGCTTTGAAGATGCGTTTGGATTGTTTGGCGGCGCGTCTAGCCGCGTTGTCACCGACAGCGAGCGGGTCACCCGAATCGATCACGGTCTTGGCGCCGAAGGCGCTTTGCTGGCGCTCGCAGCTACGGCGCGCCATGCGATGGCCGGGCTGAACAAAGCACTGCCGGATTTGATTGTGGGGCATGGCGTGCTGGGCCGGTTGCTGGCGCGGTTGACCATTGCCGCGGGCGGGCCGCCACCGGTGGTTTGGGAAATCGACCCAAGCCGGATGGCTGGTGCAGAAGGATATCGCGTGGTGCATCCCGAGAAGGATAGCCGCCGCGACTATGGGTCTATCTATGATGCCTCAGGGCGGGGCGATTTGCTCAATGATCTGGTTGGACGGATCGAAAAGGGCGGCGAGGTTGTTCTTGCCGGATTTTATTCCGAGCCTTTGTCATTCGCCTTTCCGCCCGCTTTCATGAAAGAGGCCCGCTTCCGCGTGGCCGCCGAATGGACGCGCGACGATCTGATCGCCACGCGGGCTTTGGTGGAAAGTGGGACGCTGTCACTGGATGGGCTGATTACGCATCGCGCGCAGGCGTCACAAGCGCCTGCCGCTTATGAGACGGCCTTTACCGATCCGACCTGCCTGAAAATGATGATGACGTGGGAGCATTGAGATCATGAAAGACGAAGTTCCCAATCTGAAAAGTTTTGATCAGCGCCTGCGGGATGAGGCCAATGAGGATCTGGCGGATGTGTTGCCGACAGAGGCGACCAAGAAAACGCAGATCATCGCGATCTATGGCAAAGGCGGGATTGGCAAATCTTTCACGCTGGCCAATCTGAGCCACATGATGGCCGAGCAAGGCAAACGTGTTTTGCTGATCGGCTGCGACCCGAAATCAGATACGACTTCACTCTTGTTCGGCGGCAAGGCGTGTCCGACGATCATCGAAACATCGACGCGCAAGAAGCTGGCCGGTGAAGAGGTGGCGATTGGCGACGTCTGTTTTAAGCGCGGCGGCGTCTTTGCGATGGAGCTTGGCGGGCCGGAGGTTGGCCGCGGATGTGGTGGACGTGGGATCATCCACGGATTTGAACTGCTCGAAAAGCTAGGCTTCCATGATTGGGATTTTGACTACGTCTTGCTCGACTTCCTGGGCGACGTTGTCTGCGGAGGCTTCGGCCTGCCGATTGCGCGGGATATGGCGCAGAAAGTGATTTTGGTCGGGTCAAACGATCTGCAATCGCTGTACGTGGCCAACAACGTATGTTCGGCGGTGGAGTATTTCCGCAAGCTGGGCGGCAACGTGGGTGTGGCCGGATTGGTCATCAACAAAGACGACGGATCAGGCGAAGCGCAGGCCTTTGCAAAGGCGGTGGATATTCCAGTGCTCGCGTCGATCCCGCAGGATGATGACCTGCGCAAGAAATCGGCCAACTACCAGATTGTGGGCACAGCTGCCTCGCAATGGGGCGGTTTGTTTGCCGAGCTGGGTCTGAACGTGGCCGATGCCCCACCCGTGCGTCCGGCGCCTTTGTCGCAAGATGGGTTGCTAGAGCTCTTTGACGGGTCGGACACCGGGGCCGGCGTTGTTCTGGAGCCCGCCACGGACGAGGACATGCGCGGCGCGTTCTATGCGCCGAAGCCATCGCTGGAGGTGGTTTACGATGAGGCGTGAGGCATGGTCCGGCGCGATGGGGGCTCTGCCCCCCACCCCCC
>JABSSA010000234.1 GCA_013214665.1 Paracoccaceae bacterium
AATCCTTTACCCTCACCGTCAACGGACAGCTGACGCGCAACGAATGCGTTCTCGAGCTGACCGGGGATGACGCCATCGCGCATGTTGCGGGGGCGTGTGTCGGCGACGGGGATTTTCATCACGACGACACGGTGTTTGTGACACATGACGCCGTGGCCTGTGAAAGCCGTCAGGTGTTCAAAAAGGTGCTGCGCAACGGGGCCAAAGGCGTTTTTCAAGGCAAGATCCTGGTGAAGGAAGGTGCACAGAAAACGGATGGCTATCAAATCAGCCAATCGTTGCTGTTGGACGATGATTCACAGTTTCTGGCCAAGCCGGAGCTTGAGATTTACGCCGACGATGTTGCTTGTTCTCATGGCTCTACCTCGGGGGCGATTGATGAGACTGCGCTGTTCTATTTGCGTGCTCGTGGCGTTCCAGTGGCCGAAGCGACGGATCTTCTGACTTTGGCATTCCTTGCTGAGGCTGTGGACGAGATCGACAATGCAGACCTGCGCGAAGAAATCGTTGACCGCTTGACCTTGTGGCTGGAGCGGCGTCGGGCCTGACGCATGGGCGTGACCACAAATATCGTCGCCACCTATCGCGGGCCCGGCAAGGTTATGCGGCGCCTGCTAAGCATGGGCGCGCGCGAAGATCGCGCTTTGGCCTATCTTATGGGGGGCTGTATGCTCGTGTTCGTCGCGCAAATGCCGCGTCTTGCGCGAGAGGCGCATTTGACCGGCGAAGATCTGAACATGCTGATGGGGGGCACCCTGTTGGCATGGATCTTCATCGCTCCGTTGGCGTTTTATATCATCGCCGGAATAGTGCGTCTGATTGGGCGTGTCTTCGGCGGCAAAGGCAGCGGCTATGGCGCGCGGCTTGCGCTCTTTTGGGCGCTGCTCGCCTCGTCTCCGTTGATGCTGTTTTACGGATTGACCGCAGGCATGATTGGCCCCAGCCCGGCTTTGACCTTGGTTGGGGTGATCTGGTGCGCGGTGTTTTTCTGGTTCTGGATCGCAGGATCCATCGCACAGGAGCGGGCATCGTGACCTTGCAAGACTTGATCCTGGAAACCATTCGCGATCCGGCGTCAGCGGCACGGTACCTGATGGGGTGGAATGTGCCGCGCCGGGCGCTTTACGAGGGCATTCTTGCGGTTGCAGCGCTCAATACGTTGTTGGGCAGCGCCATGTATCTGGCGGCCCCGGACGACGTGTTGGCCTTGCCATTGTTTGGCACGCCGTTTGCCTTGTTCGTTGTGATTGCCGGCACCTTTGTCATCATGGCGAACCTCTTTTACTGGGGCGGTCGCGCGATGGGTGGTACCGGAGAGGTGAACGACCTCCTGATGCTCATCATTTGGCTGCAAGGTATGCGCGTTTTGGCCCAGCTGGTCATTGTGACCATGTCATTTATCGCCCCTGGGATCGCTGCGCTTATGGGCATTGGTGTCTTTTTCTATGGGCTGTACATCCTGATCCAGTTTCTAAAAGAGGCGCATGGATTTGAAAGTGCCATGCAGTCGATCGGACTTTTGATCGGTGTCGCCGCAGGGTTGATGATCGGAATGATGTTCTTGCTGACCTTGGCAGGGGTGTCCGTGGAAGGACTTGCGTAACATGTTTGATGTTGAGGCCATTCGCGCCGATTTCCCAATCTTGTCACGACAGGTGAATGGCAAACCGCTCGTTTATCTCGACAATGGTGCATCCGCGCAAAAACCGCAGGTGGTCATTGATGCGGTGACCCGTGCCTATGCTGAGGAATATGCGAACGTGCACCGCGGTTTGCATTTTCTTTCAAACCTGGCGACGGACAAATACGAAAGCGTACGGGGCGTGATTGCCCGGTTCCTGAATGCGCCTGACGAAAATGAGATCGTGTTCAATTCAGGCACGACCGAAGGCATCAACATGGTCGCCTACGGTTGGGCGATGCCTCGGCTGGAGGCAGGTGATGAGATTGTTCTGAGCGTGATGGAGCATCATGCCAACATCGTGCCCTGGCATTTCTTGCGTGAACGGCAGGGGGTTGTGCTGAAATGGGTGGATATTGAACCTGACGGGTCGCTTGATCCGCAAAAGGTGCTAGACGCCATCGGACCACGCACCAAGCTGGTTGCAGTGACGCACATGTCGAACGTGCTGGGCTCGGTTGTTGATGTGAAAACGATTTGTCACGGCGCCCATGCGCAAGGCGTGCCTGTTCTGGTGGATGGCAGCCAGGCCGCTGTGCATATGCCGGTCGATGTGCAGGATATAGACGCGGACTTTTATGCCATCACCGGGCACAAACTCTATGGCCCATCCGGGTCTGGCGCGATCTATGTCAAGGCGGACCGCATGGCCGAGATGCAGCCCTTTATTGGCGGCGGTGATATGATCAAAGAGGTCAGCAAAGAGGCTGTCACCTACAACGACGCGCCGATGAAATTCGAAGCGGGCACGCCCGGTATCGTTCAAATGATCGGGCTCGGGGTCGCGTTGGACTATATGATGGACATCGGGATGGCCAACATCGCCGCGCATGAAGCGACCTTGCGGGATTACGCGGTGGAACGGTTGAACGGGCTCAATTGGTTGCAGGTGCAGGGACAAGCGCCGGGCAAGGGGGCGATTTTTTCCTTTACGATGGATGGCGCGGGCCATGCCCATGATATTTCGACCATTCTTGACAACAAAGGCGTGGCGGTTCGAGCTGGACAGCATTGCGTTGGCCCCTTGATGGAGCATCTTGGCATCCCTGCGTCGTGCCGCGCGTCTTTCGCCATGTACAACACCACAGAAGAGGTGGACGTGCTCGTGGATGCCTTGGAACTGGCGCACGATCTGTTTGCCTGAAGCGTTTCGGGGCCCATGAGACCGATGCAATGATACGCATGTCCTGCACGGGTCAAAGCCGGGGTCGGTATCCAAGCCCCAAGCTAATCCCGAAGCAGGATAAGGTTTGCGATTGCGGCGAACGCATCGCGGGGCTATACGGCGGTTGTGGACCCTTAGCTCAGCTGGATAGAGCGCTGCCCTCCGAAGGCAGAGGCCAGAGGTTCGAATCCTCTAGGGTCCGCCATTTTCCACTACCGCGATAATTTTCGCACATCGTTTAAACCTCGCATGGCGTGCGGCAAAAAC
>JABSSA010000235.1 GCA_013214665.1 Paracoccaceae bacterium
CACTGATGTATGAGGCGGTTCTGCAAGGCGTTGGCGTCGCCGTTTTTCTTCGGGACAGCAGCTTAATCAAAAACGCGGCGGTCGAGATCCCTATCGAAGAGCTCGACCGGCATCACGAAACTTACCTGATTGCAACCAAAGACCGTGTACGTTTGAAGCTGGTTCGGGAATTTATCAATTGCCTCGATTAAGCTATTTCTCGGTCTTGTCGTAGATATGCCGGCGGCCTGTACTCGGGCCAATGTCGGAGTTGGACGCGTCGCCCCAGTTCGCGCTAGGCGCAGCATCGGTGAGTTTGGGATCTCTGTCGGCCTCCGAGGCCGCGCAGCATCATGTGATACATAGACCCGGTCAACGTCGGGTTGTCGTTGTGGGAGGGCATGGCGGATCGGAGGATCAGTCATGGAAACACCAAACCTACCAGCCATTCGCGCGCTTCGTCCTGCCTGGAACAAGGGCCGCATTGTGGGTCAGAAGCGGCCGCTGAAACCAAAGCACGTTTGGGCGATCCGGGTTCGACTTGAACTGGCCGAAAACCATCGCGACCTCGCGCTATTCAACATGGCAATCGACAGCAAGCTGCGCGGATGCGATCTGGTCAAGATGAAGGTTATCGACGTCATGGCATCCGGCCAGATCAAAGAACGGGCATCGGTGCTGCAAAGTAAAACGCAGAAACCGGTGCGCTTTGAGATCTCCGAAGGCACCCGGGCCTCGGTCGAGAAGTGGATGGAAGACGAGCTCATGGTCGGCTCCGAATACCTATGGCCCGGCCGCTTCCACGAGCGCCTGCATATCTCGACCCGCCAATATGCGCGGATCGTCCGCGATTGGGTCACCTCGATCGGTCTCGAGGCAAGCGCATATGGCACGCATTCGATGAGGCGGACGAAGGTGACCCAGATTTACAAGAAGACGGGCAACTTGCGGGCGGTTCAGCTTCTCCTTGGACACACCAAGATGGATAGCACGGTTCGGTACCTAGGCGTAGAGCTCGAAGACGCTCTGGCAATCGCCGAGGCCATAGAGATCTAGGAAATTGGGTCGCCTTCGAAGGCGGCCCTAAGCCGACCTTGGCCATGCACAAGCATCGCTGCATTGCGGCCCGTCACACCGGCCATTCGCTGCATTTGCAGAATTTCGGGTGCGGTGAACTGGTGTGTGCAGTACAAAGCCGTCTTATGCGGCCGCAGTTATTGCTGAAGCAGCATCTCTTCGCAATTGCTGCGGCCGTTTAGTAGCTATGCAGCCAATGTCGTCGAAACAGCCGTTCCAGAGAGTGCGAATTGTCGATGCCCAAACACGAGTTTTGCCACGGCTCACTTCAATAAATTGATCGCGTTGGTGTCCCCTAGTCTAGGCTTTAGTTAATCCAGAGTCTTTTGGCCTTACTGGAATGTTGAAAGGCAGCGTAGATGTAGCGGGGTCGCAAGTGCTGCCTCAGCGATTTGCATCAGGAACATCGAAGAGCGTAGATTTCTGAGCGCTTTACGTGATCGTGCTTTGGTCAAACCTTTGCAGATCAGCATCCCAACGGCATCAGCACACCAATTTTTTCGATTTCAAAGTGACCCAAAATATTTTCGCGGTAGTGCCGATCAAAGTTCTCTGCCTGCATAAGAGCTTCATACGTCTCGGCGGGAACCTCATCGACGCGGTACAGGTGTCCATTGCAAAATTCGACCTGAAGCGCCTGTCGTGCTGAGTCGAACCCAATGGACGAAATCATGCACGAACAGACAAGCGCACGTTCGATTTCTGGCTCGGTCAAAGACGGGCACCAAAGGTCGTTACAAGCGTTCATGAATCGCTTTAAGCTCTGAAGGGCAACCGAGCGCGTCACCACCTAATCCTTTTTTTAACCGCCCTGTCCGTCGTCAGGGATTTTGGGACAGATGAAGGCCTGAGCTAAGAGAGGGTCTGGC
>JABSSA010000236.1 GCA_013214665.1 Paracoccaceae bacterium
AAAGGACTTTGACGGTCCTGTTGTTCTAGACCCGGTGATGGTCGCCAAATCTGGCGACACATTGCTTGCCGATAGCGCCATTGACGCGCTCAAGACACATCTGGTGCCCCGCGCAGATCTGCTGACACCAAACCTGCCCGAAGCGGCAAAACTATTGGGGCCGGACGGGCCTGCTGAGGTTCTTGATCAGGCTGACGCGCTTTTGGCGTTGGGGCCCAAGGCTGTCCTGATGAAAGGCGGCCATGCGGACAGCCCTATCTGTTCTGATTGGCTTTGTACTGAAAATGAATCCTGGCAAATCGAAGCGCTGCGCGTAGAGACGCGCAACACACATGGAACGGGGTGCAGCTATTCCTCTGCCATTGCCGCCGGGCTGGCCAAAGGGCGCAGGCTGGAATACGCGACGCGCGTGGCCCATGCGTGGCTGCAGCAGGCGATCCTTCGGGCGGATGAGCTTAACGTGGGGCATGGCCACGGCCCGGTTCATCATTTCCACGGCATCTGGGGATGAGCGGCCCCTTCACCATATTGGGGGGCGGTGTGTGCGGTCTGGCGGTTGCCACTGAGTTGGTGGCGCGCGGCGCGAAAGTGTCGATCTATGATCCCAACGGTGCACCCGGTGAACATGCGTGCAGTTGGTGGGCCGGTGGTATGCTGGCACCTGATTGCGAAGGCGTGCTGACCGAACCGGACGTGGTAACTCAAGGCCGTGCGGCAGCAGACTGGTGGGCTGGCAAAGGGGCGACCCTGACGCGGGCGGGCACGTTGGTTGTCGCTCTCGGGCGGGATCAATCCGAGTTAAAGACATTCGCGCGCCGCGCCCCTGCGGCCACATGGCTGGATCGTGCGGGCATCGCTGAGGTTGAACCGCATTTGGCGGAACACTTTGCCAAAGCGCTGTTCATCGAAGGTGAAGCACATCTAGACCCGCGCGCGACACTCGAACACTTACACAGTGCGCTCGCCGCTAAAGGTGTGACCTATTGCGACGCGCCTCAAGGACAGATCATTGATTGCCGCGGTCTCGCGGCGCGGGATGTGTTGCCGGATCTTCGTGGCGTCAAGGGTGAGATGTTGGTTGTGCGGTGTCCCGACGTATCGCTCAGCCGCCCGGTGCGGCTGCTGCATCCTCGGTTCCCATTGTATATCGTGCCGCGCTCTGATCACGTCTTTATGCTGGGCGCGACGCAACTCGAAAGTGGAGAGCGTCAACGAGCTACGCTGCGGTCCGTCAGCGAGCTGATGAACGCCGCTTATGCGCTGCACCCAGCTTTTGGGGAAGCCGAGCTGCTTGAAATTGGCGTCGATGCCCGGCCTGCTTTTCCTGACAACCAACCAAGACTGCGCCAGCTGGATGACCGCATTTGCGCAAATGGGCTGTTCCGGCACGGCTTCTTGCTTGCCCCTAGTTTGGCACGGATGACCGCGGATTTGGTGTTGGACGGCCACGCCCCAGAGATTTGGTACGAAGATCATCGCACAGGAGGGTCCACATGCGCTTAGTTGTGAACGGCGAAACATTGGAAACCGATGCAAAGACCCTCGAGGATTTGCTGACCGAAATGGGCAAAGCGACCGCCAAAGTCGCGACGTCGGTGAACGAAACCTTCGTGCCCAAAACGGCCCGCCCCACAAAGACACTTGATGACGGGGACCGGATTGAAATCGTCGCCCCACGGCAAGGAGGCTGACATGCCCACGTTTTATGGCAAAGACATCGCGTCACGTTTGATGCTGGGCACGGCACAATACCCTTCCCCTGCGATTTTGGCGGACGCTTTTCGCCAATCCCAGGCGGGCATCGCCACGGTTTCTGTGCGCCGGGAAGCGGGCGGCGAGCAAGCAGGCCAGGATTTTTGGCAGCTGATCCAGGATTTGGGCGTGGCCGTTTTGCCCAACACAGCCGGATGCCATTCGGTGCGTGAAGCGGTCACCACAGCGCAGATGGCGCGCGAGCTTTTTGACACCAACTGGATCAAGCTCGAGGTGATCGGTCACGCCGATACACTACAGCCCGACCCATTCGGCTTGGTCGAAGCCGCCGCTCAGCTTTCCGAAGATGGGTTTGAGGTCTTTCCCTATTGCACCGAAGATTTGGTGCTGTGCGAAAAACTGGTTGAGGTGGGTTGCCGGGTTTTGATGCCTTGGGGCGCGCCGATTGGCACGGGGTTGGGCCTTAACAACATCTATGGTTTGCGCACATTGCGGGCGCATTTTCCCGACATCCCTTTGGTCGTGGATGCGGGCCTTGGCGTGCCAAGCCAAGCGGCCCATGCGATCGAATTGGGCTATGACGCGGTTCTGCTGAACACAGCGGTTGCAAAGGCGGGTGACCCGGTCGCGATGGCCAAAGGGTTTGCGCTGGCGGTCGAAGCGGGCGCGCTGGCCGCCGCAGCCGATCCGATGGAGCCTCGCGATATGGCCGCACCTTCCACACCAGTCTTGGGAAAGGCCTTCTTGTGACACTGCCTTCATTTTATCCGATTTTCGACGATGTCGCCTGGGTGCGGCGCGCCTTGCCCTTGGGCGTGAAGCTGGTTCAGTTGCGGATCAAAGACACGCCCGAAGACGCGCTGCGCGCGCAGATAAGCGAAGCGCGCGACCTGTGCCGTGATCACGACGCATTTTTGGTGGTCAATGATTACTGGCAATTGGCCATCGAGCTGGAATGCGATTGGCTGCATCTGGGGCAAGAAGATCTCGACATAGCTGATCTGGACGCCATCCGCGCCGCTGGTCTGAAGCTTGGTATCTCAACGCATGACGATGAAGAGCTTGACCGCGCGCTTGCGTTGCGGCCCGATTATGTTGCCTTGGGGCCTGTCTACCCAACGATCCTGAAAAAGATGAAATGGCATCAGCAGGGGGTCGAAAAGCTTACCACCTGGAAAGAGCGTATCGGCGACATTCCATTGGTTGCGATTGGCGGAATGAGCGTTGAGCGTGCGCAAGGTGCCTTTGATGCAGGGGCCGATATCGTTGCGGCGGTGACCGACATCACACTGAACGAAGATCCAGTTGCGCGGATGAAAGCCTGGTTGGATATGTGCCCATGAGCCGCTACAGCCGCCAGATCGCTGTGATTGGCCCCGAAGCACATGCGCGTTTGCCTGAGGCATCTGTGCTTGTGATCGGCGCAGGGGGCTTGGCGGCGCCGGTGTTGCAATATCTTGTGGGCGCCGGTGTTGGCCATATCCGCATTGTTGATGCGGATCACGTCAGCCTCAGCAATCTGCACCGGCAAACGCTTTTCCGCGAGGCGGACATAGGCCAGCCCAAGGTCACCATTGCCGCGCGGAGCATGGCGCAGCTGAATGGCGATGTGCAATTCGAGCCGATTGAAGCCCGGTTCGACCCCGCCAATGCCGCAGCGCTTTGCGACGGCGTTGACCTGATCCTGGATTGCGCCGACAGCTTTGCAGCCAGCTACATCGCGTCGGACCACTGCTTGCACTCTGGCCAACCTTTGATCAGCGCCAGTATCGTGGGTCTTGATGGCTATTGCGGCGGATTCTGCGGCGGTGCGCCGGGAATGCGGGCCGTATTTCCCGATCTTCCTGATCGCCTTGGGTCATGCGATGCGGAT
>JABSSA010000237.1 GCA_013214665.1 Paracoccaceae bacterium
AGAGCGCAGGGCCGGGACCGCCGATTGGCAAAACCCTGTTTTGCAGTTCTGGCTCAACAAGACAGCGCGCGATGAACTGGCCTAGGTCCCTGTCACTGATGGGCTTGCACGCGGTCAATTGACCGTCGCCAAACACAAGGAAAGGCTTGCCTTGTTTGACTCGCTCGAACTGACCCGAGAGTGATTTGAAAAAGGCCGTGGGGCGCACGATTGAATAGGTCAGGCCAGAGGATGTCAGAGCCTGCTCAAAGGCGAGCTTGGCTTTTTGAAACTCCAGCTTGGGTTTTTGCACACAGATTGCGGACAGTAAAACCATCTGGGCAATCCCTGTGTCTTTCGCGATGCTGAGAACCGTTTGGTGCACATCATGGTCAATCGCCCATGCATCCGCGGGAAGGCCAGACCGAGAGGCAAGGCAAGATACAACCGCGTCAAAAACGTCGCCCCTTAGTCCGTCTTGTCTCAAGCTTTTCGGGTCGGTGATATCGCAAACCCTAAACTCCGCAAGGTCGAAGCCTTTTGGAATAGCGGATCTTGGTCTGATGAGACAGATCACCCTGTGCCCGGCGTTTAGCAACGCGGCAAGAGTGGCCTGCCCGGCGGTGCCAGTCGCGCCCAGCATCAACACGGTTTTGGTCACAGGGGGTGTCATGCGCGCCACCATGCACATTGGCGATGGAATTGCACAGGGCCTAGACGCCGCGCGGACAAAGCAGTAGCGCTTGTGACATGCGCGACGCAGCCAATGGGGCCCCGCGCCAAAGGATTGCTGACATGTCTCCCAATGTTGCAGGCGCGCTGCTTATGATGGCCTCGATGGCGTCTTTCACGATCAATGACGCATTCATCAAAGTCGCCGGGGCGCAGATGCCGTTGATGCAGATCCTCTTTTTGAGGGGAATTCTGACGACGGCTTTGATTCTGGGGCTGGCAGTTGCGCTGGGTCAGTTGCAGTTCCGCATGGCGCGGCGTGATTGGATCCTGGTTGGCCTTCGGACGCTGAGCGAAATCGGAGCGGCGATTTTCTTTCTAAGCGCTTTGATGAACATGCCCATCGCCAACGTCACAGCGATTTTGCAAGTGCTGCCCCTGTCGGTCAGTCTTGGTGCGGCCCTGTTCCTAAGCGAGCCGTTGGGATGGCGCCGCCTTTTGGCCATTGCGGTGGGTTTTGCCGGGATGCTTTTGATCGTGCGACCTGGCGCAGACGGATTTTCGATCTGGTCGGTGTACGCTCTTTGCGCGGTTGTCTGCATCACAATGCGCGATCTGGTCACGCGCCGTTTGTCCAAGGATGTGCCGTCAATGACCGTGACATTGGCGGCCTCTGTTGGTGTTGTGGCGTTTGCCGCGGTCGCGTCAGCAGCCGTGGAATGGCAGCCTGTGACACTTGATTTGGCGGCCTTAATCGCGGGGGCAGGTGTGTTTGTTTTGGGTGGATACTATTTCTCGGTACGGGTGATGCGCGTGGGCGATATCGGGTTCATTGCGCCGTTTCGCTACACCAGCTTGATCTGGGCGCTTGTAATTGGATTCGTTATTTTTGGCGAATGGCCAGACGCCATGACCTTTGTTGGGGCTGCAATTGTGGTCGGAACTGGCTTGTTCACGCTCTACCGAGAACGTCTTGCTTTACGCCGCGCCAAAGACTGAGCGCAGGTGATCTAAGTCAATCGCAAATCGCTCGTGGAAGAGCGTTTCCTGCGCTTTGGTCAAGGGGGAGACATTTACCTGCTTGGCTTTGGTCTGTCGGCTGTCATTAAAGCCGTTGTGCGTGCGCACATACATGTCCGGATCATTGAATGAGACCACCGGCATGAACCGTGAAATCTTGTGGTGTGCAAAGTTATGGATCGTGCGCGTGCTGCCGCCCGAAATGAACATGCCAAGAGCGGCGGTGTTCAGTGCGCGCTGGATTGGAGCTGCTGAGATGCCCGTGTGGTCAAGTTCGGCGACGTATCCTTGCTGCCAGTCGAAGGCGATGCTGACGTGTTTTGCGGCAAGCACTTTGGTATCTTTTGCGGCCTGGCGCGCCTTTTCCACAAAGTCTACAGCCACCGCGTCGTCATCGTCATACCGGAACTGAATGCACGGCTTGTCCGGATGCGCGCGCGCCTGATTGAGCAGATCTTTGGCCACCTCGCGATTGTTGCGCGGCGGTTCGGCCACGATATGTACCTGTGGCATACCACTAACGAGGTCGTGCAGCCGGTCAGAATGCCGATTAGGAAAGTCATCTCCGATCAAAATGACAAAGGTGAACTCTGGGTCCGTCTGAGCACGCAAGCAGGGCAGCGCAATGGTTTCCATCAAGCGAAACCGCTCTTCTAGGCGCGCTTCGGACCAAAGATAGGCCTTGCGATCCTCGATTGAGTCGTGTTCCACCTGAAAGCCGCCTAAAGCGGGATAGGAAAACCGGCAAAGCCCGATCACTTCCATCGTTTTCTTGCCCCGCACGTTGCAAAACTCCTGCGTGTAGCTTGCCCCACAAGCCGAACTGCGCACAAGTGGTCTGCTGCTGTTGACAGCCAAATCGACTCCCCGTATATGCCGCGCATCTTGGGACGGGGTGATTTGCGCCTTGGTCCCGATATCAGAACTGTAGTGGTCACGATCCGGCCAGGCATTGGCCCGATCCTCTGGAAACCCTCCGCGTCGTCCCCTTTGGGAACGATTGCGGTTTTTGCGCTTTGGTGGACGCACTTCAGCGCTGTTGAATTGAAACCGCGGGGTCGTCCCGCAAACACATGTGTTGTTGAGACGGGGAAAGAACCGGAATGCCAACGATCCAGCAGCTGATCCGCAAGCCGCGGCAGCCAAAAATCAAACGCTCTAAGTCGATGCACCTGGAGCAGTGCCCGCAAAAACGCGGCGTCTGCACTCGCGTGTACACGACCACACCGAAAAAGCCGAACTCCGCTATGCGGAAGGTAGCAAAGGTGCGCCTGACCAACGGCTACGAGGTCATTTCTTACATCCCAGGTGAAAGCCACAACCTTCAGGAACACTCTGTGGTTCTGATCCGTGGCGGCCGTGTAAAAGACCTTCCTGGTGTGCGCTATCACATCCTGCGGGGCGTGCTGGATACACAAGGTGTGAAAGACCGGAAGCAACGCCGTTCGAAATACGGCGCGAAGCGTCCGAAGTAAGGAGAGACCAAGATGTCCCGTCGTCACGCTGCCGAGAAGCGCGAAATCCTGCCCGACGCCAAATTTGGCGATAAGGTTCTGTCGAAATTCATGAACAACCTGATGCTGGACGGTAAAAAATCCGTCGCGGAACGCATTGTTTACGGCGCGCTGGATCGCGTCGAAAACAAGGTCAAGCGCGCACCGGTTGAGGTGTTCCACGAAGCGCTGGACAACATCAAGCCATCGGTCGAGGTTCGCTCGCGCCGTGTGGGTGGTGCGACCTACCAGGTGCCGGTTGAGGTGCGCCCCGAGCGCCGCGAAGCTTTGGCGATCCGTTGGTTGATCACCGCGTCGCGCAACCGCAACGAAAACACCATGGAAGAACGCCTCGCCGGCGAACTGCTGGACGCTGTACAGTCCCGCGGTACTGCCGTGAAGAAGCGCGAAGATACGCACAAGATGGCTGAAGCGAACAAAGCGTTCTCTCACTACCGTTGGTAACTTCTCACATTTAATCGAGGCACAGCTCTTATGGCACGCGATTATCCTCTCGACCGCTACCGCAACTTCGGCATCATGGCTCACATCGATGCCGGCAAGACGACCTGTTCGGAGCGTATCCTGTATTACACAGGCAAATCCCACAACATCGGTGAGGTGCACGATGGTGCGGCCACCATGGACTGGATGGAGCAAGAGCAGGAGCGTGGCATCACGATCACCTCTGCGGCGACCACCACATTCTGGGAACGCACAGAAGACGGCAAAACAGCCGAAACTGAAAAGCACCGCCTGAACATCATCGACACCCCCGGCCACGTGGACTTCACCATTGAAGTTGAGCGTTCTCTGGCGGTTCTCGACGGTGCGGTTTGTGTTCTGGACGCCAACGCAGGTGTTGAACCACAGACAGAAACCGTATGGCGCCAGGCGGATCGCTACAGCGTGCCGCGGATTGTGTTCGTCAACAAGATGGACAAAATCGGCGCGGACTTCTTCAACTGTGTGCACATGATCGAAGACCGCACCGGCGCGCGTGCTGTGCCTGTGGCTATTCCAATCGGCGCAGAAAACGAGCTGGAAGGTCTGGTTGACCTGGTGACCATGCAGGAATGGGTTTACGTCGGCGAAGATCTCGGCGCGACCTGGGAAAAGCGTGACATCCGCGACAGCCTGAAAGACATGTGCAACGAATGGCGCAGCAAGATGGTCGAAGCGGCCGTTGAGCAAGACGACGACGCCATGATGGAGTACCTCGAAGGCAACGAGCCTGACGTGCCAACGCTGCGCAAGCTGATCCGCAAGGGCACGCTGTCCATGGCGTTTGTGCCGGTTCTGGGTGGTTCCGCGTTCAAAAACAAAGGTGTTCAGCCGCTGCTGAACGCTGTGATCGACTATCTGCCAAGCCCGCTCGACGTTGTTGACTATATGGGCTTTGCGCCAGGCGACGAAAACGAAGAACGTAACATCGCGCGCCGCGCGGATGACGACATGGCCTTCTCTGGTCTTGCGTTCAAAATCATGAACGACCCCTTCGTTGGCTCCCTGACGTTCACCCGGATTTACTCCGGCACCATGAACAAGGGTGAGACCATCCTGAACTCGACCAAAGGCAAGAAAGAGCGCATCGGTCGTATGATGATGATGCACTCCAACAACCGGGAAGAGATCGAAGAAGCATTCGCGGGCGACATCATCGCGCTGGCGGGTCTGAAAGACACCACAACGGGCGACACGCTCTGTGATCAGAAGGATCAGGTGGTTCTGGAAACAATGACCTTCCCCGATCCGGTGATCGAGATTGCGGTTGAGCCAAAAACGAAGAACGACCAAGAGAAAATGTCTCAGGGTCTGCAGCGTCTGGCGGCCGAAGATCCATCCTTCCGTGTGGAAACTGATCTGGAATCCGGTCAGACCATCATGAAGGGCATGGGCGAACTTCACCTCGACATCCTGGTGGACCGTCTGAAGCGTGAATTCAAAGTGGAAGCGAACATCGGTGCACCGCAGGTGGCCTACCGCGAAACCATTGGTCACGAGGTGGAGCATTCCTACACGCACAAGAAACAGTCCGGTGGTTCCGGTCAGTTTGCCGAGGTGAAGCTGATCATCACGCCAACAGAGCCGGGCGAAGGGTATTCCTTTGAATCCCGCATCGTGGGCGGTGCTGTTCCAAAGGAATACATCCCAGGTGTTGAAAAGGGCATTCAGTCCGTGATGGACAGCGGCCCTCTGGCTGGCTTCCCTGTGATCGACTTCAAGGTTGCGCTGATCGACGGTAAATTCCACGACGTTGACTCGTCGGTTCTGGCCTTCGAAATCGCCGCTCGGATGGGGATGCGCGAAGGTATGCGCCTTGCGGGTGCGAAACTGCTTGAGCCCATCATGAAAGTCGAAGTTGTGACGCCGGACGAATACACCGGCGGCATCATCGGCGATCTGACATCCCGTCGGGGTCAGGTGCAGGGGCAGGATTCGCGCGGCAACGCCATCGCGATCGACGCTTTCGTGCCGCTGGCGAACATGTTCGGCTACATCAACACATTGCGGTCGATGTCGTCGGGTCGTGCGAACTTCACCATGCAGTTCGACCATTACGAACCTGTTCCGCAGAACATCTCTGAAGAGATCCAAGCGAAATACGCATAACCGGGAAGGCGGGGTGAACCCCGCCCTACCACCAACCGTAGGGCGGGGTTCACCCCGCCGCCCGTAAGATAGAGGAGGCCATCATGGCAAAGGAAAAGTTTGAACGCACGAAGCCGCATGTGAACATCGGCACGATTGGGCACGTTGACCACGGTAAGACGACGCTGACAGCGGCGATCACGAAGTACTTTGGTGACTTCAAAGCGTATGACCAGATTGACGGCGCGCCAGAAGAAAAAGCCCGCGGCATCACCATTTCCACAGCGCACGTGGAATATG
>JABSSA010000238.1 GCA_013214665.1 Paracoccaceae bacterium
GATCCGCCAGTTGGTCCAGCACTTCGATCGCGGCATCCAGCTTGCTGACCCCGCGCAGCGCGCCCGCGCGGCCAATCTCGGCCGCGTAATAGGCCGGGTGCTCTGTGGCCACGGATTTATAGGCCACCGCGGCCAGATCCGGTTGGTCGAGCTCTTCCAGAACCTCAGCGGTAAACAGGATCGCATCCACATGATCGGGGCGCAGGTATTGCGCCATACGCCCATAGATCAGCGTGTAGTTCAGCCCCGCCTCGCTGCGCAGCGCCTCGGCCAGTGTATAATAGACCTCCGCCGCGCCATCACGCGCGGAGGTGACATGCGTAAACGGCAGCTTTTGTCCCGCCTGTAGCGGCGCCACGTAAGCCGACAGCTCCGGGTCACGGTCCGGGCCAAAGGCGGCGTCAATCGCCGCCAGCGCTTCGGCATTGCGGCCCAGTTGCGACAAGATTTGCACACGCGCCAAAACAGAGCCCCGCGTGATCGTGGTCAGATTGGGTTCCGCCCCCAAAATCCGCTCCGCCGCTTCGAATTCGCCTGTCGCGGCAAAGGCCATCGCCTGATGATAAAGCGCAAAACCACGCAGGCCTTGCTGGTCTCCGACCTCGTCAAACTTGTCATTGGCTGCCTGCATATCGCCTGCGCCCACAAGCGCCCAGGCCTCCAAAAGCCCGTCAACCAGCGGGCCAACGCCCAGCTCATCAGGGTTGCGATCAAGAAAGGCGTCATAGTCTTGCTCTTTCAGCAACGCCGCAGAGACAACCATATGCGCGGCCTGACTGCGCAGCCCGTTGGATTCAACCAGCTTTGCGACGGGCAAAGCCCGGTCAATCGCGCCTAGCCCGATCTGGGCAAAAATCGAATCCTCCATCAGCCCTGCGTTGCGCGTGTCACGCGCCAAAGCCATGGTGTAATACTCAGCCGCTGTTTCAAAATCGCTGGATTTGGCCGCCTGCCGCGCCGCCAGATAAGGGCCAGCCACAGATTGGGCCAGCGCGGGGGCTGTGAGACCAAATGCCAGAATTGCCGCGGTCAGAACGTGGGATGTTTTCAACATAAACCTGATGCGCCTCTTTCGCTTTGAAACAAGCTATCACTCGCGCACCGCTGCGCAAGGCTGATCACGGGATTACGCGATCAACAGGGCGTAATTTGGCTAAGACTGATTTAAAATTTATCCGTGCCGCAACGGGCTGGCGCGCCGAACACGCGCCAGCCCAACTGCGTTTTACATATTCGGATAGTTCGGCCCGTCACCGCCCTGGGGTGTCACCCAGGTGATGTTCTGCGCCGGGTCTTTGATGTCGCATGTTTTGCAATGCACACAATTCTGGAAGTTGATGACAAAGCGGGTTTCCTTGCCCTCTTCCTTCACCACTTCATAAACACCCGCCGGGCAATAGCGCTGCGCGGGTTCCGCGTACTTGCCCAGATTTTCCAACACAGGCACGTCCGGGTTCGTCAGACGCAAATGCGCAGGCTGGCTTTCTTCGTGATTTGTCATCGAAAAGCTGACGTTGGTCAGGCGGTCAAAGCTGAGCTTGCCATCCGGTTTCGGATAGTCAATCGGCGCGTGCTTATAAACTGTCTCAGTCGATTCAGCATCGGTCTTGCCGTGCTTGAGCGTGCCAAAGAGCGAGAAGCCAAAGAGCGTCTGGAACCACATGTCAAAGCCGCCCAAAGGCAGGCCGCCCAGCAGGCCAAAACGCCCGTTCAGCGGCGCCACATTGCGCACCTTTTTGAGGTCTTTGCCAACCGCACCCGTGCGCAACGCCGTGTCATACGCGGTAAGCCGATCACCAGAGCGGCCTTCCTTGAGCGCGGCAACGGCGGCTTCGGCAGCTTCGATGCCCGAATGCATCGCATTGTGATTGCCCTTAATGCGCGGCAAGTTCACCAAGCCCGCAGAACAGCCCAGCAATACACCGCCTGGAAAGGCAACTTCGGGGATCGACTGGAACCCGCCCTTGGTCACTGCGCGCGCGCCATAAGCCACCCGTTTGCCACCTTCGAGAAGGGCGGCGATCTTTGGGTGATGCTTGAACCGCTGGAATTCCATGTAAGGGAACAGGTGCGGATTTTTGTAATTCAGGTCAACGATGTAGCCCACGTACACCTGGTTGTTGTCCAGGTGATAAACAAACGAGCCGCCGGTGTTTTTCCAGCCAAGAGGCCAGCCCATCGTGTGGGTCACTTCACCTTCGTTGTGCTTGGAAGGGTCGACTTCCCAGATTTCCTTCATACCGATGCCAAACTTTGGCACGTCGCAATTGGCCGCGAGATTGTATTTCGCAATCACCTCTTTTGACAGAGATCCGCGCACACCTTCGGAGAGGAAGACATATTTGCCGTGCAATTCCATGCCCGGCTCATAACCGTCGCCGGGTGCGCCATCAGCGTTCAGACCAAACTCACCGGCCACAACGCCTTTGACTTCGCCATTGTCACCGAAAACCAGCTCCGAGCAGGCCATGCCGGGGAAGATCTCAACACCCATCTCTTCGGCTTGTTCCGCCATCCAGCGGCAGACGTTGCCCATCGACACGATGTAATTGCCGTGGTTGTTCATCAACGGCGGCATCATGGCATTGGGCAACCGGATGTGGCCCGCTGCGCCAAAGACAAAGAAGTTGTCTTCTTTCACCGGCACGTTCAGCGGCGCGCCCTTCTCTTTCCAATCCGGGATCAGGCGGTCCAGCCCCGACGGGTCCAGAACCGCCCCAGACAGGATATGTGCGCCCACTTCCGAGCCTTTTTCCAAAACCACGACTTCCAGATCGGGATCAATCTGCTTTAGCCGGATCGCCGCCGACAAGCCCGAGGGGCCTGCTCCGACGATCACGACGTCATATTCCATCGTTTCGCGTTCAATCTCTGCCATTGCTGGCTCCTATCGCTGGCATTGCCGGAATTTCCGGCGTCTTCGCTTGGGCTTTTCGATACGCCCCATTTCAAACATTGGTCAAATGAAACCTAGCGGCATTTTTTCATGACTTCCGGGACGTTACCTTGGAACTTTGACCTGTGAGGTCAATAGACAATTCTGCCGCAAGGTCGCAATTATTCGGCACGTGCCTCTTCCAAATGCGCCCAAACGGGCTGGTCTGGAACATGCAGTGTCATTTTGTCGCCAATACGAATATCGCCTTCGCGCTCCACCCAGGCCGTCACGCCACGGCGCCCTCGCGCGGCTGGCAGGTATAGCTTTCCAAATCCTGCCTCTTCTTTCTCGATTTCTTTGGCCGGAAATTGGCAAGGGCGGTTTTCCATATCGATCACCAAAGTTGCCCCGCTGGGGGCCTGCAACCGCGATGAGGGCGGCACATGGGTAAAGTCAGGAATGCCGCGCACTATGAGCGACGCGCCGAGCCATGTCGGATCAATCTGCGCGATCCCCATTTCTGCGGCTGTTTGCGCCACTTGCTCTTCTGAAAGAATGCTCAACTGGCGCACATTTCTGATCGTTGTGCCTTTGGGATGCTGCGCTTTAGTGCGCACACAAGATGGGCGCGTCGCGCCACCATGCACTTCGCCGTCGAAGCCGTCAAAACTGGCAAAGGCACCTTCGATTACTTCGGAGCGGATACCCTCGCCGCCAGAGACGACGCGGCCCAGCCAAATGACTTCGGCGGCGAATTGGGTCGGTTTCAATGCGGGCATGGGGCACATCCTTTTAAATTTCAGCGTGGCGCACTTAGGCAGAGATCGGTCAGCGGGGCCACACACAATTTGTGATGATTTGTATCACATGCCCTGCTGCAACACCGCAAACACCCGCCGGAACGGAAAGAGCACCGTGCCGTCAGCGCGCGTGGGGTAATGCGCCTCAATCGCGGCGTCGTATGCCGCAACCAATGCGGTTCTGCCCGCGTCATCCAGCGAGTCCAGAAATTGACGACCGTAGGTGGATTCCGTGAAACGGCGCACCGGGTGCCCTTGATTTGAAGCGGGCAAACACTGAACGTAACGGGTTTCCCAGACATCAACGGGGCCTAGCGGCATCAGAAGATCCGCATACTCAACCGGATCAAGGACACCGGCAACGCCTGACTGCCCTGTCAAATCACGCCACAGCCTGTGGGATGGCGCATCGTTCTGGCCTGGCACCTGCATGGCAAACCACCCGCCAGGCGCCACAAGGCGGGCCAGCCGTGGCAACAAAGTGGTGTGATCCGACAGCCAATTCAGCACAGCGTTGGAAAAGATCAACGCGGGCGCGTCATCCGGCACCCAATCTGACACATCGGCCTGCACCAGCCTGTCATAGGCGCCCGTTTCCTGCGCTTTGCTCAACATCGCCGGAGAGCTATCAACCCCGATCAAAGTCCGCCCGGTGCAACGCTCTTTCAGCGCGGCCCCGGCGGCCCCCGCGCCACAACCAAGATCAACGCACGGCCCATCCGGCAAAGCCCCAACGGCGCTCAGCAAATCCATCGCGGGGCGCAAACGCAAATCCCGGAACCGTTCATAGGCCCCGGGATTCCAATCACGTATGCGGCTCATTGCCAGATCAGCCCGTCGGCTCAGGCTCCATCCCGCCGTCACCATCTTCCGATGAACCCGGCTTGCGCCCTTTGGAGGCTTTCGGGATCGCCGTCAGGCTCGGCTTTTTCTCTTCGACCGCAGAGCCGCCATCAGCATCGTCACCGGAATGTGGCGGCTCACCGCGCAGAACGCGCTCGATCTCTTCGCCGGTCAGCGTTTCGTATTCCAAGAGCCCTTGGGCGAGCCGTTCAAACTCTTCCTCGTTCTCCTGGATCAGCTTCAGTGCCCATTCATAGCCGTCCTGAATGAACCGCTGCACCTCCTGCTCCACCAATTCCTTGGTGTTGGCAGAAACGGAGAAGCCCGCCGTGTTGCCCTGATAGCCTTCCGCAGCCTCGGAATAGTCGATGTTGCCCACCTTGTCCGACATGCCCCAACGCAGAACCATCGCACGGGCCAAGGCCGAAGCCTGTTGAATGTCACCCGCCGGGCCGTTGGAGACCGCTTCCGCGCCATACTTATGGATCTCAGCCGCCTTGCCCGCCATGGTCATGGCCAGACGCTGGTGGCATTCATCCTTGAACATGTTGAGCCGATCCATCTCGGGCAGGCTCATCACCATGCCCAAAGCACCACCGCGCGGAATGATCGTGGCTTTATAGACCGGGTCACATTTCGGCAGCTTCATCCCCACCAGCGCGTGGCCAGCTTCGTGATAGGCGGTCATTTCCTTTTGTTCCTGGGTCATGACCATAGACCGGCGCTCCGGCCCCATCATCACCTTGTCTTTGGCGCTTTCGAAATCCAGCATCGTGACAAAGCGCCGACCAACGCGCGCCGCCATAAGCGCGGCCTCGTTAACTAGGTTCGCCAGATCCGCGCCGGAAAAGCCCGGTGTGCCGCGCGCAATGATGCGCAGATCCACATCCGGCCCCAGCGGCGTTTTGCGGGCATGGACACCCAGAATTTTCTCGCGGCCTTTGATGTCAGGGTTCGGCACCGTCACCTGACGGTCAAACCGGCCCGGACGCAGCAACGCAGGGTCCAGCACGTCGCGGCGGTTGGTGGCCGCGATGATGATCACTCCTTCGTTGGCTTCAAAGCCGTCCATCTCCACCAGCAACTGGTTGAGCGTCTGTTCCCGTTCATCATTGCCGCCGCCATAACCTGCACCCCGGTGCCGGCCCACAGCGTCGATTTCGTCGATAAACACGATACAGGGCGCGTTCTTTTTCGCCTGTTCGAACATGTCGCGCACACGAGACGCGCCGACACCCACGAACATTTCCACGAAGTCAGAGCCTGAGATGGTGAAAAACGGCACACCCGCCTCACCCGCAATCGCGCGGGCAAGCAGCGTTTTACCGGTGCCCGGAGGGCCCACCAGCAACGCGCCCTTGGGGATCTTGCCGCCGAGACGCGAGAATTTCTGCGGATTGCGCAGGAATTCCACGATCTCTTCCAGCTCTTCCTTGGCCTCGTCGATGCCCGCCACGTCATCAAAGGTGACGCGGCCGTGCTTTTCGGTCAGCATCTTGGCTTTGGATTTGCCAAAGCCCATCGCGCCGCCGCCCCGGCCGCCCTGCATCCGGTTCATGAAATAGATCCAGACACCGATGAGCAGCAGGAAGGGCAGAAGCGACATGATGAATGTCTGCAAGCCAGATTGCTGCTGTTGTTCGGCGCGCACCGGAATGTCATTGGCGATCAAAAGATCGGTGACTTCGGCGTCTTCCGGCTTGATCGTAAAGAATTCCTGATTGCCCTGGCGGAAGCGCACATGCTCCCCATCCAGGATGACGGTGTTCACTGCCCCGTCTTCAACCGATTGAACAAAGTCCGAATAGCTCATCTCGCGGCCCTGCAACGAGCTGTTGCCGCCAGAGAACAGATTGAACAACGCAAGGATCAACAGAAATAGAACGACCCAAAAGGCGATGCTGCGTGCGTTTCCCAAGGAAATACTCCTACCTATCGCGCCGAAGCATGTTGGCCCGGCGGTTCCTGACTAAGATAAACATGCTTGCGGCAGGTTCAATGCGTAACTGGCATGTCAAAAAGCCTGTGAGCGTTATCTTTTAATTCTAATCGCGCGCCGCCTTTGCCCGGCAAAAGTGGCGTGGTGATGAAATCATCCGCACAAAAAAGCGCCGGAAGCGGCAAAAGCGCGGCACGCGGCGCGCCAAAATCGCGCCAATCCGGCACCTGCGCCAAGCCCTCAGCCCCAAGCGCGCGCAGGGTATAGCCCGCCCCATCGTTTTCACATCCAGTGGCACGCCAACGTCCGTCCCACCATGCACCCGCATCTGTGACCATTTCCTTAACCGCTTGAAATTCGCGGAAAATCCAGATCTCACCGCGGTAGCCTTGTGTTTGACAACCGTCCAAGGTCGCGGTCTCACCTTCACTCATCGCTTCGAGAAACCGGCGCAAACTGTCGTGGCGCGGCGCATAAAAGGCCCCTGTCAGCCACCCCAAAACCCGCAAAACAAGGCGGCGGCGCAGCTCGAAAGGCAACGCCCGAAACCGGGCTGCATCCAGCACAGCGGCCCCATGTGCGATCCGCAAAATCTCTCGCGCGAGCCGCCCGGTTTGCCACTCCAGCGCGGTCTGCGCAGATGTCATATTTTGCGCAACCTGCGACAAGGCGTCCGGGGTCAGGCCCAGATCCGCCAACCCCGACAGCGCTTGCCGCACCCGAATGCGCTCAAATCCGGGGTCGTCATTGGACGGGTCTTCGGCCCACGCCACCCCTTGCGCCTCAAGCCATTCCCGCAGTGCAGCACGCCCCAAGGTTAAGAACGGCCGATGCAAAGTAATGCCCCCGCGCGCGGCTCTTGGCTGCATGGCGGCCAACCCATCTACACCCGCGCTCCGCGCCAGCCGCATCATCACAGTTTCCGCCTGATCATCTGCGGTGTGGCCCAGCAGGACATCAGAAATTTCAAGCGTCTCTGCACATGCGCACAACAGCTCATATCGTGCGTCGCGGGCGTGGCTTTGCAGATTGCCCTGACCATCCCAGTCTTTCCAAACGCGCACATGATGGGGCACCCCGAGCGCTGCGCACCGTGCCGCGACTAGCGCAATTTCAGGCGCCGCACTGGCGCGCAATCCGTGATCCACCGTCATCGCGTGAACGTCGATGCCTTGATCCGCCGCCCAGACAACCGCCGCCTGCAACAGCGCCATGCTGTCACCGCCACCAGACACGGCCACACCAATCCGCGCAGGAGCTGCGCGGTTAAAATGAAGGTCCAAGGCCTGCGCGACGTCATGCATCGCGGCTTACCCGCAGTTCAGCGCCGATTGCTCTTCTGTCGCTTGCCCTACAAAGGCAGAGCCGGGAAAACGCACACCGACTTCGGCGAGTGTCACGCAAGCCTCGGTCTGCGTGCCCAATGCGCCCAGCGCGGCGCCAAGGCGATACAGGGCCTCGGCGGCATTCGGCCCATTCTGATCGGCAGTAAACGCGCGCAGAAACGCGCGCGCACCTTCGCGGGTGTCGCCCACGTTCAGCAAGGATTGCCCCATGCGCAAATCTGCCTGCACAGCCATCGGCCCGCCCGGATAGGTTTCGTTAAACGTTTTGAACTGCGCGGCGGCTGCGGTGAAATCGCCCTGATCGAAACTGGCTTGCGCCCGGTCAAAATCCGCCGCTTCCTGATTGGCCAGCTGCGGGCCGTTGGTGACGGGCGTAGGCGCTGCGGCGGGGGTTGATGACACCGCGGCGTCCCCCCCCAGCGTGGTGGTCTGGCCCAGCTGGCTCACATCACCGCCTTCCAGCTCGACCAGACGGAATTCCAGATCGCCGATGCGGTTGGTGCCATCGGCGACCACCCGGTCAATGCGAAACTCCAACTCTTCGGTCTGCGCGGTCAGCTGCTGTAGCGCGCGCTCAATCGCATCCACCCGGTCCAGCATTGTGCCGCTGCCCGTGTTGGTCTGGGGCGCGCCGGTTGTTGACAATTCGGTCTTAAGCCGTTGGATATCCACATAAAGCACGCTCAGCTCTTGCCGGATATCGGCAAGCGTTTGCGCCCGATCCTGTGCGGCCAGCGCACCGGCCCAAAGGGTCACAGCCAGAATTGCAACAATCGAACGCATACCGCTTTATCCTTACCCGGTCAGCCCAATAGCCAGCACAGTCACAGCGCGCCGGTTTTTGGAGTAACAGTTTTCATCGCTGCACACTTCGATGGGCCGTTCTTTGCCATAGCTCACCGTCTGCAACCGCCCTGCGGGCACCCCCTTGCTCAGCAAATAGGCCCGTGCCGCATCCGCGCGCCGCGCGCCCAGCGCCAGGTTATATTCCCGCGTGCCCTGTTCATCGGCATGACCTTCGATCACGGCGGTGTAATCGGGGTTGGCCATCAGCCATCCGGCCTGTCCATCCAGTGTAAAGCGGCCATCGGCGGTCAGCGTGGATTGGTCGACTTCAAAAAAGACGCGATCCCCAACACTTTGCTGGAAAAACGCAGCCGAAGTTGGATCAGACGCATCGCCCAACCCCGTGGCTGGCGCGCCGCCCGTGCCGGAATTCGCAGCAAATCCATCGTCGTCGCCCAGGAAACCCGGATTGGTACAAGCGCCCAGCGCCATGGCTGTCACAATCAGCCCTGCAAAAAGTGATCTGTTCATGTCTGCCTCTTTGGTTTGCTTTGTATTGTCTTTCGGAAAGTCTAGCACGTTCCGCTGATATTGGGAATTTGCCCTATTGCAGCGGCCCCCAAGACGGGTCCGAAGCCCCATCCGGCGTACGCACCGGGCGCAAATTACGGCCGCTGATGTCCACGGAATAGAGCGTCGAGCGCCCGTTCGCCCCTTGGGTCGCGCGGTTAAACATCACCACGCGGCCATTGGGTGACCATGTGGGGCTTTCATCCAGGAATGAGGCGGTTAGCAGCCGTTCCTGGCTGCCATCCACGCGCATCACGCCGATATGAAAGCGGCCTTTGGATTGTTTGGTAAAGGCAATCAGATCCCCGCGCGGCGACCAGACCGGCGTGCCATAGCGCCCATCGCCAAAGGAAATCCGCTTGGCCGTGCCGCCACCCGCAGGCATCACATAAAGCTGTTGGGTGCCCGACCGATCACTTTCAAACACCAGCTGCGATCCATCCGGCGAAAAGCTGGGCGCGGTCTCGATCGAAGGTGCTGAGGTCAGTTGCCGTGGCTGGCCCGACCCCACATCCATCTGCCAGATATCGGTGTTGCTGCCGGTGCTGAGCGAATAGACAACCGTGCGCCCATCCGGCGCAAAACGCGGCGCAAAGCTCATCGTGCCGCTTTGGCTTTCCAGCACGCGCCGCTGCACCGAGCCCACGTTCAGCACGTAAATCTTAGGAAAGCCGGTTTCATAGCTGGTGTAAAGCACCCGGTCGCCCGTGGGCGAAAAGCGCGGGGCCAGCACAATGGCCTCGGAGCCTGTCAGAAACTGCACATTGGCACCGTCGTAATCCATGATGGCCAACCGCTTTTTGCGGTCGTTCTTGGGGCCAGTCTCAGAGACAAAGACCACGCGGCTGTCAAAATAGCCGCCTTCCCCAGTGATCCGGCTATAGACCGCATCCGCCACTTTATGCGCGATCCGCCGCCAGCCATCTTCCCGCCCGCTGAATTGCAGGCCAGAGCCAAGTTCAGCCCCAGAAAACACGTCATACAGACGGAATTTTACGGTGATGTTGTTGCCCTGTTTGGCCACCGCGCCAGTGACAAGCACCTGGGCGTTGATGGCCTTCCAATCGGCATATTGCACCGGCGCGTTGAACTGCGTGATCCGAGAGATAAAGGCATTCGCCGGGATCTCGCGGAAAAGCCCCGTGCCCGCCAGATCGGCGGCCACAAC
>JABSSA010000239.1 GCA_013214665.1 Paracoccaceae bacterium
CGCAAAGGGTCGGGCTGTGTCCCGCTTTGCTCTTCCAGATGGACCAAAGGACCAAGAAACTGCGGATCAGCCCCGGGCAATATTTTGGATAGCACACCAATCTGCGACATGGCCGCCACCGCCGGCACAGGGTTCGGAGCCACAAGCAGCTTCAGCATCTCTTGTCCGACCCGCTCTTTGGACAGATCCAACACACCGTCTGACAAATCAGCAATCGCCGCCAGAACATCCGCGTCAAACCCAAGATCGGCGTTTCCGTACCACGCGCTGAACCGGAAAAACCGCAGGATGCGCAGATGGTCTTCGCGAATTCTGTCATGCGGGTTTTCGATGAACCTGATCCGACCTGCGCGCGCATCCGGTAAGCCGCCTGTCGGGTCGATCACCCGGCCCGTTTGATCCGCATAAAGCGCATTCATCGTGAAATCGCGGCGCAAGGCATCTTCACGCAGATTTTTGGAAAAAGCGACAACCGCGCGCCGCCCGTCCGTTTCCACATCTTTGCGAAAGGTTGTGATCTCAAAAGGCTGCCCGTCGCGCACCGCCGTGATTGTGCCGTGGTCAATTCCTGTGGGCACCGGCTTAAATCCTGCGGCCTTGACGATGGCCATCGTGGTTTCCGGCAAGGCAGAGGTCGACAGATCAATGTCAGACACCGGCGCACCAAGCACAGCATTACGCACGCAACCGCCCACAAAATACAGCTCTTCTCCGGCGTCCAGAAACGCCGCGAACAGCCGTTGAACAGTGCTGTCACACAGCCAAGGCGTCTCCGCCGGGATTATGAATTCATGCGATCCGCCCATGCCCGCAACATACGCGCAGTCGCGCCCCAAATGTAATAGGGCCCATAAGGCACCGCATAGTATCGCCGCACTTGCCCCCGCCAGCGCCGCCCTTCGATCAGATAGTTCTCTGGGTTCAACACATGCGACAGCGGGGTCAGAAACACCTCATCCACTTCGCCTGCTTCCGGTTGGAATGTGAAAGGTGTCTCTAAAAATGCCAAAACGGGGGTCACGTGAAACCCCGTGACCGTTTCATGCGGTGGCAATTGACCCAAAACGCGCGCGTGCCCATCAGGCAATCCGATCTCTTCACGGGCTTCGCGCAAGGATGTGGCAACGGCATCCGCATCTTCTGCGTCCTGTTTGCCCCCCGGAAACGCGATTTGCCCCGGATGGTGCTTCAAAGCCGAAGATCGTTTCGTGAGCACAACTGAAAGGCCATACGCCCCCGGCTGGAGCAGGATCAAGACCGCCGCCGGGCGCAGCTTGCGCCCAGGAGGTAAATCCAGCGGTGCATTCAGGTCATAATCCGAAGACGCCCCGCCCTGAAGGCGGAGCGATTTTTCAATCTGCGCAAGCGTGTCAGTCAGCAACGGCCTCAAACCCCACGGTCTTGGGGTCCAATTCGTAATGCGCGCCGCAGAACTGGCAATCTGCGGTCACGATGCCTTCGTCCGTTGTCATCGTTGCGATGTCCCGCGCGGAATAGATCGACAGGCTTTGCCGCACGCGATCTTCGGAACAGGTGCAGCCAAAGCGTACCGGTTGCGCGTCAAACACACGCGGCGCTTCTTCGTGGAACAACCGCAGCAGCAAATCAGACGGCGAGACCTGAGGGCCGGCAAGCTCAAGCTCTTCGGCAGTGTCGAGCAGGATGTTCACCCGGCCCCAGTTTTCCGAAGAATCGCCGCTCAGCAAATCCGTGGCTTGCAGGATGTCACCGGTGCCTTCGGTTTGTGCCACAAATGGCGACGCCTCTGGCATATGCTGCACCATCACACCACCCGCGCGCCAATGCTCGGCCTGACCTGCTTCGGTGCTTTTGCCAAAGCTCAGCTTGAACCGTGTCGGCAATTGTTCGGACTGCGCAAAATAAGACTCTGCACAGGTGCTCAACGAGCCACCAATCAACGGCGTGATCCCTTGGTAGGGCGTCATATCGGGGCCTTGGTCGATCAAAACGGCAAAATACCCTTCGCCCAGCTGATCAAAGGCCGGGCCATCGGTGAGCCTGTCCGCATCAAACGACGCATAGGCGCGAATGCGTGCGGGCGTGCCATCCTCTTCGGGGCCGTAGTAATCGGTAGCGATCCGGCGCACAGGTCCGTTCGATTGCACCTGCAATGACAACTTCCAACGCAATTTGATCGTTTGGCCGATCAATGCGGTCAGCACAGTCATCTCGGCCACCAACGCCTCGACAACGGGTGGGTAATCATGCTGTTTCAGCACGCCATCCAACACACCGTTCAGCCGCGCAACACGGCCACGAATGTCAGAGGCATCAAGTTGAAATGGCAGGACGGTGTCGTCCCACGCGATGGATGTTCCAGTGGTCATCGGGATTTCCTCTACGCCGATTTGGTGGCATATCGCGTCTATATAGGCACCGCAATGCGAACAAAAAGAGGCAGCGATGATCCCGCGGATTGGAGAGCCCAAGCTCAAGGGCCAGAAATACACCTTGCGCCCTGGCGTTTATGCGATTTTGCCCAAGGCCGGAAAGCTGTTGTTGACGACACAGTTCGGCCCCGAGACCGAAGTGCAATTGCCCGGCGGCGGCATCGATTCGGGCGAAAGCAGCCTGCAAGCCCTGCACCGTGAAGTTTTAGAAGAGACCGGCTGGCGCATCGCACGTCCCCGGCGGATCGGGGCATTTCGGCGGTTTGTGTATATGCCCGAATACGACCTTTGGGCCGAAAAGCTATGCACCATTTATGTGGCACATCCGGTTCGGAAAATTGCCCCGATTCAAGAGGTTGAGCATATCGCGCATTGGGCAACGCCCGAAGCCGCATTGGCCACGCTAGACAATGATGGGGATTGGGTGCTTTTGCATCGCTATTTGTCTGGGCTTTGACCTCGATATTCAAACATCACACCTGACACATCATCCGGCAAATTCATCTGTCCTGCGAAGTCAGTCAGATCCCAGGTGAGCGCCTCAAAAAAATCACGGGCGGCCACGTCCGCGTTGCGCGCCACCATTTCGGCAAGCCCGTCTTCTTCCAGCATATCGCCCGCCTGATTTGGGCATTCGGTGATCCCGTCCGACACAAAAATCAACCTGTCTCCGGGTGCTAGGGTGAAAGCCGTCTCTTCGAACTGGACACCAGACATCAACCCAACGGGAAATCCGCCTGTGCCATCCTGTTCGATCCGGCCTGATTCTCTCAGGATCACGGGATGCGGATGGCCCGCCTGGCTCAACATTACCTCGCCAGTTTTCTGGTTCACAAAGGCCAGAAGGATGGTGAAGTAATGCTCCGTCTCCATCTGGTCGAGCACCATTTCATTCAGCGCTTCAACGCTTTCCGCAGGGGGCCGGGGGCGAAACGTGCCGTCGCGGTTGCGCAACAACGCAACATTGTGTTCCGGCCCAGCACCCGACAAAAGGCCCGCCAAGCGCGCCGTCATCAAAGCCGAGCTAATGCCATGCCCCGACACATCCAGCGCATAGATTCCCAAATGATCGCATCCGGCTTCAAAGTACCCAACTAGATCGCCGCCCACATGGCCCGACGGCCGCATTGTCAGGGCCAGCTTGCCGCCAGAAAACGAGCGATAACGGTCGGGCACCAAAGATTGCTGGAGCTTGCGCGCCTCGATCAGATCATTGTCGAGGGAATCATAAAGGCGCTGCAGTTCCGATAGCGTGTCAGTGATAATCGCATTCTTTTCGGTCAGTTCCCTCTGCATCTGTAAAATGCGCTGACCCGAGGCGATGCGCGCGCGTAATTCGTGATTGTTCACCGGTTTCGACAGAAAATCATCCGCACCAGATTGCAGCCCCTGCGCCACGTCTTCCTTTTCGGATTTCGACGTCAGCAGAATAAAATACCCATACCGGTCCGCCGTCATCTCGCGGAAAATCGTACAGAACTCCAACCCGGTCATGCCGGGCATCATCCAATCGCACAACACGACATCCGGTTTGGCCTGTTTGCACAGCTGCACCGCCTCTTCGCCCGAAGCCGCCTCCAAAACATCGAAACCCCACCGTTTGACAGCCGAACATAAAATGCGCCTTTGCAACGCACTGTCATCAATCACCAAAACCTGTTCCTTGGTGTCGGCATCAAATTTCGGTCTTGGGTCGCTGGCTAAGGTTGATCGCATGAAAAGCTCGGCACTCCGTTCTGGTGCGACCTGTCCGTACAGCACCGGCGATTAACGCCTCATGAACAGCGCCGCCCACGAAATTTTAACCACTGACCTTCATGCTGAGCCAAAAGGAGGTCTGGATGATTGATTGGTCGCAGCTTGCCCAACTTCGCAAAGATATCGGCGAAGAAGATTTCGGTTTCGTAGTCGACATGTTTTTTGAGGAATCAGATCCCGTTGTCACGCGCCTTGTCGAAACCCCCGATCCGGGTACGGCCGAAGCGGATTATCATTTTCTCAAGGGCAGCGCATCGAGCCTGGGGTTTGTGGTGCTTTCTGATCTCTGCGACACGTTCGAACAAAGGGCCGTCGAAAAGACTCTGCCACCCGATGCTGGTGCGCAAACCGCCGCTTGCTATGCCGCAACCAAAGCGGCTTTGCAGAACGGCGATTGGACAAAAACGGGTTAGACCAGTTTGTAGAATTCCAAGAGCGAACTGCCTGAAAGTTCCCGATCGGCCTTGGCTTTCAACATCCGCATACCCTGCAACCACCGCTCCGGGTCCGCTGTGCGTGCCGTTGCAAATCCGGCGACCTGTGGATGCGGCAAGACCCGGAATGTTTCGGTCTGAATGCCATCTATGACGCAGGCGGCCACATCACCGGCTGACAACAGATTTTCCGCCAAATCCACATCATCGTCGCCAAGGCCAATCAGCGGCGTCGCGACATATTGCGGACAGATCACCGAAACACCGATCCCCTGATCCCGATGGGTGATATGCAGCGATTCTGCAAAGCTGACAGCGGCATGTTTTGTCGCGCTATAAGCTGCATCGCCGATTTGGTTCAACAACCCGGCAGCAGAAGCAACATTCACAAAATACCCTTCGCCCCGCTCGATCATCGCGGGCAGCAGAGCGCGCGCGGCATAGACATGCGACATGACATGAACCTGCCAATTCAAATTCCAGGTGTCATTGTCGGCAGAGGCGGCATGATCTGGCTGACCGCGCCCAAACCCAGCGTTAGAGACGAAAATATCGACCGGCCCATGCGCCGCTTCGGCGACAGAGATCGCGTTTTGAATAGCCGCCTCTTCGCTGACATCGCAAGCCACAGCCACGCCAGACAAGGATTGCGCCAATGCTTCGGCGGCCTCCAAATTCAGGTCGGCAATGCACACACGGCTGCCTGCGGCGTGCATGGCCCGCGCAATCGCAGCGCCAATGCCGCTCGCCCCACCCGTGATGACAACCGATTTTCCGTCCAGCTTCATGGCGCGGCTCCTGTTAAATTACGAACTGGGCCAGCGTTTCATCATTTGTAATGTCGGTATAGGTAAACCCTGCGTCATCCAGCTCGCCAGTGATCCGGTCAAAATTCTCAGGCCGCGTGGTTTCGATCCCGATCAAAACCGAACCAAAGTTGCGCGCCGATTTCTTCAGATACTCAAACCGGGCAATGTCATCTTCCGGTCCAAGAATACCCAGAAACTCCTTCAACGCACCGGGGCGCTGCGGCATCCGCAGGATAAAGTACTTCTTGACCCCGCTGTACCGCTGCGCGCGTTCTTTCACTTCGGGCAGGCGTTCGAAATCGAAATTGCCGCCCGAGGCTACACACACCACCGTTTTACCTTTGATCTCGTCCAGATCGCGCAACGCCTCCAGCGCAAGCGCACCTGCTGGTTCCAAAACGATTCCCTCGATATTGAGCATTTCGATGATCGTGCCACAGATGCGATCTTCGGGAATGTTGTGCACCATCTCGCGCGGCACAGACTTTAGCCGTTCAAACGTGCGCGCCCCGATTTTGGCCACGGCCGCTCCGTCGACAAACGTGTTGATGGGTGACACATCGGTCGGCGCGCCCGCGTCCATCGCGGCGGCCAAAGACATCGCGCCGGTCGGCTCGATCAAAGCATAACGTAAGGTGTTGCCAAAATAGGATGTACATCCAGCCGACAATCCCCCGCCACCAACGGGCAGCACCAACAAATCCGGCAAACGCGCCAGTTGGTTCTGGATCTCAACGGCGACCGAGGCCTGCCCCTCAATCACATCGTCATCATCAAAGGGCGACAGGAAATGCCCGCCTGCTTCGGCGCAAAATGCCTGTGCTGAGGCCAGAGTGTCGTCAAAATAGTCTCCAACAAGGCGAACTTCGACATTGTCACCCCCAAACACCTGCGTCTTCTGAATCTTTTGCTGCGGCGTTGTCACCGGCATGAAAATCACGCCGCGCACGCCAAACTGGCGGCACATGAACGCGACGCCTTGTGCATGGTTGCCTGCGCTGGCGCAAACAAACAGCGACATCTCGGGGATCACCTTGCGCATCGCATTGAACGCGCCGCGCAACTTATACGACCGAACCGGGCTCAGATCTTCGCGTTTCAACCAGATGTCGGCGTCAAACCGTTCCGACAGAAATTCATTTCGCAAAAGCGGCGTCGGTGGAAATACGGCCCGCATCGCCTGCGTCGCGTCGCGTGCGGAATTTTGAAAACTTTGAGTGCCCAAAAAACTGACCTCCAAATGAGACATTTGCCCTACGTGAGCCGCTTGGCTGGGTCAATCTTGCCCTCTGATGTCAAAAGGGATAGGCCGCGCTTCGATACGGCAGAGGGAATAAACGCATGAGCGCGCCAAAGAAAGTGGTTCTGGCCTATTCTGGTGGTCTGGACACATCCATCATTCTGAAATGGCTGCAAACGGAATACGGTTGTGAGGTGATCACCTTCACTGCTGATCTGGGTCAGGGCGAAGAGTTGGAGCCAGCACGCGCCAAGGCCGAGCTGATGGGCGCGAGCGCGATTTACATCGAAGACGTGCGCGAAGAGTTCGTGCGCGATTTCGTCTACCCCATGTTCCGCGCCAATGCGGTGTACGAAGGCTTGTACCTGCTGGGCACCTCTATTGCGCGCCCGCTGATCTCGAAACGTCTGGTTGAGATCGCCGAAGCCGAAGGTGCGGATGCCGTGGCCCACGGCGCGACCGGCAAAGGCAACGATCAGGTGCGGTTCGAACTCAGCGCTTATGCGCTGAACCCGGATATCAAAGTGATCGCCCCCTGGCGCGAATGGGATCTGTCGTCGCGGACCAAGCTGATCGACTTTGCCGAGAAGAACCAAATCCCGATCGCCAAAGACAAACGCGGCGAAGCGCCGTTTTCGGTGGATGCGAACCTGCTGCACACATCATCCGAAGGCAAAGTGCTAGAGGACCCAGCCGAAAACGCGCCTGACTACGTGTACCAGCGCACGGTCAGCCCGGAGGATGCGCCGAACGAACCCGAATTCATCGAAATCGGGTTTGAACGCGGTGATGCGGTTTCGATCAACGGCGAAGCCATGTCACCGGCAACTGTGTTGACCAAGCTGAACGAGCTGGGTGGCAAACACGGCATTGGTCGCCTCGATCTGGTTGAAGGCCGCTTCGTGGGTATGAAATCCCGCGGGATCTATGAGACACCGGGCGGCACGATCCTGTTGGAAGCGCACCGCGGTATCGAACAAATCACCCTCGACCGAGGTGCTGCGCATCTGAAAGACGAGCTGATGCCGCGCTATGCCGAGCTGATCTACAACGGCTTCTGGTTTTCACCCGAACGCGAAATGTTGCAAGCGGCCATCGACGCAAGCCAGGCCCATGTCACCGGCACCGTGCGTTTGAAACTGTACAAAGGTCTCGCCCGCACCGTGGGCCGGTGGTCCGAACACAGTCTCTATTCCGAGGCGCATGTGACCTTCGAAGAAGATCACGGCGCGTACGATCAGGCGGACGCGAAAGGCTTTATCCAGCTCAACGCGCTGCGCCTGAAGCTGCTGGCCGCGCGGGACCGGAAGTTTAAGTGAGCTTGTGCTGGCTGAGAGCGCTGTAAATCGGCAGCGCTCCGGCCAATACCTCGTCATAAACAGGCTCTAATTCGGGCAATTCGCCCTCTGGTCCATCAAAACCGGTAGAACGATGCACCGCGCCGTACCAATGCGCGGCCCAAACACCATCGTCTGCATGTCCTCCTGCTGGCCAGTGCAACATTTCGGCGGTCCAGGTGATCCCAATGGCATCGCACAGCTTTTCCAACATAC
>JABSSA010000024.1:0-9226 GCA_013214665.1 Paracoccaceae bacterium
CCGCAGATCGATGAGGAGGGCCAGGAGGTTCTCAAGCGTTACGAGACCACGCCGGGCCGCGTGCGCCTGGGCGCGCTTCTGCCGTTGAACAACAAGGCGCCGTTTGACCTGGTGAACCGTCTGTTGCGGAAGAAAGAAGTGCAGCAGGTGATCGATACCGTTTACCGTTACTGCGGTCAGAAAGAATCTGTCATCTTCTGTGACCAGATCATGTCTTTGGGCTTCAAAGAAGCCTTCAAGGCGGGCATCTCGTTCGGCAAAGATGACATGCTGATCCCAGGCGACAAATGGACCATTGTGGATGACACCCGTGATCAGGTGAAAGACTTTGAACAACAGTACATGGACGGCCTGATCACTCAGGGCGAAAAGTACAACAAAGTTGTCGATGCCTGGTCCAAGTGTAACGACAAGGTCACCGACGCGATGATGGGCTCCATCTCGGCCACCACGCATGATGATGCGGGTGCCGAACAGGAACCAAACAGCGTTTACATGATGGCGCACTCCGGGGCCCGTGGCTCCGTGACCCAGATGAAACAGCTGGGCGGGATGCGCGGTCTGATGGCCAAGCCGAACGGCGACATCATCGAAACGCCGATCATTTCGAACTTTAAAGAAGGTCTGACCGTTCTTGAGTACTTCAACTCAACCCACGGCGCGCGGAAAGGTCTGTCGGACACCGCTCTGAAAACGGCGAACTCGGGTTATCTGACCCGTCGTTTGGTGGACGTGGCGCAGGATTGCATCGTTCGTATGCACGATTGCGGCACGGATGCTGGCATCACGGCTGAGGCCGCGGTCAATGATGGTGAGGTTGTCGCGTCTCTCGGCGAACGCATTCTGGGCCGTGTGGCCGCAGACGACATTCTGCGCCCTGGCACGGATGAGGTTCTGGTGTCTGTGGGCACTCTGATCGACGAACGCATGGCCGACACAATCGAAGAGGCGGGCGTGCAATCCGCACGCATTCGTTCGCCGCTGACTTGTGAGGCCGAAGAAGGCGTTTGCGCGATGTGCTACGGTCGTGACCTGGCGCGCGGCACCATGGTGAACACTGGCGAAGCCGTGGGTATCATCGCGGCGCAGTCCATCGGTGAACCGGGCACACAGCTGACGATGCGGACCTTCCACATCGGCGGTGTTGCGCAAGGTGGTCAGCAGTCGTTCCAGGAAGCGAGCCAGGAAGGTAAGATTGCCTTCGAAAACGCGCAGACCCTGAAAAACGCCAACGGCGAAGTTCTGGTCATGGGCCGTAACATGAAGCTGTCGATCCAGGACGAAACCGGCGTGGAACGGGCCAGCCACAAGCTGGGCTATGGCTCCAAGCTGTTTGTCACCGAAGGTCAGGATGTGGCCCGTGGCGACAAGCTGTTTGAATGGGATCCATACACACTGCCGATCCTCGCGGAGAAGGCGGGTACAGCGAAGTTTGTTGACCTTGTCAGCGGCATCGCCGTGCGCGACGAAACCGATGACGCAACAGGCATGACTCAGAAGATCGTGATCGACTGGCGTGCAGCCCCCAAAGGCAACGAACTCAAACCAGAGATCCTGCTGGCAGGCGAAGATGGTGAGCCGATCCGCAATGATGCGGGCAACCCGGTCACGTATCCGATGTCTGTGGATGCGATCTTGTCCGTCGAAGACGGTCAGGAGGTTCAGGCCGGTGACGTTATCGCGCGTATCCCGCGGGAAGGTGCGAAAACCAAGGACATCACCGGTGGTCTGCCACGTGTGGCTGAATTGTTCGAAGCACGCCGCCCGAAAGATCACGCGATCATCGCGGAAATCGACGGCTATGTGCGCTTTGGCAAAGACTATAAGAACAAGCGCCGCATCGCGATCGAACCGGCTGACGAGACCATGGACAAGGTCGAGTACATGGTGCCAAAGGGCAAGCACATCCCAGTTGTCGAGGGCGATTTCGTCCAGAAGGGCGACTACATCATGGATGGTAACCCGGCACCGCACGACATCCTGTCAATCATGGGTGTCGAAGCTCTAGCTGAATACATGATCGACGAAGTGCAGGACGTTTATCGCCTGCAGGGTGTGAAGATCAACGACAAGCACATCGAGGTTATCGTGCGCCAGATGCTCCAGAAGTGGGAGATCCAGGAAAGCGGTGACACCACCCTTCTGAAGGGCGAGCATGTCGACAAGCAGGAATTCGATGCGGCCAACGCCAAGGCCCTGTCGAAGAACGGCCGCCCGGCACAGGGCGAACCAATCCTGCTGGGGATCACCAAAGCGTCTTTGCAGACACGTTCGTTCATCTCGGCGGCGTCGTTCCAGGAAACAACCCGCGTGCTGACCGAAGCCTCGGTTCAGGGCAAGAAAGACAAGCTGGTTGGCCTGAAAGAAAACGTCATCGTGGGCCGCTTGATCCCTGCGGGCACCGGCGGTGCCACACAGGCCATGCGCCGCGTGGCGCAGGACCGCGACAATGTCGTGATCGAAGCGCGCCGCGAAGAGGCCGAAGCGGCGGCAGCATTGGCTGCGCCAACGGGCGATGATTTCGTGGGCGGCGATGTCTTTGACACCGTGATCGACACGAGCGAAGAGAGCCGCGAGTAAATCGCAGCAATCGCTGAGACCAACAAGAAAGCCCCGCAGCACGCGCTGCGGGGCTTTTTCTTTGTCTGGCCGGTGGACCGTCTGTCTGACTGTGATAAGGGGTCCGCAGAATTCAGATGTCTGCTCCAACTCAGGATGATCCCATGACCGCTGCCGCCAAACGCATCGTTCTTTCCAGCGACCACGCCGCCATTGATCTGCGTCAGTCCGTTGCCGCCCACATCACCGCGCGCGGTTGGGAGGTTGAAGACATCGGGCCTACCACACCGGAAAGCACGCATTACCCCAAACATGGGGCGGCCGCGGCGGAACGTGTGGCCTCTGGCGATTGCGCGCTGGGGATTGTGCTTTGTGGGACTGGGCAAGGGATCATGATGGCGGCCAACAAGGTCAAAGGCGTGCGCTGCGGCGTCTGTACGGATACGTTTTCCGCCGCGATGATCCGTCAGCACAACAATGCCAACATGCTGTCGCTTGGCGCGCGCGTTGTGGGCGAAGGGCTGGCGTTGGAAATTGTGGACGCGTTTCTGGACGCGGAGTTTGAAGGTGGTCGTCACGCTACCCGCGTTGAAATGATCGACGCGCTCGAAAGCTAAAACGCAACGCCCACCGCGCGGTGGGCTCACGCAGCGTTAACCTTAGGTGCCTAAAACGCCTCTCGCTGGCACGTGGCGGAAACCCCGCTGCACATAGACAACGCTTTGGTGATGCGGGGGTATCCCTCGTGTTTCCAACACCATCTCGGGATTACGTTGGATCGGGGCGCGAAAGCACGACCCCCCGAAACCTGACCTGTCGATGCGGAACGGCGCCGTTCTATTTTATTCAGATAAAGATTTGCTTTCCCCGCTCCGCCCCTTGGGCCGCCAGCGAGCGAAGGCATGTGCGCAGATGTAGGGCGGGGTTCACCCCGCCTTATGCCCCAACGCGCCGCGCACGGCGTGGCATCGGCACCTGAACCGGCCTTGGCCCCGTCATGATCGCCTGTGCTTCTGGCCCCATCAGATCAGACAGAACCGCTGCATCACTGCGCAAGCCGCCCGTGTAGGTGCCATACGCGGGCATGATGATCCGCTGATCGTCGATCAGAAACGCCGGGCGCGAGATCATGCGCGCGCGCGTCGGCAACGTGGCTTTCGGGTGATAATGCCCCGACACCTCACCGCTTTGCCCCGGTTCCGCGATATGACGAAAGGTGAGCCCGCCGCGCGTCATCTCGGCCAGATGTGTACCGCCCAGATCAATCGGGCCGGGATCGTGGTTGCCTTCGATCCAGATCCACTCCCGCCCCGCCTGCAATCGCGTGACAAGCAGCCGGTCTTCTTCGGTCATGGCCTGTGCTGCGTCCAGATCATCAAAACTGTCGCCCAGACAGACCACGGTTTGTGGTTTCACCTGTTCCAGATCATCTGCCAGCCGCATCAGCGTGTCGCGCGTGTCATAAGGCGGCAACGCCACACCGCTGCGCCGCGCCACGCGCTCTGATTTGCACAGATGCAGATCAGATACGCATAACATCCGCTCCGCAGGCCAAGCCAGCGCGCCCGAGCCAAGGGCGTGCAGCTGTGTATCGCGAAATGAGAAGCTGAAAGAGTTCATGATTTGTTCATGCTGCGACCTGTGCGATGATGCAAGTGAAATCCTGAAGGTCAGATGAATTTCGCTGGAACGAGAAAGGGCCCCGCCAGCACGGCGAGGCCCTTCGATGTCAATCATCCGGCTGTGAATCAGTTCGGAATTTCGCCGTCCACGCCTTCGATGTAAAAGCTCATGCCGGCCAACGTGCCGTCATCCGCTGTTTCGCCTTCACCAAGCCAAGCGGAACCGTCCTGCTTGTTGATCGGGCCGGTGAACGGGTGATAGGCGCCTGTGCGCATCGCTTCGATCATCGCCAGCGCTTCTTCTTTTACATCCGCAGGGACGGCATCGGTGATCTCACCAATCTCAACCATGCCGGTTGGGATACCGTCCCATGTGTCAACGCTTTCCCATGTGCCGTCCATGACAGCCTTGGTGCGGGCCACATAGTAAGGCGCCCAGTTGTCGATGATGGAGCTGACGCGCGGGAACGGGCCATATTCGGCCATGTCAGACGCCTGACCAAAGGTGACAACGCCACCCGCTTCGGCAGCAGCCGCTTGTGGCGCTGTGGAATCGGTGTGCTGCAGAACCACGTCCGCACCCTGTTCGATCAGCGCCTTGGCCGCGTCTGCCTCTTTCGCAGGGTCGAACCATGTGTAGACCCAGATGATTTTGAACTCGACATCAGGGTTCACCTTGGAGGCGTGCAGATAGGCAGAGTTGATGCCCCGGATCACTTCAGGAATCGGGAAGGACGCGATGTAGCCCACGATGTTGGACTTGGTCATTTTGCCCGCGATGTGGCCCTGAACCGCGCGGCCTTCGTAGAAGCGTGCGGAATAGGTCGAAACGTTGTCAGCGCGCTTATAACCGGTTGCGTGCTCGAACTTCACGTTCGGGAATTTGGCAGCGACGTTGATCGTTGGATCCATATAGCCAAACGACGTGGTAAAGATCAGGTCCGCACCGTCCAGCGCCATCTGTGTCATCACACGCTCGCTGTCGGGGCCTTCGGCCACGTTCTCAACGTAGACGGTTTCAACCGCGTCGCCAAAAGCCTCTTCCACAGCCTTACGGCCCTGGTCGTGTTCATATGTCCAGCCGCCGTCGCCTACGGGGCCAACATAGACAAAGCCAACCTTGGTCTTATCTTGCGCGAATGCCGCGCCGCCAGCCAGGCCAAGCGCCAGCACAGCGCTGGTCAGCAGTTTTCCGAATTTCATGGTGCAGATACCCCCATTTGTTTTTTGACCTCTATCCCGAGGCGTGGAAGGTGCGCCCCAGCGAGGCCGGTGCGCGGGATTTGTCGGCGGACAGGATGACCAGCACGACGATTGTGACGATGTAAGGCGACATTGCCAGATACTCGACCGGAATCGCAACGCCTGCGCCTTGAAGGTTGAGCTGTAATTGGGAAATACCGCCAAAAAGGTAAGCACCCAGCAGCACCCGCCAGGGTTTCCAGGATGCAAATACAACCAGCGCTAGGGCAATCCAGCCGACCCCGGCGGTCATGCCTTCGGTCCATTGCGGCACGCGGATCAGGCTGATGTGCGCGCCGCCCAGCCCCGCGCAAGCGCCGCCAAACATGATGGCCATCGTGCGGATGCGTTTGACCTTATATCCCAAGGCATGGGCCGCGTCGTGGTTTTCGCCCACCGCCCGCAGGATCAGCCCCGCACGGGTGAATTTCAGCACCGCCCATGTCAGCGCGACCAGCAGCAGGCCCACGTAGACGATGGCGTCATGGCCAAACACGATCGGCCCGATTACCGGCATGTTGGGCAGATCGCCAAATGGCATATCGGGCATCCGCGGCGGTTTGATCCCCACATAGCTTTGCCCCATCAGAGCCGACAGCCCGAGACCAAAGAGTGTGAGCGCAAGGCCCGAGGCGACCTGATTGGCCAGCGCCACCTGCGTCAGAAACGCAAAGAGCAACGACAGCCCCGCGCCGCCCACAGCCGCCATTGCAAAGCCGATCAACGGGTCGCCCGTGTTGACGGCGACGATAAAGCCGGTGACCGCGCCGATGATCATCATGCCTTCGACGCCAAGGTTCAGCACACCGGATTTTTCGACAACGGTCTCACCAATCGCGGCGAGCAGGACCGGGGTCGCAGCCGAGATGATGGCGGCGATGAGAAGGACGGGATTGATGGCTGACAGGTCCATTACACGGCCCTCCGAAATCCAAACCGGAAGCGGTAATTGGTGAAAAAGTCAAAGGCGAGCAGGAAAAAGAGCAGCATCCCCTGGAACACCTGAATGGCGGCGGCAGGCAGTTGCAGCTGCGATTGCGCAATGTCTCCGCCGATGTAGGTGAGCGCCATCAGCAGACCCGCCAGCACGATCCCGATGGGATGCAGACGGCCCAGAAACGCCACGATGATCGCGGTAAAGCCATAGCCCACGTTGAAATCAATGCTGATCTGGCCGGCCGGCCCCGAGACTTCGAACATCCCTGCAAGCCCGGCCAGCAGGCCCGACATGCCGAGGCAGAAGAACGTCAGCCGCGCGGCGTTCACGCCTGCGAAATGCGCTGCGCGTGGTGCCTCGCCGGTCACTCGAATGGCAAAACCCAAACGGTGCCGGGTGAGCAGAACATAGGCGAAAATGACGGCGATCAGGGCCGCGACCACGCCCCAATGCATACCCGTGCCCGCCACGATTTCGGCGTTATGCGCCGAAGCGTATTGTTGCAGGTTGCGCGAGCCGGGGAAGCCAAAACCCTCGGGATTTTTCAGCAATCCCAATGACATGGAGGCCAGCAATTGCTCGGCCACATAGACCAGCATCAGCGACACCAGAATTTCGTTGGTGCCAAAGCGCACCTTCAAAAAGGCCGGGATCATCGCCCAGAGCCAGCCGCCAAAAGCGCCCGCCGCGATCATCAACGGAAAGATCCAGACCGCCTCCATCGGGTAAAACGCAAGCCCTGCGGCTGCGCCACATATGGCGCCGACGATGTATTGGCCTTCGGCGCCGATGTTCCAGATGCCCGCCTTGAACCCCATGGCCAAACCTATGGCGATTAGGATAAGCGGCGCGCCTTTGATCAAAAGCTGCGGGCGATAGTAAAAGGAAAACTCACCAAATATCGGATCGTAAAAGATCGTGATGATGGATTGCACCGGGTCTTTGCCCAGCAAGTAAAACAGCACACCGCCCGCCGCAAAGGTGGCCAGAACGGCCAGGACGGGGGTGGCGTATGACATGAATGCGCTGACCTGAGGCCGCTTTTCGAGGCGGATCATGTGTCGCTCCCCTCGCTATCTGGTTTCTTCTTGGGAGGCGGCGAAGACGAGATCGAGATACCCCCGGACCCGATGGCCGGTGTGACAGGAGGCAAGATCATGTCTTCGTCTGAATTGATCACAATCGACTTGGACGGTTTTGGCTTGGCCGGTGGCGTTTTGGCTTTTGGGGCGGCCTCCGGTTCGGGTTGGGCCGCGTCCTCTTCGGACTTTTCGCCGCTGTCGGACGGAGCAGGGGCCTCGGAGTGCGGCTCCGCTGTGTCTGGTGTGTCACCTTCCGTGGCAGCCTCGCCCGCATCCTCTTCGATGTCTATCTTGGGCGGCGCGCTCTCTTGTGCGCTGGACGCACCCGCGCTCGGCTCCTCAGCCTCAGCCTCAGCCTCAGCCTCAGCCTCAGCCTCAGCCTCAGCCTCAGCCTCAGCCTCAGCTTCATCTGTGGCGTCGGTCTCGACCTGCTCCGTCTCAGACGTTTCGACCTCTGCGTTAGGCTTGTCTGCCTCCGCGTCACCCGGTTCCTCTGCCGAAGCCGTCTCGGCCTCTGGCGCATCGCTCTCCGCGTCACCGTCTTCGGAACCGTCGGCGTCTTCCGCATCCGCCATGGGTGCGTCGCTTTCAGGCAGACCATGCGCTCCGCCCATCAACAGGCCGATCTGTTCTACATCCAGATCTTCGGTTTCGCGCGGCGCGCTCAGTTTGCCTTCGTTCAGTGCGGCAAAACGGTCCGAAATCTCCATCAGCTCATCTAGATCCTGGCTGATCACGATCACGGCTGCGCCGTCTGCCGCCAAATCCATCAAGGCCTGCCGGATCGACGCCGCCGCGGCCGCATCCACGCCCCAGGTGGGTTGGTTCACAATCAGCAGCTCGGGCTTTTGCAGCACCTCGCGCCCAATGACGAACTTTTGCAGGTTGCCGCCAGACAGCGACCGCGCCGCATTGCCTGGTCCCGGCGTGCGCACATCAAATGTGGTGATCACCTCTTCGGCAAACTTGCGCGCCTTGCGCCAATTCAGCATGCCGCGCTTGGCCAGACCCTGACGCACTGCGCCGGTCAGCATCGCGTTTTCGGTCAGGCTCATGTCAGGGGCCGCCGCATGGCCCAGCCGCTCTTCGGGCGCGCCTTGAATACCTTGCGCCCGACGTTGCGTGATGTTGGTGCCGTGCAGGTCTTCGTCTTTGTAATATAGCTGGTTGGGCGGGCAGCTGATCTCACCCGACAAAACAGCAAGCAGCTCATCCTGCCCGTTGCCCGCGACCCCACCAATGCCCAGAACTTCGCCCTGCAACACCGTGAAACGCAGCTCTTTGAGCGAGACGCCAAATTGCGATTGCGCGGGCACCGACAGGTCCTTGGCCTGCAACACAACGGTGGTCGCATCTTCGGTCTTGCGTTCTGGCACAATGAGGTCTTTGCCGACCATCAGCTCGGCCATTTCTTTGGCCGACGTGTCGCGCGGCACGCAATCGGCCACAACTTTGCCCCCGCGCAGGATAGTGGCGGTGTCACACAGCGCGCGGATCTCTTCGAGCTTGTGCGAAATATACAGGATCGCGGTGCCCTCGGACGACAGTTGCCGCAGCGTTTTAAAGAGGATCTCAACCTCTTGCGGGGTCAGAACGCTTGTCGGTTCGTCCATGATCAACAGCTGCGGTGCGCCTAAAAGACAGCGAATGATTTCAACGCGTTGCCGTTCACCCGCGGAAAGATCGCCCACAACTCGTTCGGGCGCGAGCGGCAGGCCGTAGGTGTCAGACACTTCGCGAATGCGGCGCGACAAATCTCGCATCGCGGGCGGCTTATCCATACC
>JABSSA010000024.1:9326-22924 GCA_013214665.1 Paracoccaceae bacterium
GGAGAATATTCCGACCTATTGCGAGGTGAAGAACGGGCAGAAAGAGCGCGAAAACCTGCATCCGACGATCGACCATATTCTGGACGAGACGCAGGGCATCATCGTTTATCAGGAACAGGTGATGCAGATCGCGCAGGAGATGGCGGGCTATAGCCTTGGCGGTGCGGACCTTTTACGCCGCGCGATGGGGAAAAAGATCCAAGAGGCGATGGATGCGGAGCGGCCCAAATTCCTGAAAGGCTCTGCCGAAAATGGGGTGGATGAGGCCAAGGCGACCGAAGTTTGGAACCTGCTCGACAAGTTCGCCAACTACGGTTTCAACAAATCCCACGCGGCGGCCTATGCGGTGGTGAGCTATCAGACCGCGTGGCTCAAGGCGAACCATCCGGTGGAGTTCATGTCGGGTGTGATGAATTGCGATATTCACCTGACCGACAAGCTAGCTACCTATTTTGAAGAGGTGAAAAAGGGCCTCAAGTTGCCGTGGGTGCCGCCCTGTGTGAACCGCTCGGATGCGACGTTTAAGGTGGTTGAGGGTGCGCTTGTTTATGCGCTGGGCGCGCTCAAGAACGTGGGTGTTGAGGCGATGCGCCTGATTGAAGAGGGGCGGGGCGAGAAGCCTTTTGTGAACCTCTTTGATTTTGCGCGGCGGGTCGATTTGAAGCGGATCGGGAAGCGTCCGCTGGAAATGCTGACCCGTGCGGGGGCCTTTGATCAGCTGGATCAGAACCGCCGCCGGGTCTGGAATGCGCTGGATGGTCTGACCGCCTATTCGGCGGCGATCCATGAACAAAAAGCCTCAAATCAGGTGTCGCTTTTTGGAGAGGCGGGGGATGACCTGCCGGAGCCGCGCATTTTGCCGGTTGAGGATTGGTCTTTTGCAGAGCGTTTGGCAGAAGAATTTACCGCGGTGGGCTTTTACCTCTCGGGCCATCCGCTGGATGATTATATGGGCGCGCTCAAGCGCAAAGGCGTGCTGACGCTGGATGAAGTGACGCTGAAGGCCGAGCGCCAGCCGCTGGTGGCGAAGCTCGCGGGCACGGTGGCCGGATTGCAGATCCGCAAATCGGCGCGGGGCAACCGCTTTGCCTTTTGCCAGATGTCAGATCCGACTGGGGCCTTTGAAGTGACGCTTTTTTCCGAAAGTCTGGAAAAGGCGCAGGATCATCTTGAGGCCGGGGCCAAGGTGATGGTGACGGTCGAGGCCACGATGGAGGCGGATCAGCTCAAGCTGTTGGGCCGCTCCGTGGCGCCGATTGACCTGGCAGTAGAAGAGATCACAGGCATGGGGTTGAAGGTGTTTGTGGATCAGGCCAGCGCGCTGGCCTCTGTGCGCACGGTGCTGGAGGATGCCGCGGGGCTGACTAAGGCGCGCGGGCCGATCTCTTTGTGTCTGATGGATCCGGCTTTACCCGGTGAAGTGGATATGGATCTGGGTGCGGATTTCCCGGTGACACCGAAAATCCGCAGCGCGATCAAATCATTGCCGGGTGTGATTGAGGTGCATGAGATGTAGGGCGGTCAGCCCTTACCGACCTCTGCCGTAAAACCTTCGACGAATTGTAGCATTACCTTGTGCCGTTCTGCGGCCATGGCGGCTCCGGTTTCGGTTTGAAACCCATCTGCCAGGGTGAGTAGTTTGGTGTGGAAGTGGTCCAACGCAAAGCGGCTGTCGTCATAGGGGCGCTGGGTGGCTGAGATATCTGCCGGATCGTAAAGCGCGCGGCCCAGTCGGCCAGAGACGGAAAAACACCGGGCGATGCCGATCCAGCCGATGGCATCCAGACGGTCGGCATCCTGCAAAATCCGGGCTTCCAGTGTGCGCGGCGGGATCGCGGCGGAAAAGCTGTGCGCCTCAACGGCATGGGCCACAGCCTCTGTCGCGTCTTCGTCCCAGCTGCGTTCCGTCAAAAGTACGCGTGCCTTGGCGGCGGCAAGGCGGGAGGCTTGATCGCGGTTGGGGGCGTCTTTTTCGACCGCGACGCAATCATGCAGCAGCGTTGCGGCAAGCAAGACCTTGAGATCTCCGCCTTCGGTTTTGTGAATGCTGCGCACGTTGCGCCAAACGCGCAGAATATGCGCCAGATCATGCGCGCCGTCGTCCCCGGAGGCGCAGGCATGTGGCAAAAGATCATGCGCCAAGGCTGCGTGCGGGGCAAAAAGATCGTCTGATGGCGTCATGGCGGGCTCAGTAATGCGGAGGGCGTTCGTCTCCGATGATCACGCCGCCGGGCATGTCGGCTTCGCGCTGTGCCTCGCGTTCGATCAGCGCCTCGACCTGCCGGCGCAAAAGCGCAAGCTCTTTGTCCTGACGCGCAATAACATCCGAAAGCTCATCGGTCAGATGTTGAAGATGAGCGATCCGTTCTTCCAGCTTTTCCAAAAGGGCGCCTCCGCGTAACGTTGCAGGTATCTGACCGGAATGGGAGGCGTGGTCAATGTCGGTGAGTACCACAGATCATGGGCGTGTGCGCCTGATCAAAACACATCGGGCAGCAGCGCGGGGCGCGGTGGACCCAGCCACGGCGCGGGCGCTGTATGATGTGTTTTTGGCCTTTGATGCGGATGACCGCGTGGATGTCGCAGTTTTTTCCGGCTCTGAGGGGGCGTTTTGCGCAGGCTTTGATTTGAAAACAGCGGCGGATGGGTCCGCCTCAGATTGGATCGACTTTGTCGATATTCCACCCGATTGGGAAGATGCGCGCGCCACACCGCTGCCCGGGCCAATGGGGCCATCGCGGTTGTTGCTGCGAAAGCCGGTGATTGCGGCGATCGAAGGGCACGCGGTGGCGGGCGGTATGGAGCTTGCCGCATGGTGTGATGTGCGGATCATGGCCGAGACGGCGGTGACAGGTGTTTTCTGCCGCCGCTGGGGTGTGCCGTTGATTGATGGGGGCACGGTGCGGTTGCCGGCCATCATGGGGCAGGGACGGGCCAATGATGGGATCCTGTCGGGGCGCCCGATTGCGGCGGAGGAGGCGCGATCCTTAGGCTTTGCCAATCAAGTGGTCCCGGAGGGACAGGCTGAGGCGGCGGCGCTTGACTATGCTGCAGCGCTGACCGCGTTTCCCCAGGGCTGTATGTTGGCCGACCATGCAGCCGCGCGCCTGACGGGGCCAGAGTTGGCCCGCGGGTTGCGGCGCGAATGGCGCTCTGCGGCGATGTTTGCCGTCGAAGGGCAAGCCGGGGCCGCGCGGTTCGCGGGCGGCAAAGGCCGGGGCGGTGATTTCACGGATATCTGAGCGGCGCGGGGGCTCTGCCCCCACACCCCCGGAGTATTTGGGTCCAAAAGAAGCAGAAGCGGGTGGTCTGGCTTGCCCCGGTGCGGGGCTTTGGGTAAGCGGTGCCGCGACGATGCCGAGAGGACCATGCGCCATGGCCAAGCAAAAGAAAGCCCCCCGCCCCAAGGCGATCACGCCAAAGGGGTTTCGCGATTACTTTGGCGCGGAGGTCAGCCGCCGTACCGAGATGCTGCGCCAGATTGCGGAGGTGTATCATCGCTATGGCTTTGACGCGCTGGAAACCTCGGCTGTGGAGACGGTTGAGGCGCTGGGCAAGTTTTTGCCGGATGTGGATCGCCCCAACGAAGGCGTGTTTGCCTGGCAGGAGGATGACGGCGATTGGCTGGCGTTGCGCTATGACATGACCGCGCCATTGGCGCGGGTTTATGCGCAGTTTCGCAATGATCTGCCAACGCCCTATCGGCGCTATGCCATGGGGCCGGTTTGGCGCAACGAAAAGCCGGGGCCGGGTCGGTTCCGGCAGTTTTATCAATGTGATGCCGACACGGTGGGCAGCGCCAGCATGGCGGCAGATGCCGAGATTTGTGCGATGCTGGCGGATACGCTGGAAGGTGTGGGCATTCCGCGCGGCGATTATGTGGTGCGCGTCAACAACCGCAAGATCCTGAACGGGGTCATGGAGGTTGCAGGCCTTGCGGGTGACGAGAGCGAGGCGGCACGTGGAATCGTGCTGCGCGCCATAGACAAGCTGGACCGGTTGGGTCTGGAGGGCGTGCGGGCGCTGTTGGGCAAGGGCCGCGAGGATGAGAGCGGCGATTTCACGGTTGGTGCGGGTCTGGGTGATGCGCAGGCGGATGTGGTCATGGGCTTTATGCAGGCCAAGCGCGCCAGTGCGACGGACACCATCGCCACGTTGAAAGACCTGGTGCCGGGATCTGCGACGGGCATGGCAGGCGTGGATGAGTTGGAGCAGATCGGGGCGCTGTTGGATGCAGGCGGCTATGACGCCAGCCGCATTGATCTGGATCCATCTGTCGTACGCGGTTTGGGTTATTACACCGGCCCGGTGTATGAGGCCGAGCTGACCTTTGAGATCAAAGATGAAAAGGGCCGTCCGCGCCAGTTTGGAGCGGTGGCCGGCGGTGGGCGCTATGACGATCTAGTCAAGCGGTTCACCGGGCAAGAGGTGCCAGCGACGGGGGTTTCCATCGGGGTGGACCGGTTGCTGGCGGCGCTGGCCGCCAAGGGCCGGATCAGCGATGAGGCGCAGGGCCCGGTGGTGGTGACGGTGATGGATCGCGACCGGATGGCCGATTATCAGGCGATGGTAGCCGAGCTGCGCAATGCGGGTATCCGGGCAGAGGTTTATCTGGGCAATCCAAAGAACTTTGGCAATCAGCTGAAATACGCAGACAAGCGCGCGTCGCCGGTGGCGATCATCGAAGGCGGGGATGAGCACGACAAAGGCGTGGTGCAGATCAAGGATCTCATCCTGGGTGCGCAGATCGCCGAGACCGCGACCCTGGAGGAATGGAAAGACCGCCCCAGCCAGGTGGAGGTGCCGCGCGCCGATCTGGTGGCCACTGTGCGTGAGATGTTGAGCCGATGACCCATCCCCGCGCTAAAGCCGCCGCCTTGCGCGCCATTTTTGAGGCGCGCGGGGCGCAGGTGGTTGAGCCGCCGATCCTGTTGTCGGCAGAGACCTTGCTTGCGCTTTACGGTGAAGACATCCGCGGCCGCGCCTATGTGACGACTGATGCGCTGCGCGGCGAACAGATGCTGCGCCCGGATTTCACGGTCCCGGTGGTGCAGATGCATATGGCCGAAGGCGCGGAGCCTGCGCGCTATACTTATGCCGGAGAGGTCTTTCGGCGGCAGGAGTTGGACCCGGACCGGGCCAACGAATATCTGCAGGTGGGCTATGAGGTGTTTGACCGCGCGAACCCTGCGGCGGCGGATGCCGAAGTTTTTGCGTTGATGGCCGATGTGCTGGCCCCGCTGGGCCTGCGGGCGGTGACGGGCGATATCGGGTTGCTGATGGCGGCGGTTGCGGGGCTGTCCACGTCGGACCGGAGGCGCGCGCGGCTGATGCGCCATATCTGGCGGCCGCGTCGGTTCCGCAGCTTGCTGGATCAATATGCCGGGCGCGCGCCGATGCCTGCGCAGGTGGATGCCGAAAGCGAGGCGCCGCTCAACGGCTTGCGCAGTGCGGCCGAGATTGAGGCGCGGCTGGCGGCGCTGGCAGAGGATGCCGAGACGCCACCGATCCCAAGCCAGGAGGCGGACGGTATTGGCTCGCTCCTGAAAGTTCAGGAAAAAATCCCGTTTGCCATCGAGCAGCTGCGGGATTTGTCGGTCGATATGCCGAGCATTGAACAAGCGGTGGAGCGGCTGTCGGCCCGGACCGAGGCGTTGCGCGCGCAAGGTGTGGATGTAGATCAGCTTGATTTTGAAGCCGGTTACGGGCGCACGTCGATGGAATATTACGACGGTTTCGTTTTTGGGTTTTATGCGCCGACGCGTGCGGATTTGCCGCCAGTGGCCAGCGGGGGGCGTTATGATGCCTTGACCCGGCGGTTGGGCAAAGGGGCCGAAATTCCGGCGGTGGGGGCGGTTCTGCGTCCCAAGCTGATGATGGAACTGGAGGCGGCGTCATGAGCCTGAAGCTGGGCGTGCCGTCCAAAGGCCGGTTGATGGAGAAGACCTTTGACTGGTTTGCAGAGCGCGGCGTGTATCTCACGCGCACCGGGACCGATCGCGAATACGCGGGTGAGATCACCGGGGTGGCCAATATGTCGCTGGTGCTGTTGTCAGCGAGTGAGATCCCGCGCGAGCTGGCGGGCGGGCGCATTCACTTTGGCGTCACGGGTACCGATCTGGTGACAGAAAAGCTGCCTTTCTGGGAGCAGCAGGTCGAGGTGATTGCCGAGATGGGGTTTGGCCAGGCGGATTTGATCCTGGCGGTGCCAGCCGCATGGCGTGATGTGCACACTCTGGATGATCTGGACGACGTCGCCGCGCAATTCCGCGAAACCCATGGCATGTCGCTGCGGATCGCCACCAAGTACCACCGTTTGGTGCGGGAGTTTTTGCGCACCGAAGGGGTTGCGGATTACACTTTGGTTGATAGCCAAGGCGCCACCGAAGGCACTGTGGCCAATGAAACGGCCGAGTTGATTGCCGACATCACGACGACGGGGGAAACCCTGCGCGCCAATCACCTGAAAATTTTGAGTGATGGCCTTATTCTGCGCAGCCAAGCCACGTTGTGGCGCAGCCGGACGGCGGAGCATGTGGATCGCGCAATTTGGGACGCGTTTGTGAACAAGCTGGGCTGAGGCAAAGCGCGCTAAGAAAATCGGTTGGAACATGTGCATGGCCGGGTGCGATCCCCTCGAACCCGGCCACGCGATAGGAGGTGTCGAAGGGGTCACATCTTCGACTGATCGCAGCTAAGAAACCGCGTTCCCGGCTCCTACCGTAAGGCCGCACAGAGCCGTCAATTCCAGCTTCCGTACCACTTCTGTTACCCATATCGCGCGATTTTGGCGGCGTATGTGAAGCTGTTCACATAGCGGGCGCTTTAGGCCGCTGACGTAGCGAGATACAGTGAGGTCGGCGGCGGGGTGCCATGAAAAAGCTCCCTGCCCTGGGTGGGGCAGAGAGCCGGATAAACGAAGGTGTTGGTGTTCAAAATAGGTTTAAAATTTTATTTAAATCAATGCTTTAGTGTTGAAAATATGCTGTCTCTGGTTGAGCGCTTTCTGCCCATGCGGGGGATGTGATTGCCACGGAAAATGCTGTGACGCCTGCGGTAACGAATGCTGCAATCAAGAATTTCATGTCGGTCTCCATATGTCTTGAGACCGTTGTGCCATCGAATCGACGCACCGTCTGTGACATGGTTCACAGCAGGTGATTTATTGGCAAAAAAATTTGGTTAGAACTCTACAGCACGCCAATCTCGGCCAACGCGCGGTTTAACTCCGGCGGCAGCACTTGTTCCTTCTCGCGGCCCTCGCGCAAATCAGGTGGGGCGTCTGATGTTTCAAGATAGCGCCAGCCCTGAAACGGCCTTTTGGGGGCGGCGGCGGTCCGGTGCACTTTGGGCTCAAGCACGATGCCACAGCGGGTGATGCCGTCTGCGCCCAGCACTTCGTCGAGCCGCAAAACCCGTTGGCGGCACAGGATCAGCCCCTTGAACACCCAGTAGAGCGAACCGCCGTTCAAAAGCTTTTCTTCGCGTTTGGGCCACATGCGTGTGACATGGCGCGGCAATCCGTCCGGCCCTTTGGCGCGGGCGCTGGCCTGCCAATCTAACAGATCTTGCACCTGTTCTGCGCCAACGCAGAGTTTTACAAGGTTTATTGTGCCTTTTTCCACAGAGTCGCCCCCACCATCCACGACATATGGTAGCGGGCTTACGGCGGACTGCAACCGGTTGTGGAAAACTCTGTTTCGTGCTTAATATGTTTGTCCTGCCACCATTGGGAATCACCTGCCATGACACGCTTTGCCGCGCCAATCGCTGAGCAAATCTGGGATATGAAATATCGCTTCAAAGAAGCGGACGGAACGCCGATTGATGCCACAGTAGAAGACACGTGGCGACGGATCGCGCATGATCTCGCCCGTGTGGAAGAGGCGCCTGAAAAATGGGAAGGCGCCTTTTACGACGCGTTGGAGGATTTCAAATTCCTGCCCGCGGGCCGGATCATCGCCGGTGCGGGCACGGCGCGCAAGGTGACGTTGTTCAACTGCTTTGTCATGGGCACGATCCCCGACAGCATGGGCGGCATCTTTGACATGCTCAAAGAGGCGGCGCTGACCATGCAACAGGGCGGCGGCATTGGCTATGATTTCTCCACCATCCGGCCCAAGGGGGCAGATGTGCATGGCGTGGCGGCGGATGCTTCTGGCCCGCTGAGCTTTATGGACGTCTGGGATGGCATGTGCCGCACGATCATGTCGGCTGGGTCGCGGCGCGGTGCGATGATGGCCACGATGCGCTGTGATCATCCGGACATCCTGGATTTCATCACCGCAAAAGCAGATTCCAATCGGTTGCGCATGTTCAACGTCTCGGTGCTGGTGACAGACGCGTTCATGGATGCGGTCAAGGCGGATGGCGATTGGGATCTGGTCTTTGACGGCAAGGTCTATCAGACCATCCGCGCGCAGGATCTGTGGAACACGATCATGCAATCCACGTTCGAATATGCCGAACCCGGTGTGATTTTTATCGACCGCATCAATGCGGCGAACAATCTGAACTATGTCGAAACCATCGCGGCTACCAACCCCTGCGGCGAACAGCCGTTGCCGCCTTATGGCGCCTGTCTTCTTGGGTCGATCAACCTGGCCAAGTTGGTGTTTTACCCGTTCGAAGACGGCAAAGCACATGTGTGTGAGACAGAGCTGACCAAGCTGGTCACGACTGCCATCCGTATGATGGACAACGTGGTGGATGCCTCCAAATTCCCGCTGGAGGCGCAAGAGAAAGAGGCGCAGGCTAAACGGCGGATTGGCCTTGGCGTGACCGGGTTGGCCGACGCGTTGGTGATGTGTGGGCTGACCTATGGCTCAGATGAGGCAGCAGCACAGACCGAAGCGTGGCTCAAGGCGATTGCGCGGGCCTCTTATCTGGCGAGTGTGGAGCTGGCCCGCGAAAAAGGGGCCTTCCCGCTCTTTGAGGCGGAGCCGTATTTGGCCTCTGGCACCATGCGCGCGATGGACGATGATGTGCGTGATGCCATTGCCGAGCACGGTATTCGCAATGCGTTGCTGACCTCGATTGCGCCAACGGGGACGATTTCGCTTTATGCCGGCAACGTCTCGTCCGGGATCGAGCCGATCTTTGCTTATGCGTATACCCGCAAGGTGCTGCAGAAAGATGGCTCCAAGATCGAAGAAGAGGTGGTGGACTACGCCGTTCAGAAATGGCGCGAGCTGCATGGCGATGCCGAGATGCCCGCCTATTTCGTGAATGCCCAGACCCTGGCGCCCAGCGATCACGTCAAGATGCAGGCGGCGGCGCAAAAATGGGTCGACAGCTCGATCTCCAAGACGATCAATTGCCCCGAAGACATCAGCTTTGATGCCTTCAAGGATGTGTACATGCAGGCCTGGGATACCGGCTGCAAAGGTTGCACCACCTATCGGCCGAACGCAGTCACAGGGTCGGTGCTGAGCGTGTCGGAAGAAAAGCCAAAGGCGGATGCCGCCGCTGATCAGACCCAAAGTGGCGACGCGCCTGTGCTGGCGGTGGCTGCGGATGGCGACGGCGACGTGATCTATATGGCCGAGCCACTGGATCGGCCTGAGGCGTTGGAAGGCAACACCTACAAGGTGAAATGGCCCGACAGCGAACATGCGATCTATATCACCATCAATGACGTGGTGATCGGCGGGCACCGACGGCCGTTTGAGGTGTTTATCAACTCCAAAAACATGGAGCATTTCGCCTGGACCGTGGCGCTGACGCGGATGATCTCAGCCGTGTTCCGGCGCGGTGGCGACGTGTCTTTCGTAGTCGAAGAGCTCAAGGCCGTCTTTGACCCGCGCGGCGGGGCCTGGATGCAGGGCAAATATATCCCGTCCATTCTGGCCGCCATCGGTGGGGTGATTGAACAGCACATGATCACCACCGGGTTCATCGCAGGCGAGGGGATGGGGCTAAAGTCCGACCCCAAAGCGATGGAAGGCACCACAGCCCCGCGCGGCCAATCCTGCCCGTCCTGCGGCAGCTATGAGATGCGCATGGTCGAAGGCTGCATGACCTGTGCCAACTGCGGATTTTCCAAGTGCGGCTAAGAAGTTAGCGGTGTGGGGCGACACGCTTAACGAACGCGCTCGCCCCGCTTCCGTACGACCAGCCCACGCGCGCCTTTCCCAAAACCACCATTGCCCCGACACACTTTTGACGGAATCCCAGGCCACCTTTGGGGCATGGCGTTTTTAGATTTGGCATTTTTTCTGGCGATATTGGCGGTCCTTTGTCTGGTCCTCGTTCTGAGGCTGTCGTGGATCGTTTCTGGCTTTGTGTCCATCGCACAGCTCAACACCCGTGGGGACGGGTGGTTGGGCCGGGTGGTCCCGAACGTCGCCTTTGCGGCTCTGTTTTGCCTGCTGCTGGTGCTGAGCTGGTAACGCTCATGGGGAAGATGGGTACATATGGCACATATAGATCGCTTGGAGTTTGTGAACTCCACGCCAGTTGAGAAATGCGAAGCGCAGGTTCTGCGCGATCACCAAAAGGTTGTCGCCATCGTTTTTATGGCGCTGACGCCGCTTGTTTTTCGGGCAGTTCAAACCGTGCCTTGGGTGGAAAAGGGCATCATGATCGGGCTGATCGTCAGCTTCGGTCTGGCGCTTTGGGTGATCTCAGAAGGCATTTCTGTGCGGGCCGCCTTTGATCAGGCCAAACGTGCGGATGCGCCTCGGTTTCCGATGATCCTGATGGGCTGCGTCTGGCTGGGTGTGACGACCGCCGCTATGACGTATTTTCAGACGGGAAACCTGCCGTTGACCGGGCTTGCCTGCATCGGAGCGGCCTTGTTGGCGATGGCAGCGTGTGGGCGCGATCCGTACACAGCGAAAGGGCCAGGGGCCGCGGACGATTGGAGCCGCCAGAACGCCTCCAAACTGGTGAAATCGGCGGATATGCGGGTCGAGGTCATGACGGCGCGTTTGGCCGCGGTTCAGGATGACGATGTACAGGGCGCTTTGGCGCGCGTGAAGGCGCAAGTGGGTCGGTTGCAGGCCACATTGCAGGATGACCCCAAGCAGGTGCGGCGTGTCTCGCAATACCTTGGCGTGCATCTCGATAGCGCGGTTGAAGCGACACGGCGGTTTGCCTCGATCTACCCCTACACCCGCGATGCGGATGCCAAGGCCTATTTTCTGCGGCTCATGGCGGTGCTGGAAGACGTGTTGGACCCGAAACCTCACACCGTGGTTCAGAATGGCCGCGATGCGCGGCATCATGAGATTGACACGCTGATTGACCAATTGGCCGATACCCGCAAAGTGGCCTAAGCGGGGCTCCGACCCGAAAAGACAGCAAAACCTTGCGGCACTTTGCGCCTCTGAGGACGCGAGCCGGTTTCCCTGCGGACCTCTGCGACCTACGTTAGGGGATAGCTAGCGGGAGAGATCTATGCATGATTTTGATATTGTTGTTTACGGCGCCTCCGGGTTCACCGGACGGCTGATTGCCGAATATATCCACGCCCAATATCCGGGCCGCCCGTGGGCGATGGCGGGACGCAGCCTGGACAAGCTGGCCGCTGTGCGCGACGAGATGGGCCTGCCTGCTGAGACCGCGTTGATCGCGGCGGATGCCTCTGACCCTGATAGCCTGACCGCGATGGTGAAAAATGCGCGGGTGATCATCACGACCGTGGGGCCATATCAGCTTTATGGTGAGCCTTTGGTGGCGGCCTGTGCAGAGCACGGTACGGATTACGTCGACCTTTCCGGTGAGCCTGCATTCATGTGGGAGATGATCGAAAAGTATGATGCGCAAGCCAAAGAAAGCGGCGCGCGCATTGTGCATTCCTGTGGCTTTGACTCCGTGCCGTTCGATATGGGGGTCTATTTCCTGCAAGAAGCGGCGAACGCCAAGTTTGGCGCACCGTTGAAAGATGTGAAATGCCGGGTGCGCGGCATGTCGGGCACCGCCTCTGGTGGCACTGCCGCGTCAGGGGCAGAGACCATGAAACGCGCGATGGCGGATGCCGAGGTGCGCAAGCGGTTGATGTCGCCTTTCGCGCTCACGCCCGGATTTGAGGGCGCGCCACAGCCGACGGGGCACAAGCCCTATGAAGACACCGACTTTGGTGTCTGGGTCGCACCGTTTTTCATGGCCACGATCAACACCAAGAATGTGCACCGCTCAAATGCGTTGATGGGGCACAGCTATGGTGCAGATTTCACCTATGAAGAGATGATGTTCACCGGCAAGGGCGATGCGGGCGCGGCGATGGCAGACAAGGTGGCCAAGACCGATATCGCGGCCATGTCGGCCAAGCTGAAGCCCGGCGATGGCCCATCAAAGGAAGAGCGGGACAACGGCAATTATGACCTGATGTTCACCGGTGTCAGTGCAGAGGGCGCGCGGATGATTGTGGGCGTCACAGGCGATCGCGATCCGGGCTATGGGTCAACCTCGAAGATGATCACGGAATGCGCCATGTGCCTGCTGGAAGAGGCCGCAGGCGCGCCCGGTGGCGTGTTGACGCCTGCGCCGGTGTTTGGTGGTGCGATCATCGACCGGCTGCGGGCCAATGCGGGGCTGACGTTCGACGTAGAGATGTAAAGCACGGGGTTTTGACAGTGTAAGGGGGGCGCTGCCCCCCTGGACCCCCCGGAGTATTTGGGTCCAAAAGAAGCTGGATCAGAGCGTTGGCGGGATCAGGACGAAGTTGCCGACGTGGGTTTTTTCCATGAAATCAGCCTGGGCCTGGGCGATGTCTTGCAGCGGGTAGCTGCGGGCGAGCAAGGGGCGGATTTCGCCTGCTTCGATGTAGCGGATCAGGTTGGGGAAGACGGGTGCATCCCAGGCGGTGGTGCCGATCAGGCGAATGTCTTTGAGATACATGTCGCGCATGTCGAGATCGACGATGGGGCCGGCGATGGCCCCGGACGAGACAAGCCGGCCGCCGGGTTTGAGCAGTTTCATCATTTTCGGAAAATCGGGGCCGGCAACGTTGTCGACGACGACATCCACGCTGCGTTCGCCGAGCGTGGCGATGAGATCGGTGTTGCGGGGCAGCACGGTGTCGGCGCCGAGCGCTTTGATCTGATCTATTTTGCTAGGCGATGTGATCGCCGTGACCTGCGCGCCGCGGCGTTTGGCCAGCTGGATCGTGGCGGAGCCCACGCCGCCCGAAGCACCGGGGATCAGCACGTGATCTGAGGCGCCAACCTCGGCACGGTGGAGCATGTTTTCCGAGGTGCCATAGGCGCAGGGCAGGGTGGCAAGTTCGGCGTCGGACCAATCGCAGATGACCGGGAAGGCTTCGGTCGCAGGGACGGAAACGAATTGGGCAAAGGCGCCATCAAAGTCGGAGGCCATCCAGATGTTTTCGACCCCGGTTGCGCCTTCGGGGCGCATACAGGCACGGATCAGCACGCGCTGGCCAATGAGGTGGCTGTGATCGTCCGGGGCGGCGACCACGCGGCCGCAGCAATCGGTGCCTTGAATAAGCGGGAAGGGGGTGGCCTTGTTCCAGCCGCCGTCGGCCTTTTGTTCGGCCTCGGATGATTGGCTTTCGGCCGTGCCATCAGTGCCGTCGGTGACGGAAGCGGAATACCAGCCGAGCCGCGTGTTGATCTCGGTATTGTTCACACCCG
>JABSSA010000240.1 GCA_013214665.1 Paracoccaceae bacterium
CCCCGAAAGCGCGGCGAGGTTTTCCGGCCCGCAAAAGAGATACCCATCCGTCGCCAGCAGATCCTGCGGCCCGGCCTCCTGCGCCCTGCACAGCCGGGTGTCCACCTCACCCCGCGCCGCATCATGCGCCGCTTCCGCCATCTGGCGGCTGCCGCCTGTTACGGAATGATAAACGATCAACAGATGCGGCATGGCGAAACTATCGCTTGGTGAAGAACTCGGGTCACTCCCCAACCTGACCGAAGCCGCAAGAGGCGGCAAGGGGGTGGCGTTCCACAAAAAAGCGCCCCCAAGCGTCTAGCCTGAGGGCGCCCTATTCAGACATTCATCGCGATTTAGCGCGTTTCGATATCCGTGTAAGCCCGCGTTGTTTCACCCAGATACAGCTGGCGCGGACGGCCGATCTTGTTCTGTGGATCGGCAATCATTTCTTTCCACTGCGAAATCCAGCCCACCGTGCGGCTCAGCGCAAAGATCGGTGTGAACATGGACGTCGGGAAGCCCATCGCCTCCAGAATGATGCCGGAATAGAAATCCACATTCGGGAACAGCTTTTTCTCAGCGAAATACGGATCAGACAGCGCAGCCTTTTCCAGCTCTTTCGCCGTGGCGAGGATTGGGTTGTTTTCCACACCCAGCAGATCTAGCACCTCGTCGGCGGATTGCTTCATCACCGTCGCGCGCGGGTCAAAGTTTTTGTAGACCCGGTGGCCAAAGCCCATCAGACGGAACGGATCGTTCTTGTCTTTGGCTTTCGCGATGAATTCAGGAATGCGGTCCGGCGTGCCGATTTCTTTCAGCATTTCCAGACACGCCTGGTTCGCCCCGCCATGCGCAGGCCCCCACAGACAGGCGATGCCAGCCGCGATACAGGCAAACGGGTTCGCCCCGGAGGAGGATGCAAGCCGCACCGTGGAGGTGGAGGCGTTCTGTTCGTGATCCGCGTGCAGCGTGAAAATCCGGTCCATCGCGCGGCTCAGGATCGGGTTCACCTCGTAATCTTCGGCAGGCACAGCAAAGCACATGCGCAGGAAGTTTGACGCGTAATCCAGATCGTTGCGCGGATAGACAAACGGCTGACCGATGGAGAACTTATAAGCCCAGGCCGCAATTGTTGGCATTTTCGCGATCAGGCGGATGGAGGCCACTTCGCGCTGCCAGGGGTCATTGATATCGGTTGAGTCGTGGTAGAAGGCTGACATCGCGCCAACCACGCCGGTCATGATCGCCATTGGATGCGCGTCACGGCGGAAGCCGCGATAGAAATACACCATCTGCTCGTGCAGCATGGTGTGGTTTGTGACGCGGTTTTCAAAGTCTTCCAGCTGTGTCGGTGAAGGCAGTTCGCCGTAGAGCAGCAGGTAACACACTTCGAGGTAATGCGATTTCGACGCCAAATCGTCGATTGTGTACCCTCGGTGCAAAAGTTCGCCTTTGTTCCCATCAATATAAGTGATGGTGCTGTCGCAGCTGGCGGTCGACGTAAAGCCAGGGTCATATGTGAATACCCCCGCGCTGGAGTACAGCTTGCGGATGTCTATCACATCTGGACCGGCAGTTGGCGAATACACGGGCAACTCATAATCGTTGCCATGAACAGAGAGCTTTGCAGTCGAAGTGGGTTCTGTCATGCGAGTCCTTACCTATTGTCGTGCGGCACTTTGAATGCCGTGCTGCCGGAAAACCGACGTCTCAGTGGGTGGTGCCGTGCGCGCCATTCAGGCCTGCGCGGCATCGCCAAGTCTGGCAAGGGTCTCATCCCGACCCAAAACCAGCATCATATCAAATACCGAAGGGGTCACAGCCCGACCAGCCAGCGCTGCGCGCATCGGTCCGGCCAGTTTTCCAAATTTGGTCCCCTGCGCCTCGGCGAAGGCGTTGAGTGCAGCCTCCAAGTCTTCTCGGGTCCAGCTAGCATTTTGCAACTGCGGCGTCAATTCGTGCAGTATACCACGGGATACCGTATCTAGCGCCTTCGCCGCTTTTTCATCTGGTGTTATAGGGCGATCGACTAAGATAAAGTGTGACTTTTCAAGGAGTTCAGGTAGGGTTTTGGCCCGTTCCTTGACCAAAGGTAACGCTTTCGCTAGCCCGTCCACTTGCGCATCGGTTAGCGCAGTTTGAACCGCGGCAGCAAGATAGGCGATGATCTCTTGCTGCAATGCCGCATCTTCACTGATTGCGATGTGCTGACCGCTCAGATGTTCTAACTTTTTCGTGTCAAACCGAGCAGGCGATTTGCCGATTCCGCCCAGGTCAAACCATTCCTGCGCCTGCGCATCGGTGAAAAACTCATCATCGCCATGGCTCCAGCCCAGTCGCGCTAGATAGTTGCGCATACCGGCCGCGGGATAGCCCATCGCTTGATATTCCTGCGCTCCCAACGCGCCGTGGCGTTTGGAGAGCTTTTTGCCATCCGGCCCATGGATCAACGGAATATGCGCCCAAACCGGCACGTCCCAACCCATCGCATCATAAACAATCTGCTGGCGTGCGGCATTGTTCAGGTGGTCATCCCCCCGGATCACATGGGTCACGCCCATGTCATGATCATCCACAACCACCGCCAACATGTAGACCGGGGTGCCATCGGATCGTAACAGGATCATGTCATCCAGCTGGTCGTTGCGAATGCGCACGTCGCCCTGCACCTGATCTGCGATCACCGTTTCCCCGTCGCGTGGTGCGCGGATGCGGATGGCGTAGGGCGCATCGGGATGCGTGTCAGGGGCTGCATCCCGCCAGGGCGAATGGAACAGCGTCGATTTTCCTTCTGCGCGCGCAGCTTCGCGGAAGGCAGCGATTTCGTCTTGTGTGGAAAAGCACTTATAGGCCTTTCCCTCCGCCAGAAGGGCCTTGGCCACTTCTGCATGACGGGCCGCGCCATCGAACTGGCTGACTACCTCGCCATCGTGGTCCAGCCCAAGCCAGGCCATGCCCTGCAAAATCGCAGCTGTGGCTTCGGGGGTGGAGCGGGCGCGGTCCGTATCTTCGATCCGCAGCAGGAACTTGCCGCCACGGCCACGGGCATAAAGCCAGTTAAAAAGTGCTGTGCGCGCGCCGCCGATATGAAGAAAACCGGTAGGCGACGGGGCAAATCGGGTCACGACCTGATCAGACATAGGGGCGAGTTTACCTTTCAATAACCATGCAGGCGATAGATTTGCCCCTCTGGTATCCAGTTGAAGCCAAGGGGGCAAGCATGCCGGTGAGGCTTTGGATTGCGATGCAGTTTCATGCGCAGAGTGACCACTTTTTTGAATGGGCGGCGGTGCTGTTTGCCTGCGGTGTAGGGGTGTACTTTGCGCTGCGGTTTGAGCCGTCTTTGCTGTTGCTTGGTATAAGTGCCGGTTTTGCTGCGCTTTTGGTGTTCGCGCGCCTTGTTGTTCCAAGCGGGGCAATAACGCTGTTGTTTGGGGTGGCTTTGGTCATTTTGGGTGCTGTGTATGCGGGGTGGCGTTCGCACAGTGTTGCCGCGCCAATCCTGTTTGGCCGCTATTACGGGCCTGTCGAAGGGCGCATTGTCGGGATGGATCGGTCTGCTTCGGATGCGCTGCGGCTCACGTTGGATGACGTGCGGCTGGACCGTGTCTCGCCTCAAGATACACCCGCGCGGGTGCGGATTTCGCTGCATGGTGACCGATCCTGGGATACGTCGCTTGTTCCCGGCGCGCAGGTGATGACCACCGCGTTCCTGTCGCCGCCGCGTGGCCCGGTGGAGCCGGGGGGCTTTGATTTCCGCCGACATTCCTGGTTTCAACAGATTGGGGCGGTGGGCTATACGCGCATTCCGGTTCTGTCCCGTGGCCCGCCTGACACAAGCTGGCGGTTGGCCGTTTTTCGGCTGCGTATCGCTGTGTCGCGCCATATCCGGGCCGCGCTGCCGGGGGACGTTGGGGGCTTTGCCGCCGCGATCACGACTGGTGACAGATCCGGCCTAAGCCTTGCGACAATCGAAACACTGCGTGCCACCAACACGGCGCATCTGTTGGCCATATCGGGCCTGCACATGGGGTTGCTGACGGGGTTTGTCTTTACTTTGATGCGGCTCAGCCTCGCACTGGTGCCTTTGCACGTCTTGGGATGGCCGCCCAAGAAAATCGCCGCCGTCGGGGCGATGGGGGTGGGGGCAGCTTATCTCGCGCTGGCGGGCGGCAACGTGGCAACTGAGCGTGCCTTTGTCATGATCAGCGTGGCCTTTACCGCCATTCTTTTTGATCGCCGCGCCATCAGCTTGCGCGCCGTGGCAGTGGCCGCAATGATCGTTTTGGCTTTACGTCCGGAGGCGTTGCTGAGCCCCGGCTTCCAGATGTCTTTTGCCGCCACCGCGGCGTTGGTCGCTGTGTTTGGCGGTCTGCGCGATGTGCGCTGGCAACCGCGTTGGGTTGCCGGAGTTGCAGGCCTGGTCATCTCTAGCGCCGTTGCCGGATTGGCCACGGCTCCGGTTGGGGCGGCGCATTTCAACGCCGTGGCGCGCTTTGGTCTGATTGCCAATCTGCTGTCCGTTCCGGTCATGGGGATGCTTGTCGTGCCAGCCGCGGTTCTGTCTGTTCTGTTGGCGGTGATCGGGCTGGAGGGTTGGGGGCTGTCGCTGATGGCGCTGGGCCTCAACTGGATCTTGGGCGTGGCCGACTGGATCGCGGGCTGGCCAGATGCGCGCAGATTGGTGCCTGCGCCGCCCACGGTGGTCTTGCCGCTGATGGCGCTTGGCGCGCTATGGGGCATTTTGTGGCTGGGGCGTTTGCGTTTCCTCGGGCTGGTTCCGGTGATCGCGGCCTTTGGCCTTTGGGCCAATGTCCAGCGCCCCGATGTGATCGTGGCGGATGATGCAACTCTGATCGGGGTCATGACGGGGGAGGGGCGTGCCGTCAGCAAATCAAAAGGCGGCGGGTTTGTTGCGCAAAACTGGTTGGAGCATGATGGCGATGGCGCGTCTCAGATTGAGGCTGCGCTTCGGTGGCCCGAACAGGGGGTGGTTTTTCCCGGCTCGGCGCGCATTTGGCATGTGCGTGGAAAGCGCGAGGCGGCGGTGTTTTCCGGATGCACCAAAGGGGATCTTGTGGTGACGCAGGCCGAGCTGCCGCCGCAGCGTTGCGAAATTCTTGATGTCGAAGTGCTGCGCACCACGGGGGCCATTGCGCTTTATGTCCATAAGGCAGGTGTAACGCGCATCACCGTGCGCGACGTCACCGGCGCACGGCTTTGGACGGGGGTGCCGCACCCAAAGGCGCACAAATGGTGGCGGTTTAGCCCGAAAACCCGAACCGAGACGAAATTGCCCGCCAGACCGGCGTTATCACCCGCTCGCCCACAGGGATCAGGATGATGC
>JABSSA010000241.1 GCA_013214665.1 Paracoccaceae bacterium
GCTACCCCTTTCGTGACCTTCCAACATGAGGGCCATGAAAAACGATTGGATTGTGCCTATGTCGCCGGATGTGACGGCTTTCACGGCGTAAGCCGACAGACAATCCCCGTGGAAAAACGGCGTGAATTCGAACGGGTCTATCCCTTTGGCTGGCTTGGTATTTTGTCGCGGACCCCACCGGCGCATCACGAGCTGATCTATGCCAACTCGGCCAACGGGTTTGCCTTGGCCTCAATGCGCAACGAAAATCTGAGCCGCTACTATGTGCAGGTCCCTTTGACCGACACGCCCGAGGATTGGAGCGATGACAGGTTTTGGGACAGGCTGGCCGCGTGTTTGCCAAAGGCCGTGGCGGATCAGATGATCACCGGCCCATCCATCGAAAAATCCATCGCACCGCTACGGTCTTTTGTGAGTGAGCCGTTGCGATGGGGGAGGTTATTCTTGGTAGGTGACGCGGCGCATATCGTTCCGCCGACCGGCGCCAAAGGGTTGAATTTGGCGGTTTCAGACGTGTTTTACCTGTACCACGCCTTGGTTGACGCGCTCCAAAAGAACAACACGAGCGGCATCGACGCGTATTCAGAACGCGCGCTTGCGCGCATTTGGAAAGCCATGCGGTTCAGCTGGCAAATGACCACGATGCTGCACCAATTCGACGGAGAAGACAGCTTCGCCGCCCAAATGCGCAAGGCCACGTTGTTGCATCTGTCGCAGAGCGAAACCGCCCGGCGAGACCTGGCAGAAAATTACATCGGGCTGCCATACTAAAGCGGTTCGGAAATTAGATGTGTGCAGCCTTCTGATTTTACGCAAAAGTGGCTGTCACGAAGACCGGAAAGGAATTTGCCAATGTCGGATCGCTATGCACAGGGCATGAAAACCCGCAGGGCCGTGTTGGGGGACGCTCATGTGGACAGGGCCGAAGCCGCAAAAACAGACTTTGATGATCCTTTCCAAACCCTGATCACTGAAGGCGCATGGGGCAATGTGTGGTCCTCTGATGCGATCACCCATCGCGAACGGTCGATGCTGACATTGGCCTTGTTGGCGGCGACCGGGAATTTTGAAGAAATTCCGATGCACATCCGCGCCACGGCACGCACAGGAGCGAGCAAGCAAGACGTGATCGAGGCGTTTCAGCACGTCGCGATCTATGCGGGTGTGCCGCGGGCCAATCATGCGATCAAATTGGCCAAGCAGACTTATGCAGAGATGGAGGAAACGCCGTGAGCGACCAAAAGCCTTTGATGCCCCGCAGGCGCGAGGTTCATCCGCTGCCTTATTGGCCGGACTACAAAACCTCTGTCGCGCGCTCGCCTTCGTTGCCCTTGCTGTCGATGGAATCCACCACCAGCGAAGAGACAGGCCCGCGCTTTGGCCATTCAACGCTCGGCCCACTCGATAACAACCTGATCGAAAACTATACCCAAGGCGCGGCCAAAGCGGTGGGCGAACGCGTCCGGCTGCATGGCCGCGTGATGGACGAAACGGGTCGGCCTGTGGCGGGAACGTTGGTTGAGATTTGGCAGGCAAATGCTGGCGGGCGGTATCGGCACATCAAAGACACGTATTTTGCGCCGCTGGATCCAAATTTTGGCGGTTGCGGGCGTACGATCACCGACGATGCCGGGTACTACGAATTCATGACCATTCGACCCGGTGCCTATCCGTGGCCCAACCGCGCCAATGATTGGCGGCCCATGCATGTGCATTTTTCGATCTTTGGCCCTACTTTTGGCCAGCGTCTGATCACGCAATGCTATTTTCAGGGCGATCCGCTGATCGACCTGTGTCCCATCGCTGCAACCATTCGAGATCGCAGTCAGCTTGATCGCCTTGTTGCGGCGCTGGATATGCAAAATTCGCGAGGGATGGATTATCTCGCCTACAAGTTTGACATTGTGCTGCGGGGCCGTCGTCAGACGATGTTTGAAAACAGACCCGAGGGGATGTGAGCCATGACCCAATCGCTTGATATGCTTGTGGAAACACCCAGCCAAACCGCCGGGCCTTACGTGCACATCGGCTGTATCCCGACCTTTGCTGGGGTAGAAGGGATCTATCCTCAGGATTTGGGACTGTCGCCCATCGAAGACGGCGCCAAGGGCCAGATCGTGACAATCACAGGCTCGGTGTTTGATGGCACTGGCTGGGCCATGCGCGATGCCATGATCGAAAGCTGGCAAGCCGATGCCGCCGGACGTTATGCCGGGCAAGAGGGGGCTGACCCTAACGTGAGCGGGTTTTGCCGCTTTGCCGCTGACAAGGACAGCGGCCAATTCACGCTGCGGACTGTCAAACCCGGCGCCGTCGCAAACCGCGATGGCAGTGTAATGGCGCCCCATATTACGCTCTGGATCGTTGCGCGCGGGATCAACATCGGGCTGCACACGCGGCTGTACTTCGAAGATGAAAACAATGACCAAGACCCGCTTTTGGCCAGGATCGAACAGCGCCACCGCGTCGACACTCTGCTCGCCAGAAAAACGGGCGAGGGCAGCTATCATTTCGACATCCGACTGCAGGGGGAGGGCGAAACCGTCTTTCTGGATATCTGATGTCAGGTCTGAGCGTCTTTGATCACCCATGGCATTCTGGCCTCCTTGGCGATGACGAGATGCAGGCCATCTGGTCTGCGGACCGGCAGCTGCAGCATATGCTCACCTTCGAAGCGGCCTGGACGCGCGCCTTGGCGGCGGCGGGCACGATTGATGCGCTGCGCGCAGAAACCCTTGCGCCGTTGATCGAGGCTTTTGAACCGGATTTTGAGGATCTGCGAGCCGGAACGGCAAAGGATGGTCTGCCGATCCCTGCGCTGGTGCGCCAGTTGAAGGCGGCTTTGGGTGATCTGGGGGTCCACACCGGCTCAACGTCGCAAGATGTGATCGATACCGCGCTTGTTTTTGCGATGCGAGATACGCTCGACGTGGTTGAGGCGCGTTTGAATAGGCTTATGAGTGCGCTGGATAACCTGCAAGGCACATATGGCCAGAGCCCGCTGATGGGGCGCACACGGATGCAGGCGGCGACCAAAATAACTGTGGGCGACAGGATTGCGGCGTGGGCATCTCCGTTACCAGCCCATGTTGAGCGCATAGCTCAAATGCGCAACCGCGTGCTCACCGTGCCGGTTGGCGGCGCATCAGGCGACAGAGCCGCATTTCGCGCCCAAAACACGACCATTGTCGCCGCGCTGGAAGAAACGCTTGCGCTGCCCGTCGCTGACAAGGCGTGGCATACCGGGCGAGATGGGGTCGTTGAATTTGCGTCCAACCTATCTCTGATAACGGGCTCGCTTGGAAAAATCGGGCAAGACCTGTGTCTGATGGCGCAGCAAGGGATCGACGAGGTCAAGATCGCTGGCGGCGGTGGCTCTTCCGCGATGCCGCACAAGCAAAACCCCATTCTGGCCGAGCTTCTGGTCACGCTTGCGCGGTTCAACGCGACCCAAGTTTCGGGGATGCACCACGCGATGGTCCATGAACAGGAACGCTCCGGCGCGGCTTGGGCGCTGGAATGGATGATCCTGCCACAAATGACGATGGCGACGGGGCGCGCTTTGACCGCCTGCACCGATGTGGTGGGCGCGATTGAGCACATCGGCACGCGGGAATGATTGCACCAATGTGGCTCTGCCGTTAACCGTTTGTGGAAAGCAACACGCCAGACCGGAGACCTAAAATGACCGAAGCCTTTATTTGCGATTACATCCGCACGCCCATCGGTCGATTTGGTGGTGCTTTGTCTTCGGTCCGGGCTGACGATCTGGGCGCAATTCCACTGCGGGCGCTGGCCGCGCGCAATCCGCAGATGGATTTGGCCGCGATTGATGAAGTCACCTTTGGCTGTGCCAACCAAGCCGGGGAAGACAACCGGAATGTGGCGCGTATGGCGCTGCTTTTGGCCGGGTATCCCGATGCCGTGCCAGCCTCGACCGTCAACCGTTTGTGCGGATCCGGGATGGACGCGATCATCGGTGCGGCCCGCGCGATCAAGGCAGGCGAAGCGGATCTGATCGTCGCAGGCGGCGTCGAAAGCATGAGCCGCGCGCCGTTTGTGATGCCCAAGGCGACCACGGCATTCAGCCGCGCCAACGAGGTGCACGATACGACCATTGGCTGGCGCTTCATCAATCCGGTGATGAAAGCGCAATACGGCGTCGACTCGATGCCGGAAACGGCGGAAAACGTGGCCGAAGACTATGATGTGAACCGAGCGGATCAGGATGCCTTTGCCGCGCGATCACAGCAAAAAGCAGGGGCCGCACAGGAAAACGGCCGCCTCGCGCGGGAAATCACGCCGGTGAGCATTCCCCAGCGCAAAGGTGACCCAAAAGTTGTGGATCGCGACGAACATCCAAGGCCCCAAACAACGGCAGAGGATTTGGCCAGGCTTAAGACCTTTGTGAAGGCGGATGGCACCGTGACGGCAGGCAATGCGTCTGGTGTGAATGATGGCGCCGCGGCAGTGATCGTGGCGTCGGCGGAGGCGGTCAAGACGCACGGTCTGACCCCGATTGCCCGCGTGCTTGGCGGTGCAACGGCAGGGGTGCCGCCCCGCATCATGGGGATTGGCCCTGCACCGGCGTCGCAAAAGTTGCTGGCGCGGCTTGGGCTGGGCGTGACTGACTTGTCGGTGATCGAACTGAATGAGGCCTTTGCCAGCCAGGGACTGGCCACACTGCGCATGCTGGGGGTGGCGGATGATGATCCGCGGGTGAACCCCAATGGCGGGGCTATCGCGTTGGGGCATCCGTTGGGGATGTCTGGCGCGCGCATCACAGGCTCTGCAACACTCGATCTGAAATCAGGTGAGACCGGCTTGGCGACAATGTGCATCGGTGTCGGCCAAGGCATCGCCATCGCCATGCAGGCGGTGTGACGCTTGGATCCCAAAGCGCCACGGCAGGAAAGGACCACACAATGACACTTGCCCGTAGATCATGGGTGCCAGACCATTGCGAGACCCGCGTCCAAGACATCGCGTCCAAAACGGGTGGCGCAGCCTCGCAGGATCTACTTTCCCAAATCAACGCGTTGGCCACACGGAACCGGGACATTCATGAACGCGAGTGTTTCAACCTGAACCCTGCCACCAATGCCATGAACCCAAAAGCCGAACGCTTGTTGGCGTCGGGGATCGGGTCGCGCCCCTCGCTTGGTTATCCGGGCGACAAGTATGAAATGGGGCTGGAGGCCATCGAAGAGATAGAGGTGATCGCAGCAGAGCTGTGCGCCGAAGTGTTTGGCGCGAAATACGCCGAGATCCGGGTGCCATCCGGTGCTATTGCCAATCTTTATGGCTTTATGGCGACCTGCGCCGCGGGCGATGCAATCATTGTTCCGCCTGCCTCGATCGGTGGGCATGTGACCCACCATGTGGCTGGTTGCGCCGGGCTTTTCGGGTTGCGGATACTCGAAGCGCCCGTGCTGGCCGATGGATATACAATCGCATTGGACGGCGTACGCGACATGGCGCGCCGGGAGGCACCCAAGCTGATCACGATCGGGGGTAGCCTAAACTTGTTTGAACACCCGGTGGCTGAATTGCGAGCCATTGCGGATGAAGTTGGCGCAAAGCTCATGTTTGACGCCGCCCATCAATGCGGGATCATTGCCGGTAAGGCTTGGTCCAATCCATTGGATGAGGGTGCGCATTTTATGACGATGAGTACGTACAAAAGCCTGGCGGGCCCCGCCGCGGGTTTGATCGTGTCGAACGACGCCGAACTTGTGGAACGCCTCGATGCCATCGCCTTTCCCGGAATGACCGCAAATTTCGATGCGGCCAAATCGGCAGCGCTGGCTGTAACCATGCTGGATTGGCGCGATTTCGGCCAAGCCTATGCAGCCGAGATGGTGGCGACCAGCAAAGCTCTGGCAGGCGCGCTTAGCGACGCAGGTGTGCCGGTGTTTGCAGGCTCTGACGGACCAACGCAATCGCACCAATTCGCCGTTCTGGCCGAGCGTTATGGCGGGGGGCAGGCGGCGTCCAAATTGCTGCGTAAATCCGGGTTCCTTGCCTGCGGCATCGGCCTGCCGGTGCCTGCGGTAGACGGAGATACGAACGGGCTGCGGATGGGAACACCCGAACTTGTGCGGTGGGGCATGACGGCCGCGGATGCGCCGCGCCTTGCCGCGCTGATCGCACGCGCGTTGGCGGGTGATGATGTGGCCGCAGAAGTTGCCGAATGGCGGCAAAGCTTTAATCAACTGCATTTCGTTCATTGAGTCATCGAAAAGGACGGCTGCGCAAACGCAGTCCCTGGTTCGAGCACAGTAGAGTAAACCGATGCCGGAGCGCGCGCTTTCCTTTGGGCCTGCACCATCGAGATCCGGATCCTATTGGTGTAATGCGTTGGAAGATGCGCTGAAAGCAGCGATATCCACGCCCGCGTGCCTTGTTGGCTCAGATGCTCACGTCCAGCATAACCGCGTCGGTGCCCTTGAGAATGGCATATGCCTAACCGACGGTGTGCACGTTGATGGCTATGCGTCCTACAAAGTGCGCGCCGCAGGTTAGCGTGCTTTTTCAATCGCTTGCCGGGTGAAGGTCGCAATCTCGGCCACAGTTGCGGGGCGCGGATTTGTGCCCGCTGCACTGTCTTGAATGGCCTTTTCTGCGATGCGGGTCGCGCAATCCATCGGTACGTTGATAGCGGCCAGGTTCGTTGGAATCTCCAACTCGTCCAGCAAGGTTCCGACCGCGTGCAATACCGCCTCGGCATCCGTTTCGCTCAGCCCCATCGCTTGCGCCATACGGTGGGTCTTGGCCTCTTCGTCTGGCAGGTTGAAGCGCAGGACCACGGGCAGGATGATCGCATTGGTCAGCCCATGCTGAGTGTCAAATTCGGCCCCGATCATGTGCGAGATCGCATGGACCAGCCCTAAGCCTTTCAAGAACGCAATCCCGGCAAGACACGAGCCGACCAACATCCCGCCGCGCGCGGCCAGATTGCTTGGGTCGCGCGCCGCTTCGGGCAACCATTTGGCGATCAGCGCCAAAGCTTCCAGCGCCAACCCGTCACACAAGGGGTGGAAGCCGGGCACCAGATAGGCCTCGATCGCGTGGGTCATGGCGTCCGCACCGGTCCAGGCCGTCAAATGCGGCGGCAAATCCAAGGTCAGTTCGGGATCCAGCAAGGCCAGCGACGGTTTCAGATCCGGGTGCCAAATGCAGAACTTCATGGCCTTGCCCGTATGCGTGACCATAGCGGTGCTTTCGGTTTCCGCGCCGGTGCCTGCTGTCGTTGGGATTGTGATCAATGTTGGAAAAGGCGTGGTGATCGGGGGTACGTCCTGTTCGTATTCAAAATCCCACAAATCGACATCATTGTTGGCTGTAAGACAGATGGATTTCCCACCATCCATCGCGCTACCGCCACCGATGGCGATGATCGCATCATGTCCGCCATCGCGGTATCGCGCGCGGCCCGCGCCGATCTCGTCATCACGGGGGTTGGGCGAGATGTCACTAAAGAGATCAGAGGTCAGCCCTGCCGCGCCCAGAATGGCTTGGGTGCGGGCCACAAATGGCAAGCTGGCGCTGCCTCGGTCGGTCAC
>JABSSA010000242.1 GCA_013214665.1 Paracoccaceae bacterium
GATCTTTGCGGGCAAAGCGCTGGCCAACACCGCGCCGTTCATCCTGTTTGCGGTGCTGGCCGTGGCCTATCTCAAGGCCAGCGGTGCCGAAAACCTTCTGGCAAAAGCGTTTGAAGGCAATCCGGCTCGCATGATCGTCCTCGCGGCGCTCTTGGGTGGGCTCTCACCCTTCTGTTCCTGCGAGGTCATCCCCTTTATCGCCGCATTGCTGGCTGTGGGGGCACCATTGTCGGCTGTGATGGCGTTCTGGCTGTCGTCACCATTGATGGATCCGGCCATGTTCCTGATCACCTCCGGCACGTTGGGTTGGGATTTCGCAATGGCCAAAACAATCGCCGCCGTGGGCCTTGGTATCTTGGGGGGCTTTGGCGCCCTGGCGTTCGCCAACACACCCATTTTTGCCAACCCACTGCGCGAAAAGCCGCAAGTCGGTGGCTGTTGTGGTGTCAAAGCGCCGTTTTCGGCCACACCAGTCTGGGCCTTCTGGACCGTGCCCGAGCGCCGCACCATCTTTCGGGCCACAGGACTTGAAAATGGCGTGTTCCTGCTGAAATGGCTGGCGCTCGCCTATGTGATCGAAGCGCTGATGCTGGCCTATGTACCTGCGGAATGGATCGCGCGTATCCTTGGCGGTGAAGGCATTGGCCCGATCATCCTGGGGGCATTCGTCGGCGCACCTGCTTATCTCAACGGCTATGCGGCGGTGCCGCTGGTGGATGCGCTGGTGCAGCAAGGCATGACCCAAGGCGCTGCGATGGCCTTTGTCATCGCAGGCGGGGTCAGCTCGATCCCAGCGGCGATTGCGGTCTGGGCCCTGGTGAAACCGCGTGTCTTCGCAGCCTACTTGGGGTTTGCCGTGCTGGGCGCCGTCTTGGCCGGTCTCACCTGGCAGGCGGTGGCCTGAGCCAACCGCACCGCAAAATCGATGGGCGCGCCAAGGGCCGCCACCGGGCAAAGGCGCGTCACGCGCCTTTTTCCTTTTGACATGATCACCGGATCACATACGCGGTACCCTGGCAGCCCCCGCTTGCTTTGCCGGGGTCGTTTTTTATAAATCACCCATTCAAAGGGCCCGCACCAGCCGCACCACATGCTTGTCGCCAGTTCGGTCTTTTGCGCACATCCTTTACAACGACAGAAGACTCGCCCTCGTCCGGCTGCTTGAGGCATAAAGGACCAAGGGCAAACCAGGAGAGCCGCATGTACCGCGTTTGGAACTTTTTGATCGAGTATTCCGCACTCTTAATTCTCGGAGCTGCGATCGCGCTCATCTGGGCCAACACCAATGCCGAAAGCTATCATAACTTTGTGGAGTTCGTGATCTGGGACCACGCACCTATCGGGCATTACCATCACGGGCATCGCACGCTGACCCTGCATTATTTGGTAAATGACGTGCTGATGGCGTTGTTCTTTGCCATTGCTGCAAAAGAGGTTTGGGAAGCCGTCATTCTCAAGAACGGATCCTTGCGTGGGAAAAAGGCGGCAACACCGCTTTTCGCCACCGCCGGCGGCATGTTTGGCCCAATTGCCGTATATCTGGGCCTCGCGGCGATCATGGGCAGCGAAACCTATTCTGCTGTGGCCAACGGCTGGGCCATACCGACCGCCACAGACATCGCGTTTTCCTATCTGGTGGGCCGGCTCGTCTTTGGCGCGGGTCACCCGGCGGTGCGGTTCCTGCTTTTGCTCGCAATTGCGGATGATGCCGTTGGGCTGATCATTTTGGCGGTCTTTTATCCTTCGGCGGAACTGGCACCGGAATGGCTGCTGTTGTCTTTGGCGGCGGCTGTGCTTGTTTTTCTGATTTTCAACTATCTGCCCCGCCGCATGGACCGGGGCAATCAGGAGCGACCAAACTCTACTTGGGTGCGCAAAACGCTGGGCTTCTGGCCTTATCTCGTCGCGGCTTGCGCCAGCTGGTATGGCTTCATGGCCTCGGGCCTGCACCCCGCACTTGGCCTTTTGCCAATCGTGCCAACCATTCCACATGCAGACCGCGCCTTTGGGATCTTTTCGGCAGCCGAACAATACCTGACCGACCTTCTCAACCAGATCGAACATGCGCTGAAAACGCCGGTTGAGATCATCCTCTTTTTCTTTGGCCTAATGAATGCAGGCGTCGAGTTCAGCTCTATCGGCGATGCGACATGGCTGGTTTTGGCCGGGCTCATCATTGGCAAACCTATCGGCGTGTTGCTCTTTGGATGGATCGCGGCGCGCCCGCTTGGGCTGGGTATCCCCGAAGGGATGCGGGTCATAGATCTGTTCGTGATCGGTTGTGTTGCGGCGATCGGCTTTACCGTATCACTCTTTATCGCCTCGGTTGCGTTCGAGGCCGGGCCTGTGCAGGACGCCGCGAAAATGGGGGCCTTGTTCAGCTTTATCGCTGCCGTGATTTCGCTAGTGGCGGGCCGCGTATTGGCCGTGAAACGCATCGACGCATAAACACAAAATCAAGCGCTTGCCTGTAAAAGCCGGGCAAGCGCACCCGGAAAGATCGCTAAGCTGGCCTTCACAATAATGAACAGTCCACCAGCAATGAGTGGATTTGTTTCGTAATTGGTCATAATATCGCCCCACTCGGTCCGTAGAAGACCGCAAGAAAACGTGTGTGAGTGTGCGTGAGTTACGAAGGAGGCGGTGGCCCGTCCGCGGCCAGAGCAGGCAATGATAGAATTCCGGAACGTCAGTAAGTCATTCTGGACGGGAGAACAGCGCAAGGTCATTCTGGACCGTGTGTCGTTTCGCGTCGAGCTTGGCCGTTCGCTTGGCATTCTGGCCCCCAACGGCACCGGAAAATCCACGCTTATCAATATGATGGCGGGGATCGAAAAGCCGGATGAAGGCGAGATTGTCCGCACCTGTAACGTCTCGTTCCCGATGGGGTTCAACGGCGGCGTGGCGGCCTCTGTTTCAGCCAAGGAAAACGCCCGCTATATCGCACGCCTTTATGGGCTGGATCCCGATTATATCGAAGCGTTCTGCCGCTGGGTCTGCGATCTAAAGGAATATTTTGATCAACCGCTGTCGACCTATTCGACCGGTATGAAATCACGGTTCACCTTCGCGCTGATGCTTGCGCTTGAATACGATATTTACCTTATTGATGAAGGTATGCCCACGTCAGTCGATGCAGAGTTCAACAAAAAAGCGGGCGATATCCTGCGTGAACGTTTGCAAACCTCAACGATGGTGATCGTCTCGCACCAGCCCGCAACGCTCGAGAAGTTTGCCAAAGAAGCGGCCGTTTTGCTGAACGGCCAGCTCTATATGTTTGACACCTTGGAAGAAGCGAAACAGCTCTATGACTACGAAACCCAAGGCTAGAAAGTACCGCATCAAGCGGACCGCACCCAATGCGAATGCTGTTGAGACGGCAGACACAGCCGCGCCTCAGCCCGAGGCAGCGCCGGCTGAACCCGTGGCGCCAACACCCCCACCCGCCGCAGAGGCGCCCAGCGAACCGGCCCCGGCCCCCGCCGGGGCCCCGCGCGTCACGCCGACGCCCGATATCGCAAGCCCGGCGCAGGTCGGCTCGGAAAACACTATTGATGCGATCCGGCGCGAAGGGTTGACGGGCCGCCAATTGCGCATGGCGCGCCGTGTGGCGCAAAAACATGGCCTGCCGGCCACTTCTGATTTTGATGCGGTGCGCCTGCTGCGTGATAAGGGCATCGACCCGTTCCAACGCTCCAACATGCTGGAGCTTGTCGTGCCCCCCGGCCAGGAAGGCGCAGCCCCGGCGCAACCACGTGGCGCAGGCCGCGCGCAGTTGCCGCAAACCGTGACACCGCAGGAAAATCTGCCCGCGCTTGATGAAAGCATGGCGGAAAAGCGTGCGCGCGAAGTGCGCAAAATTCAGGTCGATATGGCGCGCCGCCGCAAGCGCAAGCTTGTGGTTCTGTTTGCGCGCCTTGCGTTTTTTGTCCTGCTGCCGACCCTGTTGGCGGGCTATTATTTCTACTCGGCCGCCACGCCGATGTATTCGAACAAATCCGAATTCCTGATCTTGCAGGCCGACGCATCGGGCGGACGCGGCGGGATTGGCGGGCTCTTGTCAGGCACGCAATTCGCCACCAACGGCGACAGCATTGCCACGCAATCCTACCTGCAATCCAAAGACGCGATGCTGCGGCTTGATAACGACGCGGGGTTCAAGGCGCATTTCAAACAGGACTGGATCGACCCGATCCAGCGTATGAACCCCGACGCCTCAAACGAAGACGCCTATAAGGTGTACAAAAAGCGCGTCAAAATCGGCTATGACCCGACCGAAGGCGTGATCCGCATGGAAGTTGTGGCCGCCGATCCCGCAGTGTCACAGGCCTTTTCCGAGCGGCTGATTGCCTATGCCGAGGAACGCGTTAACGAGCTGAGCCAACAAAAACGCGCAGATTCGATGCGCGACGCCCGCGACGGTTTTGAGAAGGCCCAGCAGGAACGGCGCAATGCGCAAGAGGCGCTGGTGCGGCTGCAGGTCGAAAACTCGGCCCTCGACCCCGAAGGCATCATCGGCAGTATGCGGGGCTTGATCAGCAACGTGGATCAGCTGATCCTCGAAAAAGAGCTGGCTCTGGCCGCGCTGCAAGACAACGCCCGCCCCAACCGCGCCAAAGTGGCCGGGGTGGAGGCCGATATCCAGCGCCTGCAACTGCAGCGTGACAAGCTGAACGCGCAGATGACCCAGGCGCAAGAAGGCGAAAATTCACTGGCGGAAAAGGCTGTGCGCATCCAGATGGCCGAGGCCGATCTCGTCTCGCGTGACCTGATGTTGCAATCTGCGATCGAGCAGATGGAGGCAACCCGCGCAGAGGCCAATCGGCAGGTGCGTTACCTCACGGTTGCGGTTAAACCCGTCACACCTGAGTCGGCCAGCTATCCGCGGGCCTTTGAAAACACCTTTTTGGCGTTTGTGATTTTTGCCGGGGTTTACCTGCTGATTTCTCTGACAGCGGCCATCCTGCGCGAACAAGTGGGGTCTTGATGATTGATGTCTCCGTCGGCGATTTGACCATCGCCAACAGCCGTCCGCTGACGATTATTGCCGGTCCGTGCCAGTTGGAAAGCCAGGATCATGCACAGATGATCGCGGGCAAGATGAAAGAGATCTGTGCAGCCGCCGGCGCGCAATACATTTTTAAGGCCAGCTATGATAAGGCCAACCGCACGTCGCTTTCGGGCAAGCGCGGCATGGGCATCGACGCAGGCCTCAAGGCGCTGCAATCCATCCGCGACGATATTGGCGTCCCGGTTCTGACCGATGTGCATACCGAGGCGCAATGCGCCATCGCGGCTGAGGCGGTGGACGTGCTGCAAATCCCGGCCTTTCTGTGCCGGCAAACCGATATGCTCTTGGCCGCAGGCAACACGGGTGCTGCGATCAACGTGAAAAAGGGGCAGTTTTTGGCCCCGTGGGAGATGGAAAACATCGTCACCAAGATCGAAAGCACCGGCAACAAGCGCATCCTTTTGACCGAGCGTGGCACCAGCTTTGGCTACAACACGCTGGTGGTGGATATGCGATCTCTGCCGCAAATGGCGCAGACCGGTTATCCCGTGGTGATGGACGCAACGCATTCCGTCCAACAGCCGGGCGGACGCGGCGGATCATCTGGCGGGCAGCGCGAGTTTGCACCGGTGATGGCGCGCGCCGCTGCGGCTATTGGCGTGGGCGCGATTTTCATGGAGACCCATGAAGACCCCGACAATGCCCCCTGTGACGGCCCCAACATGATCCTTTTGGATAGTATGCCTACCCTTATTCACGCATTGATGGAATTCGATGCCTTGGCTAAATCAAACCCAGTAACGATTTAAGCTCCGCCCAAAGGAATTTACCATGAAGCGCCCTAGCGACCAGGTTCAGCCCAACACCTGGGATTTTTTGAAATATCCACAGATCAAACCCACCGGCTTTCGCGAATATGACGCGCGCTGGAAATACCCTGATGAAATCAACTTGCCCGGGATGGTAGCCCTTGGCCTTGGCCTCGGCACCCAGATGCAGCGCCGTGGCATCCGCCCGGAAATTGCTGTGGGCAACGATTATCGCGACTATTCCCTGTCGATCAAACTTGCGGTTATTCAGGGCCTGATGCGCGCGGGCATCGCGGTGAAAGACATTGGCCCAGCCTTGTCGCCGATGGCCTATTTCAGCCAGTTCCATCTGGATGTGCCCGCCGTGGCGATGATCACTGCCAGCCACAACCCCAACGGCTGGACCGGTGTGAAAATGGGCTTTGACCGCCCGCTGACCCACGGCCCTGACGAGATGGCTGAGCTGCGTGACATCGTGCTGAACGGCGATTTTGACGAAGCGCCGGGTGGCTCTTACGAGATGATCGAAGGTGTGCGCGAAGCCTATCTTGATGATCTCGTCGGTGATTTCCGCATGTCGCGCCCGTTGAAAGTGGTTTGCGCCACGGGCAACGGCACGGCGGCAGCAATCGCGCCGGAACTGTTTGAACGGATGGGGGTTGAGGTGGTGCACAGCCACAC
>JABSSA010000243.1 GCA_013214665.1 Paracoccaceae bacterium
CACGGGCTGCGTGATGTGTTGGAAATGCGCCGGCGCGACCGACCCAGAACCTGGGGGCTGCGGGGCGAATTCGAACCTGTGGTCGATAGGCGCGACCGGTTAGAAGTACCGGAACGTACGCTTGCGGATGGCACTATTCGAACCCCTGTAGATTTGGATGCCGTGCGCAGCGCCGCGCAACACTTGCTTGAGGCGGGGTGCAGCGCAGTCGCTGTCTTGTTAGCAAATGCCTATGCCAATCTCGAAAATGAGGCGCGGGCGGTTGAGGTCGTTCGAGAGGTCTGGCCCAACGATCACGTGTCTTGTTCGTCTGAAATTCTTCCGGAAATTCGGGAGTTCGAACGGTTTTCAACGACGGCACTCAACGCGTATCTGCAGCCTGAGGTGTCCGGGTATCTGCAGAGGTTGGAAGACGCGCTGACATCCGGCGGGTTTGGCGGTGAGTTTATGATCGTGCAATCCAACGGGGGTGTGATGGACGTGGCAACCGCGCGCCGATTGCCGGTGCGCACTGCGCTTTCAGGGCCGGCGGCAGGTGTGATTGCGGCGGCTTATATTGCCAGTGCTGCAGATTATGGCAACGTGATTACCGGCGACATGGGCGGCACAAGTTTTGATGTGTCTCTGATTACCGATGGTCAATCCATGCTCGCACCACAAACCTCTATCGATTTTGGTATGGTTGTGCGCACGCCCATGATTGAAATTACCACAATTGGCGCCGGGGGCGGATCAATAGCGTGGGTGGATAAGGGCGGCTTGTTGAACATCGGGCCTGAAAGCGCTGGTTCAGATCCCGGACCGGTGGCATATGGATTGGGTAACAATCGCCCAACAGTGACGGATGCGAACGTGGTGCTGGGGCGGATTGATCCGGACAATCCTATCGGAGGCAAATTGGATCGCCTTGATGTGGAAGCGGCCGGGCTGGCGATTGAGGCTCATGTCGGTGCACCGCTTGGGCTTGGCCGTGTCGAGGCCGCAGAAGCAATTTTGCGCGTTGCCAACTCACGCATGGCAGGCGCATTGAGGCTCGTCAGTATCGAACGAGGGTACGACCCTAAGAACTTTGCGTTCATGCCGTTTGGCGGAGGCGGGGCATTGCATGCTGGCGCGATGTTGGCTGAAGTCGGTATCGCACGGGCCTTGATCCCACGATACCCCGGTGTGACGTCAGCGCTAGGTTGTGTCATCGCGGACATGCGCCAGGATTTCGTGCAGACATTAAACGTGCTTTTGGCGCATCTTGATGTCGACCACGTTGGCTCGGTGATGCAGACCCATTTCGATGAGGGAATGGCCATGCTGACCGCCGCGAACACTCGGTTTGAGGCCCGTGTTGCCGCATTCGAGTTCGACATGGCGTATGTTGGGCAAACGCATACTGTTTCTGTCCCTGTTTCGGTCGATGTGCGCGACGGCCAAGTGCAACCACCTAGCCACGATGACATCGCAACAGCTTTTGACACTGTTTACCAAGCAACATTTGGTCGATTGCTGCCTAACGGAGCCCGTCGGATTTTGAACCTGCGCAGCGCGGTGACCGGAAAGCGGCCAAAATTCGATTTGGCGACACTGGCGCCCAAAACGAGCGGTTTGCAGGAGCCGAAATCCGTACGGAAGGTTCATTTCGGAAACGACTGGTACGAGACGGCAATTTACGATCGCCTCAACCTCGCCGTCGGGACGGAGATTGATGGACCCGCAATTCTTGAGCAACCCGACACAACTGTTTTGATTGAACCGGGCCTGCGCGGGCGGGTTGACCGGTTGGGAAATACGATCATCGAAGCCGTAAAGGAGTCATCAAAATGAGCGATCCCCAAACTTGGGATTTGTCCAAGACGGCTTTGATCACAATTGATCTGCAAAATGACTTCATTCACCCTAAAGGCGCTTACGGTCGGGCCGGACAAGGCGCTGAAGCAATCGCCGCGTTGCCGGAACGTGTTGCGCCATTGGTTAAGGCTTTGCGTGCGAAAGGCGGTGTTTACATCTCGGCCCAATTTACCCTGGTGCCCGGTCCCGATGGTGAGCCATTGATTGCGCCGCATCTTAAACAGCTGCGCCCGTTTCTTGGGAAAGGGGATTTTGAACCCGGTGGCTTTGGTCACACGGTGGTCGACACGTTGCAACCAGCTGATTTTGTGATCGAGAAAGTGGCCTACTCCGCGTTTTATCAAACACGGCTCGAATACATCATGCGCGCCATGGGGATCGACAATCTGATCCTGGGCGGGATCGTGACAAATGGCGGTGTGGCATCAACGTTGCGCGACGCGCATCTGCGCAACATCGAAACGGTCATGCTAAGCGACGGTTGCGCTGCGTTCCGTCAGGATGTGCATGACGCGACGCTTTTGTCGCTTGGTACGGTGACGCATCAAATGTCCTGCGCAGATGCATCGGCCTGGTTGGAGAAAGACGTATGAGCCTCAAATCCCGGCTGAGCCAATCCGAAATTCTGCTGGCGCCTGGTGTGTATGATGGTTTGACCGCCTTGTTGGCTGAACAAGCTGGCTTTGAGGGCCTGTATCTCAGCGGGGCAGCCGTGGCTTACACCAAGCTGGGTCGCCCGGATATTGGCTTGAGTTCGGTGTCTGAGATGGCGGATGCGATGACCTTGATTGCAGATCGGGTGACCGTCCCTGTTATCATCGATGCCGATACGGGGTTTGGAAATGCGTTGAACGCGCAGCGCACCATGCGGCTTTATGAACGGGCCGGGGCCGCGGCGCTGCAGGTCGAAGATCAAACTTATCCCAAACGGTGTGGCCACTTGGCCAACAAATCGCTGATCCCGGCGCAAGAGATGGCAGGGAAAGTTGCGGCAATGGCGGACGCGCGCGTGTCTGACGATACACTGATCATCGCACGAACCGATGCAATTGCCGTCGATGGACTTTCCGCGGCTTTGGACCGTGCAGAGACCTATCTGGAAGCCGGTGCAGATGTGTTATTTGTCGAAGCGCCGAAGTCCTTGGAAGATATGCAGATCATTTCAGATCAGTTTGCCGGCCGGGTTCCGTTGCTCGCCAACATGGTTGAAGGCGGGGCGACCCCCATTCGGTCAGCTCAGGATTTGCAGGCCAAAGGATTTTCGATCGCGATTTTCCCGGGTGGGATTGTACGTGCTTTGGCACATGCCGGACAGGCGTATTACCAAAGCCTCGCTAAGCACGGCACGACCGAACCGTTTCGCGACCGGATGCATGATTTTGACGGGTTAAATGCGGTACTTGGAACCTCGGACATGCTGAGAACGGGAGCGAAATATGACCCAAGCTCGGGCGATTGAGGTCTCGGCACCACCCGCTGCATGTGACATTGAGACCGATACCTTAATCATCGGGGCCGGTGCCTGTGGGTTGGTGGCCGCACTTTCGGCGCATGAAGCAGGACAATCCGTTTTGGTGATCGAGGCCGATCCGGTTCCAAGCGGTTCAACAGCCTTGTCGGCAGGTTTGATCCCGGCCGCAGGGACGACATTTCAAAAGTCTGCCGGTATAGAAGATAGCTCGGCTGAATTTGCCGCGGACATTCAGCGCAAAGCAGCAGGAGAGAATGATCCGAAGTTGGTCGATCTGCTTGCGCGCGAATCTGCAGGCGTGATTGAGTGGTTGTCGCACACACATGGGTTGCCATTTTCGGTCGTGACCGATTTTGACTATCCGGGTCACACACACCGACGCATGCATGGGCTTCCAACGCGCGCGGGCGCGGAGCTGATCAATGCGTTGCGCAGCGCGTGCGAAGCTCAAAGCATTGATATTATTTGCAATCGCCGCGCCTTTTCCCTCTATCATGATGGCACTGGCGTATGTGGGGCGGGCATAGTCGCACCGGACGGCGAGGTGGAATCCATTGCGTGTTCCAAACTCATTCTAGCTTGCAACGGATTTGGTGGTAACCGTGCCTTGGTCGAAGAGCTGACGCCGGACATCAAAGACGCGGTCTGGTTTGGCCACGATGGAAATCGCGGAGAAGCCATCGTCTGGGGCAGGGCGCTTAACGCGGATTTACATCACCTCGGGGCCTATCAGGGGCACGGAAACGTGGCCCACCCGCATGGCATTCTTATCACTTGGGCGACGATTACCGAGGGCGGCGTTCAGGTAAACCGCGACGGTCGTCGCTTCTGGAACGAGATGCAGGGGTATTCCGAGGCGGCCCGCGCCGTTCTGGCCCAACCCGGAGGGCAGGCTTTCGTGATATTCGACGCGCGGATCGCCAGAATTGCGCGCCAGTTTGAAGATTTCAAAAACGCGGAGGCTGTTGGCGCGGTGCGCTGCGCAGAGACGGTCGAAGATCTTGCGCGCGATCTTAGGATACCGGCTGATACACTGGCAGATACGGTAGCGGATCTTCCACTTGGGCGGCGAGATGAGTTTGGCAGGAATATTGGAACAACTCCGCTTGCATCGCCGTTTATGGGGGTAAAAGTCACCGGTGCATTGTTTCATACGCAAGGCGGTCTGCGGACCGATGCCAAAGCGCGTGTGTTGGGGCGCGATGGAGCCCCGATCCCTGGGTTTTTTGCGGGTGGCGGTGCAGCCTGCGGGGTGTCCGGTTCAGGAGATGCCGGATATCTATCCGGAAATGGCCTGTTAGCTGCGGTTGTTTTGGGGCGTTTGGCCGGGCTTGCAAAGTGATGGTGTTTCGGCGCTAATCCGCATTCCACGCTTTTGAAGGAACGCCCATGCGCCCGAAATCATATCTTGACCCAATGCAACTTCGCGGGCGCATCAACAGGCCGCAACCGATGGGTCTGCCGGTCATAAACGTTGGGTTTAACGAGCTTCCTTATCCTCCGCTCCCGTCTGTTGGCGCTGCGATGGAACGCGCAAGCAGCGCTGCGCAAAATTACGGAACCCCGCATTGCGATGCGCTGCGAGACGGGCTTGCAGAATTACATGGCTTGCATCCAGACCACATCATTTGCGGAAATGGGTCCGAAGAATTGCTGGATGTGATTGCAAGGTGTTTTGCGAGGCCCGGTGATGAAATTTTGATTTCTGAGTTTGGCTACATTCAGTTTGCATTGACGACCCATCGTGTCGGCGCACAGCTGGTCAAAGCGCCCGAGAAGGATTTTACCACGGACCCCGACGCCTTGGCGGCAGCGATCACACCTAAAACCCGCGTTGTTTTCCTGGCTAATCCGAACAACCCGACCGGCACAATGGTGTCTATTGGAGCTTTGGAAAAACTCTGTTCGTCAATACCAGAGCACGTCGTCATCGTTCTCGATCTGGCCTACGGAGAGTTCGCCGCACCTGAGTATTGCGCACAGGTTCATCAGTTGGTGGGGCGCCACGAAAACCTGATCGTCACGCGCACGTTTTCAAAGGCGTATGGTCTGGCGGGCGCGCGCGTGGGATGGGC
>JABSSA010000244.1 GCA_013214665.1 Paracoccaceae bacterium
CGTGCCGTGATCAATGCGGTCGGGGTTGTCATCGGCCCAGGTGTCGGTATGCGCATCCACCTGAACCAGCGAAATCGGCCCGTACTTTTCCGCATAAGCGCGCAAGATCGGGTAGGAGATATAATGATCTCCCCCAAGCACCACACTGGCCGCACCCGCATCAAGGATGGTCTTGATATGATCCGTCAGGGCTGCGGGAAATTTGGCCACCTCGGCATAGTCAAAGGCCAAATCGCCATAGTCGATCACGTCAAGCTCGCTGAACGGATCTATCGGCCAGCCATACGGCGCATCTGGCGCTTGCAGGGTCGACGCCTCGCGAATGGCACGTGGCCCCAGGCGCGTGCCGGGGCGATTGGTGACGGCCTGATCAAACGGCACGCCCGTCACCGCGATATCCACGCCGGTCAGATCTTTGGTATATTTGCGCCGCATAAACGAGGTCGCCCCCGCAAACGTCAGCTCATAAGACGGCCCACGCAGGTTTTCCCGCGTAAAGGCCATGTCCATCTGATTTTTCGCGTCTTCGAGCGCCATTATTTCGCAACCGGCTGGGCGGTCTCGACCAAGCGGGCAAAGAAGGTCGCCCCGACCGGCGCGATCTCGTCATTAAAGTTGTACTCAGGGTGGTGCAGATACGCCCCATCCCCGGCCCCAAGGAACAGGTAAGCGCCGGGGCGCTCTTCCAACATGTAGGAAAAATCCTCTGACCCGGCGACCTTTTGAACGTCGTCGACAACCGCCTCGACCCCGACAACATCGCGGGCCACGTTGGCGGCAAACGCAGTTTCATTCGGTGCATTCACCGTGGCTGGGTAACCGAATTCATAATTCAGCTCTGCCTCAACCCCATAGGCTGCGGCTGTGCCCGCAATAATGGCTTCCATCCGGGATTTCACCATCGCGGCAACCTCTTTGTCGAAGGTCCGGATGGTGCCGTTGATCATAGCGGTCGCCGGGATCACGTTTTCGACGGTGCCGGTGTGGATCTGCGTGACGGAGATGACCAGATCTTTGGACGCATCGTGATTGCGGCTGACGATCGTTTGTACCGCAGTCACCATCGCACACGCTGCGACCACCGGGTCTGCCGCTTCATGAGGCGACGCACCGTGACCGCCCAAGCCGTTCACGTTGATGGTGAATGTATCGGCGGCCGCCATGATCGGGCCCGGTGTCGTAAAGAAAAACCCTTGGGGCAAGGTGGGTGCGTTGTGGATGGCATAGACCTGTTGGACCTCAAACCGATCCATGATGCCTTCGCGCACCATGACATCACCGCCGCCGCCCATCTCTTCGGCGGGCTGGAAAATCAGCGCCACGCGGCCCGCAAAATTGCGGGTCTCTGCCAGATATGTCGCAGCGCCAAGCAACATGGTGGTGTGACCGTCATGGCCGCAGGCGTGCATCTTGCCTGGGTGCGTGCTGACATAATCGACGCCCGTTGCCTCTTCGATAGGCAGAGCGTCAAAATCAGCGCGCAGGCCGATGGTTGGCCCCTCGCCCTGCCCGTTGATGATCGCGACGATCCCGGTTTGCGCGATGCCTTCGTGGATTTCATCGACCCCTATCTCGCGCAGCTTTTCAGCAATGAACGCCGCCGTCTTAGGGCAATCGAACCCAAGTTCGGGGATGGTGTGCAGATACTGCCGCCATTCGGTCATCTGGGGGGCAAGATCGCCGATACGATTTATGACAGGCATGGGTGGACTCCTTGTGGCGGCTGCGGTCATCTGCACCAAAGCGCAAACCGCAGAGGGCTGCAATGGGCGAAGATCTCATCCACAACCGAGACGCAGGCATAGAACGGCTTTTGGAGATCATGCGTCGCCTGCGCGATCCCGACACAGGCTGCCCTTGGGATATCGAACAAAGTTATGAAACCATAGCGCCTTACACCATCGAAGAGGCCTATGAGGTGGGGGATGCGATTGAGCGCAGCGCCTGGGGCGAGCTTGAGGGCGAGCGGGGTGATTTGCTGTTGCAGGTGGTCTATTTTGCACAAATGGGCCGCGAAGAGGGGCATTTTGATTTTCAATCCATCGTGACAGCGATCTCAGACAAAATGGTCGCACGTCATCCGCATGTCTTTGGCGATCAAAGCCGCGACAAATCGTCAGAACAGCAAACTCGCGATTGGGAAGCGATCAAAGCCGCAGAACGTGCGGGCAAAGAGCAAAAAGGCACACTGGATGGCGTGGCGATGAATTTGCCGGCGCTGTTGCGGGCCGTCAAACTGCAAAAACGCGCAGCGCGTGTGGGGTTTGATTGGCCTGAGACGGAACAGGTCATCGACAAGATCGTGGAAGAAGCGGAAGAGCTGCAAGAGGCCCATGCCTCAGGCGATACCGAACACACGATTGAGGAATTTGGCGACCTGCTGTTTGTGGTGGCCAATCTGGCGCGTCATATGAACATCGATCCCGAAGAAGCCTTGCGGCGCACAAACGCCAAATTCACCCGCCGGTTCGAAGGGATC
>JABSSA010000245.1 GCA_013214665.1 Paracoccaceae bacterium
TCGCCCGTTTCCCTTGTAGTCTCATCTGCCTGCCCTAGCCGTGAAGTGCAGCGACGGTTTTCAACGTCGTAAATCCGTAGAGGGCTTCGAACCCTTTTTCGCGGCCATGACCCGAAAGCCCTGTGCCGCCAAAGGGTAACTCTACGCCGCCGCCGGCCCCGTAGTTGTTAAGAAAAACTTGCCCTGCACGCAGCTTGCGGGCCAGGCGCATTTGGCGCGCGCCGTCCTTTGTCCAACAGCTGGCGACCAGACCAAAGGCCGTTCCGTTGGCGATTGCGACCGCTTCATCTTCGTCGCGAAAGGGAATGATCACTTGCACAGGTCCGAAAATTTCATCCTGCGCAAGGCTGTGGTCGGGTGATACTTTTGCAAACAGTGTTGGGGCAACATAGGCCCCGGTGGAGGGGGCGTCCGCGACGATCTCGCCTTGCGCGGCAATTTCCAGATCATGGCCTGCGGCGATGAAGCCTTCGACAATCTCTTTTTGTCGCTGAGACACCAGTGGCCCTACGTTCAAATCGCGTAACGCTGGACCTGCCTTAAGGTTGCGATATTTGGCGGACATTGCGGTCACAACTTCGTCGTAACGGCTTTCATGCACCAAAATACGTGAAGAGGCCGAACATGTTTGACCCGCATTTTGAATGCCTGCGTTGACCAGGAATGGCAAAGCCGCGTCAAGGTCGGCATCGTCGAAGACAAGCTGAGGCGACTTACCCCCAAGTTCCAACGTTACGGGAACCACGTTTTCAGCGGCAGCTTTTTGTATCAATTTGCCGACCGCGACCGACCCGGTAAACGAAATGTGGTGTACGCACGGGTGATGCGACAGGGCGGCGCCGGCTTCTGCTCCCAGACCGGGCACCACGTTGAGAGCACCCGCAGGCAGGCCCGCCCGCACAGCCAATTCGGCAAAGGCCAGCGCGGTCAAACAAGCTTCTTCGGCTGGTTTCAGAACACAGGCATTGCCGGTGGCCAAGGCTGCACCGACAGAGCGGCCGATAATCTGCATAGGATAGTTCCACGGGACGATATGGCCCGTTACGCCATGCGGTTCGCGCAGGGTGTAAACGGTGTAGCCGTCAAGATACGGGATCGTTTGACCATGCAACTTGTCTGCGGCACCACCGTAAAACTCCATATACCTTGCTAAGGCCACCGCATCGGCGCGTGCTTGTGTCAGCGGCTTGCCAACATCTTGCGCCTCAAGCTGAGCCAGCTCGTCTGTGTGCTCCAAAACGAGTTGCCCGAGGCGCGTGAGAATGCGGCCGCGTTCCGCAGCTGTTGTGCGCCGCCATTCGCCCGCAAGTGCCGCATCGGCGGCCGAGACGGCTGCCTCAATGTCGTCGGCACTTCCGCGCGCAATCTGGCACAGTTCCGTGCCATCGCTAGGATTGAAAAGGGGAAGCAGCTCGCCTGATAGCGGAGCCTGCCAGCGGCCTCCGATCAGACAATGGGTTGAGTCTATGTCCAGTATTTTCATGAAGTAGAGGCCTTTGTCATGTCTGGGAGTTGCGGCGCAGCGGCGATCAAGGATCGGGTGTAATCAGACGAAGGGGCCCCAAAAACATCTTCGGTTGCGCCCTGTTCCACGATCTTTCCTTTTTGCATGACCAAAATGCGGTCCGCGATGGATCGTACAACCGTCAAGTCGTGAGTGATAAAGAGATATGTCAGGTCGAACTCGCGCGAGAGCTCGACCAGCAGGTCCAGAACCTGCGCCCGCACAGACACGTCGAGCGCTGATACCGCTTCGTCCAAAATGATCAGGTCTGGTCGGATGATTAGCGCTCGGGCAATTGCGATCCGTTGCCGTTGTCCACCCGAGAACTCGTGCGGATATTTGTGTTTGTCCGATGGCTGCAAGCCCACAGAGACAAGCGCGTCGTCAACCTCTTGTTCGGTGGCTTGTCGGTCAAGGCGGTGAAATGGTTCCTTGATCAAACGCTCGACCTTGTGGCGAGGGTTGAAGGAGCCGTAGGGGTCTTGAAACACCACCTGCATGCGTCGTTGCGCGACGCTTGTCGAAACGGGTTCGCCATCCAACGTGATGCGCCCTGATTTCAGAGGTTCCAGCCCAAGTATCGCACGGGTGAGCGTGGATTTCCCGCACCCGCTTTCACCCACAAGTCCAAGACACTCGCCGCGTTTGATGTCAAAACTGACATCATTGACCGCGTGGAATTCTGGCCGTTCCCCAAAGAAGCTCTGGCGTGGCAAGAGGTAGGTTCGAACCGCGTTTTCAACCTTCAGGATCGGGTCCGGGGTGCTTTGCTGTCCGCGTTCAGGCTGATGTGTCGAGGCGGCAAAAAGCTGTTTGGTGTAGGGTTGCTGCATCTCTGTGTGCAACGTCGCGGCATGACCGCGCTCCACGACTTCACCGTCCTTCATGATGACAATCTTGTCGGCCAGCCCAGTAACCACTGCCAGATCATGGGTGATGAACATCATGCTCATCCCATCTTCTGTAACCAGTTGCTTGAGAAGCTGCAGGATTTCGGCCTGCGTTGTCACATCCAATGCTGTGGTCGGTTCATCCGCGATCAAGAGCTTGGGACGTAAGGCGATGGCCATTGCGATTACAACGCGCTGACGCTGACCGCCTGAAAGTTCGTGTGGATAACGCGTCATTGGAAAGCGGTCCGGCGGCAGCTCGCAGCGCGTTAGCGCATCTGCGGCGCGGTCCATGGCTTCGGCCTTGCTGACGCGCTCGTGGATCAGGATTGTTTCCATCACCTGATCGCCGATTGTCTTGACCGGGTTCAATGCAGTCATGGGTTCCTGAAACACAATCCCGACCGCGCGACCGCGCAAATCACAAAGCGTGCTTTCATGAGCGGTTAGCACGTCTATCCCATCCAGCATCACTTTGCCCTCAGACGATGCGCCATCGGGGAGCAACTGAACCACGGAAAAGGCGGTCATGGACTTGCCAGAGCCGCTTTCGCCGATCACGCCGCACACTTGGCCCGCCTCAATATCTATCGAAACACCTTTTAGGATAGGCTTGCCGTGAATAGACAGCGACAGGTTCTGAATGGACAAAAGGCTCATCGACCCGTCCTCCGAATGCGGGGATCAAGCAAGTCCCGCAAACCATCGCCAGCGAGGTTCAGGCCAAGCACCGTCAGCAGAATGGTGCAACCCGGAAACAGCGCCAGATGTGGTGCAATCGATATCAGTGTCTGGCTTTCGGCAAGCATGCGCCCCCAGCTTGGAATAGGAGGTTGCGCGCCCAGACCGACATAGCTGAGGCCTGCTTCGGCAAGGATTCCAAGTGAGAATTGGATGGTTCCCTGCACAATCAGCAGGTTGAAGATATTGGGCAGGATGTGTTCGACCGAAATCCGCGCGGCGCCCTTGCCAGCCACGCGCGCCGACATGATAAAGTCGCGCGTCCAAAGCGGCAGGGCGGCCCCGCGACTAAGCCGGGCAAAAACGGGAATGTTGAAGATGCCGATAGCAATGATGGCGTTCACGGCCGATGGCCCGAAAAGGGCCGTGATCATGATGGCGATGACAAGCGAAGGGAAGGCAAAAACCAGATCATTGCCGCGCATGATGATCTCATCCAGCACCCCACCGCGCCTTGCAGCAGCGGTCAACCCTAAGGGCACGCCAATCCCCATGCCGATCCCCACAGCGATGAAGGCAACCGCAATTGAGGTCTGCGCACCGACCATCAGCATTGAAAGAATATCGCGGCCAAAGTGATCGGTTCCAAACCAATGCGTGGCAGAGGGGGTTTGCATTTTGTTGGCGATTGCCAACTGTGTGACGTCATAAGGCGTCCAGATCAGCGAAACCAAAGCGGCGATGGCAAAGACCGCTGTCATGCCGACGCCGATCACCAAATTGCGTGACCGAAACAGACTTTGTACGAAACTGTCGTGCGTCATGATTGCACCCGCAATCTGGGGTCCACCCATGCATAAGCCAGGTCAACGAGGAAATTTACGACAATGACGGCAAAGACCAACAGCATGATGACGCTTTCGACCACAATCAGATCGCGCTGCGTGATGGCTTGAAACACCAATCGGCCAAGACCGGGTAGGAAAAACACGTTTTCGATGATGATGGCACCGGCCAAAAGGAACGAAAACTGCAGGCCGATAATTGTGAGCACGGGAATGAGCGCATTGCGCAATGCATGCCGCCACATGACCTGTCGACGTGTCAGACCTTTGGCGCGCGCCGTGCGCACATAGTCCTCTGACAGGGTATCAAGCAGAGAGGAGCGCATCACTCGTGACAGGATCGATGCCTGGGGCAATGCAAGCGCAATTGCAGGCAAGGTCAGCGCTTTCATCGCCACCCAAAATCCGGCGTCCCACCCCGGAAATCCGCCTGCTGAAAACCAGCGCAAGTTGATCGCAAAAATCAGAACCATAAGCATGGCAAACCAGAAATTTGGGATCGCAATGCCCAGTTGGGTGGCTCCCATGACGGAAACGTCTGTGACAGAGCCACGCTTTGATGCCGCAATCAATCCGACAGGAAAAGCAATCAAGACCGTCAGGCTCAGCGCATAGATGGCCAGAGGCAACGAGATTGCGATACGGTCGGCCACGATCTCCGAAACCGGAGATCGATAGGTATAAGATGTGCCCAAATCACCCGTCAGCAATCCGCCGACCCAGCCAAAATAGCGCTGTGTCAAAGACTGGTTGAGCCCCAATTCTTCGCGCAAAGCAGCGATTGTGTCAGGCTGCGCGTTGATCCCCAACATAAACGACGCAGGGTCGCCCGGAACGATTTCGATACAGGTGAAAATAACCAAGCTCGCTATGATCAAAGAGATACACAGCGAGCCCAACCGCTTTACAGCATAGTATAGCATGTACTGTCAGCTCACTCCGACCAACTTACGCCAGTAAGATCGACCGCTTGGGTCGGCGCGTCAGCCCAGATACCGTTTAGCTTGGCATTTGCAACTGAGGTCAACGCCAGCTGGAAAAGATAGCCGTTCACATAATCCTCCGAAATGATCGTCTGTGCTGTTTTCAGCATTTCAGAACGCTTGGCAGGGTCGCTTTCAACACCCAGCTGACCGATCAAGGCCTGGAACTCTGCGTTGTCATACTGGAAGTAATATTCTGGACGCGCATAAATCCCAATGTCCATAGGTTCGGTATGGCTGACAATGGTGAGGCCATAGTCATAACCGCGGAATGCCTGTTCCAGCCATTGTGCCCATTCCAGGTTGCTAATCTCGGTCTCGATGCCGATCTCGCGAAGTTGCGCGGCAATGATCTCGCCACCGCGACGGGCATAAGAGGGGGGAGGCAATTTCAGCGTAGTGGTAAAGCCGTCAGGATACCCCGCCTCCGCAAGAAGCGCTTTGGCGGCTGCAGGATCAAAAGGTGCGTTGCCGGTTAGGTCGATGTAATCCGGGTTGTGCGGAGCAAAGTGGCTGCCAATCGGTGTGCCATACCCAAACATCGCGCCATCAATGATCGCCTGCCGGTCTATTGCCATGCTAACGGCTTTGCGCACACGCACATCGCCAAAAGGCTCGGCTTTGTTGTTGATGGCGAGGATCGTTTCGCCTTCGGTATTGCCCGAAAGCACGGTGAAACGCGGGTCGGCCTCGAACTGAACAAGGTTTTCGGGTGCCGGATAGCTATAGAACACGTCAACATCCTCGGCCATCATGGCTGCGAAAGCGGCGGTTGGTTCCGAGATGAACTTGAACGTCGCGCTTTCAAGCGCAGGGGCAGCACCCCAGTAGGCCTCGTTACGGGAAAGGGTTATGCTGTCACCCTGCTTCCATTCGGCAAACGTGAAGGCGCCTGTACCAACCGGCGCACTCTTGATCCCCTCGATGCTTTCGGGCGCAACGATGACCGCGTCGCCCCAAGCCATGTTAAAGAGGAAATTACCCTGGGGCGCAGCCAACGTGACTTTGACAGTCAGATCGTCCACGGCCTCAACATTCTCGATCCCCGCAAACAGGGCTTTTTGTGCATTGGAGCTGTCTTCGGCGCGGGCACGGTCCAATGAAAACACGACGTCTGAGGCTTCAAAGTCGGTGCCATCGTGGAATTTCACACCAGAACGCAGCTTGAACGTATAGGTTTTCCCGTCTTCGGAGATGTCCCAGCTTTCCGCGAGGCCTGCGTTTACAGAGCCATCGGAGCCAAATCGTGTCAGCCCCTCAAAGACGTTCGAATACAATACCTGATCAATCGCGCCAGCCGCCGCCGAGGTCGGGTCCAGATGCGGTGGTTCGAGCTGCAATCCAACAGTCACGCTTGTGTTCGCCGCAAGGGCTGTTGAAGTCATAAGCAGAGCAACGCCTGCCATAGCAATTTTGTTCATCATCTTTCCTCCCCGAGGGCATTTGGCACGCGTGGCCAAATGCACGGATGGTTTCGTTGTTTTGACCAAGTCAAATGACAGCCTTACAACTACGGTAGCAATACCGTATGATTACGGTATGAGCGGCACAGTAGACTCGTTTGAAAGCATCGCCTTTGAGGCCGCACCCATCGGAATCGTCTTAACAGAGAACCGCATCATACGAACATGCAATCGTAAATTCTGTGTGTTGTCAGGCTTTTCTCGTGATCAGCTGGTAGGGCAGTCCTTCCGCAAATTGCTGTTTGACGACTCAGAATATGAGCGCGTTCGCGACATTGGCTTCAAAGACTTGCGCATCGGCGAGCCATTCTCGGACATGCGTTTGTTGCGTCGTCAGAATGGATCGCTTTTGTGGTGTCGTTTCCGAGCTGAAACGCTCACGCCTGAGGATCCTCTGGCGCGGATTGTGTTTACCTATGCCCTTGTCGGGGATCCCATCGAAAAGCCAACGCTCACGGCGCGAGAGCGTGATGTCATCTTGGGGCTCCATGCTGGAAAAACGAGCAAAGAAACCGCTCTTGATCTTGGACTATCTCCCAGAACCATCGAGGATGTCCGCGCGCGTCTACTGAAAAAGTTTCAGAGCAGGAATGTCATGGAGCTTTTGAGACACTTTACCAATCTTGAAATCTGAGCTCTGCGCGAAGCTTTATCGCACTATCTGAGGCGAACCGAGGCCGAACAGCCTGACCAGAGCTTTCCGGTACTGGATTGAGAACTTGTCAGCAGGAATGTGCATTTCTTCGGAAATGTTGAGTGGAACTTCCTCGGGCCGCTGGCTTTCAACCAAAACAATGTCTTCTTCGTTCACCCGAACCTGATAATTCGCGAACTCCTCTGGAACCGGGTTCGGAACATTGGTTTGGAAAATTTGAAACACGGTTGTCTCTCGTGCGCTAGTGGGCGAGCCGATGTCATAGGCATGATTGGTGATCATGCGCCCATCGTCTTCTTCCACGTCAATTTGCAGATCGGTTGCGAAGGGAAAACTCAGCCTGTGAATGTAATAGACGTCGCGCTCGAAATCAGGAACGCCATCCCGGAAACCGCGCTCGACTTCCACATACGGGAAGCCAAAGCTCATTCCGTTGTCGTCCATTTCGATCTTGTAGTTCGGAATGGCTGGTCGGTCGCGATTGCCGAATGTGCCTGTGTGAACCCAGCTCAGATGAGCTGCGTCGTTGAAATTTTCGCAATGACGGCTGGCCGACGCTTTCCAATGGCCGACAGGTAGCTCGAAACTCGTCCATTCCTCGGTTGGATTTGAGAGCAAAGGCCAGTCTGGGATCGGTCGCAGGGCTTCGGGTTTCATACAGACCCAAATCAAGCCGTAACGTTCCTCAGCTTGATAGCTGATCAACCGGAGGCTTCGCGGAATGGGCTGGGTCTGATCCGGCATCGAAGGGACTTTGGTGCAGACGCCATTCCGGTCATAATGCAGACCGTGGAATGGGCAAACGATGTTTTTGCATGCGTCGTCCATCCAACCCAAACTCAAAGCGGCGCCCCGATGGACACACAAATCGCGTGCTGCTGCGATGCCGTCCACCGTGCGATAAAGCACCAAATCCATATCGAGCAACTTGGCCTTTACCGGCTTGTCCGTCACCGCCGATGAAAAGGCGACCGGATGCCTAAACCCGGCCAAGATGTGCCAGTCACTTTCCGAGAACGTGCAGTCCCGGGGGAGTTCGGTCGTTTGGGTTTTGTCTGTCGATAGAAACACTGTTTCGCTCCAATAGTCGTGGCCATAGTGTCGAGGGGGGTGTGCCAGGACCGAAGCGATGATGACAGACCCAGTCTATGAGGGCAAATCCATGCAAGGCATGATCGATCTGGCGCGGAAGGGGTTCTTCCCAAAGGATCAAAAGTGCTTTACGCCCATCTTGGCGGCGCACCCGCGCTGAACGGCTACAGCTACTACTACAAAGATGGCTGATTTCATTTCAGCTCACTTCGTAGCCGGAGAGCTCGCTATCTCAGAAGCCCAGGTCTTCTTCGGTGGTTTCCCAGCCTTTGAGCTCTTCAAACACAGCGTCCGGCCAGGCGACTGAGATGTGTTTGTCGAGATCGCTCGCAGCCAGAACTTGTGTGCTTGTCCAGCGGACCTGGCCCTGACAGCTGATCCGGTGCCGTATTTTGAGAGAGGATCGTCCAACCCGAAGAACGCCCAGTTCAAACGTCAAGGTTTCACCAAAGAACGACGGTTTTGAAAAGTCGCAGCTTAGATGCACGGTGGGCGTGCCCCACCGTTCTTTCCAGATGATATGATGCCAAGGGTAGCCGATTGAGGCCCAGAATTCTTCGTTAACCCCGTTCAAGATATCTAGATAAGACGGAAAATAGGCCGTGCCTGAGATGTCGCAATCGCCAAAGCGAAGCTCTCGGTTTGTTTCGAATACACGTGCCATAGCGATCCCTTTTTTCGGCTTCAGCGTTCTTCGCTTTTGATACGCACAGTTGCAAGCATTGTCTGTGTGTGCGCATCAGGGTCGGCTGTGGCTAGCACGTGCCATTTCGCCGGGGGCGTGTGTACGCTCTGGATAGATATATGTATGTGCATGCAGGAAGTGGTTGGAGGTTTATGAAGCTTTCAGACAAAAGCTGAGAAAATACTGCCGGTATTGCGGGGCCTGCGCAGATGAGCGTGAGTTTATTTGCAAATGCATGTAACTTCGTTTATCGCTCTGCGGGCGCTAAATGGCCGCTATCCGTAGTGCAACACAAGATGTGCGACATTGCAGTAAACCAATGAGGGTAGCGCTATTGGGTACGGTCGGAACCAGCGAAAGGGGGATCTGTTGCACGACGCACAACCGCGAAACGCTGAATTCGAGGTTTTCCGCCTCAGAAGGATGCCAGCATGAAGGCTTCAAGCGACTTTGTCGAAGAAATGCCTCGCCTTGGTCAGATCGGGCTTGAGGGGTTTGCGCCTTACCTGATGAACCGCATTATGGGGCGGTACAATGCGTCGCTTCAGTCCGACATGGCAGATCTCGGGCTTACCACGCCCCAGGTTCGCTCGCTTGCGGTGCTGAGTGTGATGGACGGTCTGCTTATTCGCGAGCTTGCGGTTTACGCCGTCGTGCAACAATCGACGCTAAGCCGCGCGTTGGATGCGCTGGTTCAAGCCGGACTTGTCCGGCGCGAAACGGACGGCAAAGACCTTCGCGCCGCGCGCATTTTCCTAACCACATCCGGGCGCGACACGTTTGAGCGGCTTTGGCCCAAGATGGCCCATGCCTATCAGGCGATGTTTGAAGGTGTTGGCGAGGCGGAAAAGAAAGCCTTTGTTGCCACGCTTCAAACCGTTTTGCGCAACGTACGACACAACGATTTCTGACAGAGAGCACAATGGCCGAAAGATCATTCAAAGCTGAGGTAGAACACCTGCGCAAAGGGAAAGGCGATGTCTTTACCGGAGAGGGGATCTTGGCGATCACCAAGGCCCTTTTGGAAAATGGTGTCGGATATGTCGGGGGCTATCAAGGTGCGCCGATTTCGCATTTGATGGATGTGTTGGCAGATGCCGAAGACCTGATGCGGGAATTGGATGTGCGTTTCGAGGCCAATGCCTCCGAAGCGGCGGCGGCCGCGATGCTTGCAGCGTCAGTGCATTACCCAATTCGCGGGGCGGTGACCTTCAAAGGGCCGGTCGGTGTGAACGTTGCGTCCGACGCGTTGGCGAACTTGTGTTCCAGCGGGGTGAACGGCGGTGCGTTGATCATTGTGGGCGAGGATTACGGCGAAGGCTCGTCAATCATGCAAGAACGCAGCCATGGCTTTGCTATGAAGTCGCAATTCTGGTTGCTTGATCCGCGCCCCAATTTGCCCAGTATTACCAAGGCGGTACAGGACGGCTTTGAGCTTTCAGAGGCCAGCAATACGCCTGTCATGTTGATGGTACGCATCCGGTCTTGTCATGTCACAGGCAGTTTTGAAACACGCGACAATCAACGCCCAAAGCTGAGCGTGGCAGAGGCGATTGCCAACCCGCAATCCGACTTTCAACGCGTGGTTCTGCCGCCGATGAGCTACGTTCACGAACAAGACAAGATCAAGACCCGTTGGCCCGTCGCGGAAAAGTTCATCGTTGAAAACGGGCTGAACGAGGTGTTTGGACCAAAGGACAGCTCCATCGGCATCGTTGTGCAGGGGGGGATGTACAACGGAGTGATCCGCGCGCTGCAACGGTTGGGCTTGGCCGACATCTATGGCGACAGTGACGTGCCCATCTATTGCTTAAACGTGACCTACCCAATCGTGCAAAGTGAATTTGCGGAGTTCTGCGCGGGCAAAGATCATGTGCTGGTCGTCGAAGAAGGCCAACCAGAACATATCGAACAGATGCTGGGCAATTCCCTGTATAAGTCCGGCGGCAAATTGCGTCTTTATGGGAAAGACGTGCTGCCAATGGCGGGCGAATACACCGGTCAGGTGATGTTGGATGGCGTGACCGCATTCCTGAAAGAGGCCGCGCCAGATATGTTGCCGGGGCAGGTGCGGGCCCCCAATCAAGCGCCGCCTGACATTCCCGATTTGTCCAATACCGTGCCGATCCGCCCTCCGGGCTTTTGCACAGGTTGCCCGGAGCGCCCGATTTTTGCGGGTATGAAATTGGTTGAGCAGGAGTTGGGCAAACATCAGATCACCGGCGACATTGGGTGCCATCTGTTTGGATCTCTGCCGCCGTTTGAAATCGGCGGCGCGACGATGGGATACGGGCTTGGCCCTGCGGCCAATGCCGCCTTTGATGGGGGTGGCGAACGGCGCGCGATTTCGATTTTGGGCGATGGCGAGTTTTGGCACAACGGCCTCAGCTCCTCCATCGGCAACATGGTCTTCAATAAATCCGACAATGTGGTGGTGATCGTCGACAATTACTATTCGGCGGCGACGGGTGGTCAGGACGTGCTGTCGAGCCGCGCCAAAAACCCGACCAAAGCCACAAACAACCCCATTGAAGCAGCGCTAAAAGGGGTTGGCGTCGAATGGGTTCGCACGATCACCCATACCTATGATGTTGGTAAAGTGCGCGACACTGTGCGCGAGGCCCTGACCACTGATTTCAAGGGCCCCAAAGTGATCGTCGCGTCCTCCGAATGTATGTTGAACAAACAGCGCCGTGAAAAGCCCATACGCAACGCGGCGATAAAAGAAGGCCGTCGTGTGGATGTGCCGCGTTTTGGTGTGGATGAAGCCATATGCACAGGCGATCACGCCTGCATTCGTCTTTCGGGGTGCCCGTCTTTGTCTTTGAAAAGGTTGGATGATCCGTTACGCGATGATCCGGTGGCGCATATTGATCAAACCTGTGTGGGCTGTGGCAATTGTGGTGAGGTGGCGGATGCTGCTGTCTTGTGCCCGTCGTTTTATCGGGCGGATGTGGTGCACAATCCATCCGGGTTTGAACGGTGGCGGTCGGTGCAACGCAACCGGATGATCGGGTGGCTTCAGCAGCGTCGAGAAGCGAGACGCCTTAGACTGGAAAGCGCTGCAACATGAACATTCCGCTCAAGCACAAAACGCCAGACGCACGGATCGATCACATCACCAAATTGGCCATCATGGCCGTCGGAGGACAGGGCGGCGGTGTTCTGACCAACTGGATCGAAACCCTTGCCCGTTCACAAGGCTACGCGTGCCAAGCGACATCGGTTGCCGGGGTGTCGCAAAGAACCGGCGCTACGATTTACTACATCGAAATGGCCCCGCAATCCGAACGGCAACCGATCTTTGCATTGGCCCCATCCGGGGGGGATGTCGACGTACTTATCGCGGCGGAAATGATGGAAGTCGGGCGCGCAATCATGCGCGGCTTTGTAACGCCCGACAAAACGCTGTTGATCGGGTCCACCCATCGCGCGCTCGCTGTGTCGGAAAAAACTGTTCCCGGAGACGGAGTCGCAAACGCCGAAGAGGTGCGCGCCGCTGCTGAGGTGGCGGCTCACAAACTTATCCTCGCTGACATGGAAAAGCTGGCCGTGTCAGAAGGGTCAGTGATTTCAGCGAGCCTGTTTGGTGCGCTGGCCGGATCAAAGGCTTTGCCATTTGATCGCAGCGCGTTTGAAAGCGCTATTCGGAGCGGGGGTAAGGGTGTTGATGCGTCATTGCGTGCATTTGCGGCGGGCTTTGATGCGGCCCAAGGTGGTGTTGCGCCGATCGTGCAACCTCCCAAGCCACCAGAAAAAACAATGGTTGGTCCCGCGTCAGA
>JABSSA010000246.1 GCA_013214665.1 Paracoccaceae bacterium
GTCGGGTTGGAAACGGTTGATGGATCGGTCTTGCCCGACGGAGCCTATGCCGTGGGTGAGGGCACCAATGCCAACGGTCAGCGCAACATGATTGGGCGGGTTACTTCGACCTATCATTCGCCGACTTTGGGCAAGGGCATCGCAATGGGATTGGTCCATTACGGCCCTGACCGGATGGGCGAAGTGATTGATTTCCCTGGAACCGACGGGAAAACCTACCAAGCCAAGATTGTCGACCCGGTCTTTTATGACCCTGAAGGGGAGAAACAGAATGTCTGATGTCGTGACCGCATTGAACGGCGCATCCTGGGATGCGGGTATCGCCCGTGTCGAAGGGGTGCCCTTGCAAGGTATGATCACCCTGCGCGGCGATTTCGGGTCTAAAGCGCTGCAAGCCGCGGCTGAGGCCGCTGCAGGCGTGTCTTTTCCCGATGTGCGGTCGGCGCAATGCAACGGCGACAGCGGGTTGTGCTGGATGTCACCCGACGAATTGCTTGTGTTGTGCCCATACGCTGAGGTTGAAGCCAAGGTGAGCGCGCTTTCTGATGCACTCAAGGACAGTCATTTTCTCGCGGCAAATGTCTCCGACGCACGTGCCAGCTTTCGGGTTTCAGGTCCGCATGCGCGGGATGTGATGGCCAAGCTGTGCCCGGTTGATGTATCGCCTGCTGCGTTTGGCCCCGGCGACTTTCGCCGCAGCCGTATGGCGCAGGTGCCTGCTGCGTTCTGGATGTGCGACAGCGACACGTTTCAGATCATCTGTTTCAGAAGCCAGGCACAATACGTATTTGACCTGTTGAAAGTCGCAGCGCAGCCCGGCTCGGAAATCAACTAGTTCTTCATTCCGTGGCGCTAATGAAATTACGCGGGGCACGAAATGCCTCGCGTTTTTTTTGTGAGGGGAGAAGGCAAAATGAGTTGTCGCATAGGTTGAATATTCTATGCCCTATCGTTAGGGTGCCTAAGGGTTTGGCCCGTCAGCGGCGCCAACAACCAATTGCCCCAAAAGGAGTTTTGAAAAGTGGTTAAATTATTTGGCCGTGCGTGCCTGTCATTGCTTGGCGCTACAGTGCTTTTGGGGCTTGGATCTCCGGTTGTGGCCAAAACGGGCTACCTTTGTGAGTTCGACAACCTGCGCGCACGTGGGTTTATTCTGTCGCCGTTTGTCTTTGTTCTTGCGGAGGATGGGGCGTCAGCCACTGTGATGGATCCGTTGATCCTTGGGGAAAAAGAAAAGCCAATCGCGGCAAAAGTGCGCAAGAAATCCAATGGTGCTTTGCAAATCAGCTGGTCCGTTAACGGCATCGGCACCATGTCCCGCGGTGCGGATATCTCTGTGTCTTACACCAGCACATTTGATGCGGGGAAAAACACGATCCGTACGCGCGGCAAATTGGCTGGTCTGCCACAAATCGAGAATGCGAAAGGCGCATGCCGGGTGTTGGATGAGAAGTGGATCGCGGGAAACAAGTGGCTCAAAAAGAGTTGAGGCAAGAATAAGCGACGCGAGACGCGTTTTTTCACGACTATTCGCTTCTGAAAGACTTGATCTTGCGGGGCATCGCGCAATCTGTCAGTGAGAACGTCGACTCTATCGTGACAGGAGGCCCCGATGGCATTTGAACTTCCCGATCTTTCTTACGCGCATGACGCACTTGCTTCCAAAGGCATGTCTGCGGAAACGCTCGAATTCCACCATGACCTGCACCACAAGGCGTATGTCGACAACGGCAACAAGCTGATTGCGGGCACCGAGTGGGACGGCAAGTCCATGGAAGACATCATCGTAGGCACCTACGATGCAAACGCTGTTGCGCAAAACGGCATCTTCAACAACATCAGCCAGCTTTGGAACCACAACCAGTTTTGGGAAATGATGGGCCCCGGCGATGCAGGCATGCCTGGCGAACTGGAAGCCGCGCTGAACGAAGCTTTTGGTTCGGTTGACGCGTTCAAATCCGAATTCGCAGCGGCTGGCGCTGGCCAATTTGGGTCCGGTTGGGCCTGGCTCGTAAAGGACAGCGATGGCTCTTTGAAAGTGACCAAAACTGAAAACGGCGTGAACCCGCTGTGTTTTGGTCAGACCGCGCTTTTGGGCTGTGATGTGTGGGAGCACTCCTACTACATCGATTACCGCAACAAGCGCCCGGCCTACCTGGATAACTTCCTGAACAATCTGGTGAACTGGGAAAACGTTGCGTCCCGGATGTAAGCCATCTGAAAGTGACTTCGAAAGCCCTGCCAATTTGGCGGGGCTTTTTGTTTTTGGCATAGTGTATCGGATCGGCTGCGCCAATCCGACACGCGGGGCTCTGCCCCGCACCCCGGAGTATTTGGGTCCAAAAGAAGAAGGGGCGCGCTTCTTTTGGATCGAAAATACTCTAGGTGAATGCGCCGAAGGCGCAGAGGGCGAAGCCCTTTAGAGCCACAAATTGAGCGTTTTTGCTGTCAGATCTTTCGACCGGGGCTTGTCGGTTGTTTTCTGGAATAGCCGGTATTTCGGAGTGCAAACTCCGGTTTGCGCACCGAATGGTTTCGCGCGGTGGTTTGCCAAGAGGCGCACGCCGGGTGGCGGCGTGCGCGCTAAAACTAGCCTGACGGTGTAACAGCATTGCGTTCCGAAACTGAGTTAGGCAAAGAACATTACATCTCAGCCCCAGCTCGAAACGCTTTAGCTTCGGATGCCAGAAAACCGCACGGCCCAGGTGTCACGGTCTTCGTCGCTGATCTTTGCGAACAAGACGTCGGGAACCGTGAAGCTGTGCCCTGCGGGCATGGACGACAGGGCTGCGCGCACGTCTTCGGGCCAGTTGAGGCTGTCTAGACCCATCGCGTCTTTCAGCGTTTGCGCGGCGTCAGGTACAAACGGTGCCGCCAGTTTCGCGTAGAGGCCAATGAGGTTCAAACCAAGCCGCACTTGGGCGGCTGCCGCGTCTGGGTCTTCCTTAAAGGTTGACCACGGGGCGGCGGCTTGCAGGTATTCGTTGCCCGCCACCCAGATTGCCCGCAACTCTTGGGCCGACTTACGCACTTCCATCGCATCCATATGTGCCGCGTATTGCGTAACACGGGCCTGCAGATCGTCGATCAACGCGTCTTCGCGCGCGCCCCAGGCACCGCCTTCGGGCACAGCTTCGCCAAATTTGGAGCGACAGAATTTTGTGATCCGGCTGACAAAGTTGCCTAGCACGTCGGCGAGATCCTTGTTCACCCCTTGCTGGAAATTCTCCCAGGTGAATTCCGCGTCAGAGCTTTCCGGGCAATTCGACAAGAGCCACCAGCGCCAATAGTCAGCTGGCAGAATATCGAGTGCTTGATCCATAAACACGCCGCGGCCTTGGCTGGTCGAGAATTGGCCTCCGTCGTAGTTCAAATAGTTGAACGACTTGATGTAATCGACAAGTTTCCAAGGCTCGCCGGATCCCAGAATGGTGGCAGGGAAGCTGAGCGTGTGGAACGGCACGTTGTCCTTGCCCATGAACTGGGTATAGGTCACATCCTCGGCGCCTTTGTCGGTGCGCCACCAACGTTCCCAATCTGCATCCGTTTTGCCGTTTGCCTCGGCCCATTCGCCGGCGCAGGCAATGTATTCTATGGGCGCGTCAAACCAGACATAGAATACTTTGCCTTCCATACCTGTCCAGGCGTCATCGCCTTTCTTGACTGGAATGCCCCAATCCAGATCGCGGGTGATACCGCGATCTTGCAAGCCGTCTCCGTCGTGCAGCCATTTCTTGGCGATGGACGTGGTCAGCACGGGCCAGTCGGATTTGGTGTCGATCCAAGCGTCCAACTGATCTCTCATTGCAGATTGACGCAGATAGAGGTGCTTTGTCTCGCGCACCTCAAGATCGGTGGAGCCTGAAATGGCGCTGCGAGGGTCGATCAGATCGGTCGGGTCAAGCTGTTTGGTACAGTTTTCACATTGATCGCCACGGGCTTTGTCATAGCCGCAATTGGGGCAGGTGCCTTCGATATAGCGATCGGGGAGGAAGCGGGCATCTGCGTGGGAATAAACCTGTTTCTCCGAGACTTCGCGGATCAGCCCAGCCTCCGCCAAGCGTCCCGCGAAATGCTGGGTCAGCGTGTGGTTCTGGGGCGAGGATGATCGGCCAAAATGGTCGAACGATAGCCTGAAGCGTTGCGCAATGTCGGCCTGCACGGCGTGCATTTCAGCGCAATATTCCGCTACTGGTTTGCCCGCTTTGGCAGCGGCCAGTTCTGCAGGTGTGCCGTGCTCGTCCGTGGCGCACAAAAACATGACCTCGTGACCCCGGGCCCGTTGATAACGGGCATAAAGATCGGCGGGCAATTGGGAGCCGACGAGATTGCCGAGGTGTTTGATCCCGTTGATATATGGGATCGCCGAGGTGATCAGATGGCGCGTCATAACAGAACTCGTAGTGTCGTTTGGCGCTGACTTATCAGCGTGCCCGCGCGGTGGAAAGGGTCAGTCGTGATCGCGTGTACGCCCGAAGAGGCGGCCCACCGTGAAAGATGTGCGCGGCATAAAGATAAACCGCGTGCGTTCTGTGCTGGAAGGACGGGCGCGCATTCGGATGAGGCCAAAGACGATCAGCACGATATGGGCGGCCGCAATCATCAGAAACATTGCGGGCGGCCCAAAGGACTCCATCAGGTTCGAGGCGAGCAAGGGCGCGGCGATTGCCCCGAGCGCAAAGAAAAACATCAAAGCAGCTGACAGTTCCACGCGCTCTTCGGCGGAGGCAAAATCGTGAGCGTGGGCGGCGGCGACGGAGTATATCGGGAACGAGGTGAACCCAAATATCCCGGCGGCGAGCATCACACTGGTGATCCCGTATCCCGCGCCGACCATTGTGATGGCGCAACTGGCCACAGCGGCGATGGAAAGCCAGATCAACACGTGGCGACGGTCGTACCGGTCGGCGAGCCAGCCGACGGGGATTTGCGCCAAGGCCCCGCCCAAAACGAAGGCCGCCAGAAACCACGCGATTTGCGCTGTGGCGAGCCCGACCTCTTGCGCATAGATCGGCCCGACCATGCGGAAAGCCGCACCTGAGAGGGCCGCAACGATCACGCCAGCGGCGGCAAGAGGGGAACGGGATACAGCCAGCATCGGGCGCAAGCGGGGGGCAGCAGGTGTTTCAGGCGGCTTCACCTTGGTCAGCGTCAGTGGCAAAATCGCAGCGCAACAGATGATCGCGATCAGGTTGTAGCTGACGTAAGACGCTGGTTCGAGAAATGCGATCACAAGCTGCGCCGCCAGCGACCCGGTGGTGTCCATGACCCGATAGACGCCCATGGTGCGGCCTCGGGTGGCGTTTGTCACTTTGGATTGCAGCCATGCTTCGATCACGGTGTAGCACCCGGCGACGCAGAGCCCGGAGGCGATCCGCATGACGGACCAGGCATAGGGATCTGTGATCATCATATGTGATAGGATGCCAATAGCGCCCATAGCGGTGAACACGGCGAACGCGCGGGAATGCCCGACGCTGCCCATCAGGCGTGGCGCCCACCAGCAGCCGATGAAGAACCCGAAAAAATGTGCTGAGCCCAAAAGGCCGATTTCTTGGGTGCTAAACCCCAATGCAACGCCCGAGAGCGCGTCGAGCGGGCCCAACGCGCCGGACGACAGTTGCAGCAAAACGACAGAAAGAAAGAGGGCGGCGAAGGAAATCAGGAGGCGCATAACGTACCCCTGTGTCTGCCTATCTTTGTGAGTCGGCTAGCGGAAACTCGACTTGATTGGCGTCGTATTTCGTCGTTTTCGATTTATTCGCCTGTTTGAGGCGGCTGATCTGTTGCGCCGTTCACCGGTGCTCCCAACTTGGGCAAGGCTTGGCCTGTCTGGCGCTGCACAAGCCAGCTTTGTTCCGGGGCGGTGCGAGCGCGCATCCGAGAAAGCTGCCATTGCCCGGGTGTTCCCTGGTGATCAGGTGCCAGATGCCAGCGCGTTTCCACGCCTGGTGCGCCGCCCATACCTGGTGTCAGCAGCAGACCCAGCGGTAGGTGGTCGCCTTCTTTGCCGCCTGTTTCCGCCGCCAGATGCATACGCCGTACAGCGGTCAAACTGGGCAGGCCGGGCAAATCCGCGACAGCGAGCCGTACGGCACCTGCGCGCAATACCTCTTCCATGCACCACAAAACATCCTCGGGGCGTTTGGGAGAGACGAACAGAAAGCGCGCCGGATCAATCATGGGGGTTAGACCACAAGGGTTGAGTTGGTCGCGTGACCATTCCGGTGTGATCCACAAGATCGGGCCGTCTGTCTGGGCGGCGAGCCAGATGGCCAACAATTGGCGCGCCGCGCCGCATACCTCATGCACGCGGCCACGGGCCAGCAACAGGCGATCCGCCCCGGGCAAAACAGGCCAAGCTGGCACGGGCTTGGCGGGGCGGCGCGTCAGAAGTTGGGCGGCTGTTGCGTACATAGAGCGTCTCCTGCAGGCGGGGGAGCCTTTAATGTACAATGTTCACATTATGTTCTCAAGGCGCTTCGTGGGAAAAACGCCTTGCCCCGGCCACGTTGGCCGCTAGTGTCCCCCTGATGACAGGCGAAAGGGCAGGGACATGAAGCGCAATCCATTGGGCCGCACCGGCATAGAGGTTTCCGAACTGTGCCTTGGGTCAATGACCTGGGGCACCCAGAACACAGAAGCCGAAGGGCACCAGCAGATTGATCACGCGCTGGCTCATGGCATCAACTTTATCGACACAGCCGAGATGTATCCGGTGAACCCGGTGTCTGAAGACACAATTGGGCGCACCGAAGAAATCATCGGCACATGGAACGCCGCCAACCCGGCGCGCAGATCTGATGTTGTGCTGGCCACCAAACACTCCGGTGCGGGCATGGCCTATGTGCGCAACGGCGCGCCCATTTCATCGGAGACCATCGCACAGACGTTGGAGGGATCTCTCAAACGACTGCAGACGGATTACGTGGATCTGTATCAATTCCACTGGCCCAACCGTGGATCTTACATGTTCCGCCAAAATTGGACCTATGACCCGTCTGGCCAAAAGCCCGATGAGGTGATCCAGAACATGGAAGACTGTCTGGGCGCGTTGCAGCGCGAGGTGGAGCGCGGCACCATTCGCGCGTTTGGCCTGTCAAATGAAAGCGCTTGGGGAACAGCGCAATGGCTTGCCGCCTCTGAGCGCGGCAGCGGGCCGCGCGTTGCGTCTATTCAAAACGAATATTCATTGCTGTGCCGACTGTACGACACCGACCTTGCCGAACTTTCCGTCAACGAAGACGTCGGGCTTTTGTCGTTCTCGCCGCTGGCGACGGGCCTGTTGACGGGCAAATACCAAAACGGCGCCGTCCCGGACGGCA
>JABSSA010000247.1 GCA_013214665.1 Paracoccaceae bacterium
AGATAGTAGACCTCAATCTGCTGCAGGAACTCGACCCCAAAGAAGGGCATCCCATACGTACGGTCGCCCGAGATGCCTTCTTCGCCGCCAAAAAACGCGACGATGATGACCGAACATGCGGCGATCAGTTCCCCGATACCAAGCGAGATCATAGCAAAGACGGTGCCCGCACTGCGGGTGGAAAATGATCCGACGATCAGCGCCAGCCCCATGCCGAAGAGGCCACCAAAGATCGGCAGCACCGGCAGCGGGATCATGGCAAAGAATTCGGAGGCGTTGATGATGTGCATACAGGCAAAGCCGCCCACGCCCATGTAAACGGCGTGACCAAAGCTAAGCATGCCGCCTTGGCCCAACAACATGTTGTAGGCGAGCGCAAAGATGATGGTGATGCACATCTGGTTCATGATCGTAATCGCCGAATTGGAGGCGAAGACAAACGGAATGAAGAGCAGAACGATGGCCGCAAAAATCCAGGGGGCTGCATGGATCGTGAGGGATCCGGCGCCCATGCGCTGTGCGGGTTTGGACGGGTCTGTTGTGAGTTGATCGGTCATACGCTGCGCTTTCCGAAAAGACCGTAGGGACGGAAGATCAGGATGAGAACCATCAGGATATACGGCAGGATGTCAGAAATCTGCGGCAAGGTCAGCGTCCACAAATCGCGCCAGGCGCTGTCCCAGATCGGTTCCGGTTTGTCAAAGCCGAGGCCTGTCAGGATGTCTTCCATGCGGACGTTGTAGGCCTTGGAAAAGGTGGTGATCCAACCGATGAGAAGCGAGGCAACCAGTGCGCCCCAAAGCGAGCCAAGACCGCCGATGACGATGGTCACAAAAACGATGGAGCCGAGCACAAACGCCATGCCTGGGAACGTGCCCAGAACAGGGCCCGCGATAACGCCCGCCACACCAGCAAGCGCCGTGCCGACGCCAAAGACACCCATAAAGATCAACGGTACATTGTGGCCCAATGCCTCAACCGTTTTCGGATAGCTCAGCGCGGCCTGGATGATCATCCCCACCCGTGTGCGCGTCAGCACATAAAGCAGGCCGATGAAGATGCCGACCGAGACGAAGATCATGAAAATCTTGTAAGCCGGGATGGAATTGCCGGCGATGGAGAACGCGGTGAATTGCAGGATTTCCGGCGCGTTGTAGGCCATCTGGTTCTTGCCCCAGATGAACTGCACCACCTCTTCGATCAAAAGCGCCAGCCCGAAGGTAAAGATCAGTTCCGGCACGTGACCGTATTGGTGCACACGTCTGAGCCCGTATCGTTCGACCCCGGCGCCAAGCACGCCCACAATGAGCGGCGCAATCAAAAGCCCCATCCAGAAACCCAGGTACAGGCTGATCTGATAGGCAAAGTAGGCGCCCAGCATGTAGAAACTGGCATGGGCAAAGTTCAAAACCCCCATCATCGAGAAAATAAGGGTCAAACCCGCGGAGAGCATGAACAGAAGCAACCCTGTCACCAGCCCGTCGATAAGGTTCACCAGAACAAGATCCATCCGGTCCTCCTTGGCGCGATAGCGGCGCGTGTGAAATTTTCAGTCAGCTGACCACTGCACCCGCAATACCGTCGGGCGCCGTGTCAAAACGACCGTGCACTGTGTCGAAAGGTGGGCCGCCCGATGAAAGGCAGCCCCTTTGTCATGTGAGCAGCCCCGCGATGTGCCGTGGGGCCACATGCGCCTGATTAGGGGCGCTTCATGTTACAGGTCGAAGCGCTGTCCATCGCAGCCATTTCGATGGTGGATTCCTGCACAAGGCCATACCCAGACCGGTCATAGTCGAACGTCAGATTTTCATCTGTGTGCTCGAAGATGTGCAGGTTCTGGATCGCCTGGTGGTCGTTGGCACGCATCACCACTTTGGACCCCCAGATGCTGTCGTACTCCATGCCTTCCAGCGCGCGCGCCACGGCGACAACATCATCCGCTGTGCCTGCGGCTTCGATGGCTTGTGCCAGCATACCGATCACGTTTGCAATCCGTGCCTGGTCGACGTTGCCGTCTGGGTACTTGGCTTCGAACCCTTCAACATAGGCTGTTGCCGCATCCGTTGGGGGCGGGTTGATCTGACCTTCGCCCACGAGGCGGATCACGTCTTTGCCCGCAGCGCCAAACGCTGCTGTGATGCCGGAGCCACCCGCATAGTAGGTGTAGATCGGGCCTTTGTAGCCGTTTTCAACAACAGAACGGCCAAGGCCGACCATGTCTGCACCCCAGTTGCCTGTGATGATGGCATCCGCTTCGGAGGCGACGATCT
>JABSSA010000248.1 GCA_013214665.1 Paracoccaceae bacterium
ACACGCTTCGGAGCAGACGGCGGAAACCCAAATAACATGGGCGGAAAGACGCGGGAGCAGCGCGAAAACGAATACAGGGCCGCAGAGATTTCCGCGCAGCTTAGGGCAAAGGCGCTTTCCGTTATGCTGGAAAAGGTTGAAGCGGGCGAAGATGTTCTGGACCTAATCGACGCCAACACCCTTAAGCTATTCAAAGACAGCGAAGACAGAGCACACGGAACGCCAAAGGCAAGCACAGAGCTTACAGGCGACCCAGAAAAGCCCGTCGTGCAAAAAATGGTGACAGAGATTGTCTATCCAGAACGGCGTACTCAGGACTAAGTGCGCCGGGGCATTCGCACCCCTGCTAGAGCCTAGCCGCTACAAGGGAGCATGGGGCGGGCGAGGATCGGGTAAATCTCAGTTCTTCGCTGACGAGGTTGTCAAAGCGCACATGGCCCAGCAGGGCCGCAACACGGTCTGCATTCGTGAGGTGCAAAAGAGCCTTCGGGACAGCGCCAAAAAGCTGATCGAAAACAAGATTGCCCAATACGGGCTAGAGCAGTACGGCTTCCGCGTCACCAAGGAGCGCATAGAAACGCCCGGCGGTGGCCAGATCATCTTTCAGGGGATGCAGGACCACACAGCGGAAAGCATCAAGTCTCTGGAAGGCTTTGACTGCGCCTGGGTGGAAGAAGCGCAAACGCTGAGTGAATTATCGCTTCGCCTTTTGCGCCCCACCATTCGTAAGCCGGGTTCTGAGCTGTGGTTTAGCTGGAACCCACGCAAGGCAACCGATCCGGTGGACCAGCTTCTAAGGAGCGACAAGCAGCCGACAGGGACAACGGTTGTCCGGGCCAATTGGTCTGACAATCCTTGGTTCCCAAAAGAGCTTGAGCAGGAGCGGCTGGACGACAAGGCCAACAACGTCGATCAATACGATCACATTTGGGAAGGCGCATATGCCCGCGTGTTCAAGGGCGCATACTACGCCAACCACCTAGAGGCAGCAGCGCGAGAGGGGCGTATCGGATCATTCCCCGTTGATCCTATTCTTCGCAAGCACGCCTACTGGGACATTGGCGGCACGTCCAACACGTCAGACGCAACCGCAATCTGGATTGTCCAGTTTGTTGGCGAGGATATCCGGGTTCTGGATTACTATGAGGCCGTTGGCCAGGAGTTTGGCGAGCACGTTGGCTGGCTAAACCGCAATGGTTACGAGCACGCGGTGATGAAGCTGCCGCACGATGGCAAGACGCACGACAAGGTGCAGCGGATCACACCGCGGTCTTTCCTGAATGACGCGGGCTTTCAGGTGGATGTGTGCAGAAACTTGGGGCCGGGCGCAGCAATGCGCAGGATTGAGGCGGCGCGCAGGATATTCCCGCGCTGCAAGTTCGATGCAGTCAAAACCGACATGGGGCGAGAGCGCCTAGCTTGGTATCACGAGAAATGGGACGAAAAGACCAACAGGGGCCTCGGGCCTCAACACGATGACGCCTCTCACGGCGCGGACGCATTTGGCCAGATGGCCGTTGATGTGCTGGACCGCAAGCCAGAGGGGCGCAAATGGTCTTCTCCTAGACGAAACCTGACAGGTGTTTGATGGCAATATCAACCTATGCAGAATTGCAGACCGCC
>JABSSA010000249.1 GCA_013214665.1 Paracoccaceae bacterium
CCGAAGAGCATATCAATTTCATGCTGTCGAAAATCCCTATGGGCCGGTTCGGCACCGTCGAAGAAATCGCCGCGATGGCGTGTTTTCTGGCTTCCGATGAGGCCAGCTTTACGACCGGTTTCTGCTTTGACCAATCCGGCGGGCGGGCGGTGTATTGATAAGAAAGGTGAAAAAATAGTCATGTTTGTGCGCGTGAACGGAATTCGCCTTTTCGTAGATATCGAAGGCGCGGGCCTTATTCCGGATGGCCCAACGATGCGCGAAAAATCAACGTTGGTTGTGTTGCACGGCGGTCCAGGCGCGGATCACTCGATCTATAAGCCTGCGTTTTCACAGCTCTCGGACATCTGCCAGATCGTTTACCTGGACCAACGCGGCAACGGGCGCAGCGACAATGGCAATCCGGCGGATTGGACGCTGGCGCAATGGGGCGATGACGTAAAAGCGCTGTGCGACACATTGGGGATCATAAAACCAATTGTCTTTGGGGCCAGCTGGGGCGGAGTTGTGGCGCAGGCTTATGCCACCCGACACCCGGACCATCCCGGCGCATTGATCCTGTCGAACACCACCACTCGCACCGAGTTTGAAGAGATTTTCAAAGCTTTCGGGCGCATAGGCGGCCCCACAGCGGAAGAGGTTGCGCGCACCTATTGGCTGTCTCCAACGCCTGAGCGCAGACAAGCCTACTTCGAAACCTGTCTTCCCTTATATTCTGTCACCGAGCCAGATCCGATGATGATGCCACGGATGATCCTGAAAAATCCGGTCGGTATGCATTACAACGGCCCCGCAAACGAACAAGGCAAGTTTGATTTTCGCGCCGGGCTGTCACAGGTCAGTTGCCCAGCGTTGGTTCTGGCCGGTGACACCGACCCCATCATGCCCGCCGCTTTTTCCGAAGCTTTGCACGATGCGCTGCCCAATAGCTCTTACACCTGTTTTGAAAATGCGGGTCACATGCTTCAAAAAGATCAGCCCGAGGCGTTCTTTGCCGCCCTGCGATCTTTCATCAACGCGCAGAGCGACGCGCCAAACCTCTAACTCTCCCATTCCGGGCCTTGATTCCGAACCTCGGTTTCGTTTAGCGATAGCACAGGGGTCGACGATGGCGTCGTCGCTGTGTAGTGACACAGACTTCCCCACAACCCATCCTGAACGCCGGGATCTTGCTTTGCCGCTTTTGCGGTGAGGGAAGGTGCGGCCTGACGATCGGGGCACTCCTCACCGCGTAAACCGGCCTGAACAGGAGCGAACCGATGGACGGAACATCCACCTTCAACGCAACCACGCGCCCAGAGTTTTACCGCTTTCACCAAGGCGAAAAAACTCTGCCATTTTCTGATGCCGAATATGAGGCCCGGCTAACCGGCCTGCGCCAGATCATGTCAGATGCAGGTGTCGACGCCTGCGTTTTGACCTCGATGCACAACGTGGCCTATTACTCTGGCTTTCTCTATTGCGCATTCGGACGGCCCTATGCGCAGGTTGTAACCGCAACCGACACCGTGACCTTCAGCGCCGGCATCGACGCGGCACAGCCGTGGCGGCGCTGTTTTGGCGACAACATCACCTACACCGATTGGCAACGAAACAATTACTGGCGCGCCATCCTGTCCGTGACCGGGCCAGGCAAGGTTGTCGGGTTCGAAGGCGATCACCTGTCGATTGCACAAATGGGTTTGCTCAAAGAATTCCTGACACCCGCCAGCACAGTAGACATCGCACCCGCAACCATGCGCCAGCGTATGCACAAATCAGACGCCGAAATTTCCCTGATCCGCGCGGGCGCAGCCACGGCTGATGTGGGCGGTTACGCAATCCGCGACGCGATCAAAGAAGGCGCGCGCGAGATTGACGTTGCCATGGCAGGTCGCGATGCGATGGAGCTTGAAATCGCCCGCCGCTATCCCGATGCAGAATACCGCGACACGTGGGTCTGGTTCCAATCCGGCATCAACACCGATGGCGCGCACAACCCCGTCACCGCACGCCGCCTGGAAACCGGCGACATTCTCAGCCTCAATACATTCCCGATGATCTCAGGTTATTACACGGCTCTGGAACGCACGCTCTTTGTGTCAGAGGTCGATGAGGCAAGTCGCAAAATCTGGGAGGCTAATGTGGCCGCCCATGAATACGGGATGAGCTTGCTGAAACCCGGCGCATCCTGTGCCGAGGTCACGCAGGCGATCAACGCGTTCTTTGAAGAACGTGATCTGCTGCAATATCGCACGTTCGGCTACGGCCATTCCTTTGGCGTGCTCAGCCATTATTATGGCCGCGAAGCAGGTTTGGAACTGCGCGAAGACATCGATACGGTGCTGGAACCCGGCATGGTCATTTCGATGGAACCGATGCTGACTATCCCAGAAGGTCAGCCTGGTGCCGGTGGATACCGCGAACACGATATCCTGATCATCACCGAAGACGGCAACGAAAACATCACAGGTTTCCCTTATGGGCCCGAGCATAACGTGATCGCTTAATCGTGCCTCTGGGATTGCGTAAGGCTCGGGGCGGGCTGGAATGCTCGCGCTGGAATGGTTGCGCGCTGACTACGTCCGCTCCGAGCCCATAACGCTGGATGCTGCACTCTGCACCAATATCTTCTCCTTCGGACCCGGTCAGAAACGTGACAAAATCAAACGCAGTTTTGCCGAGGGTTTGTGGCACAGAGTTTTTCAAGGAAGCCGGCGTCGGTAACGCTTGTGACAAAAACGACCGTTTCTGGCAGGGATAAATATGGTTCAAGAAATGAAAGTAGCGGCCCTAGATGGGGCCGCTACCATGATGTCATGTTGGTTGTTACGAGATCGCCTGTTCTTTCGCTTTGTCGATCTCCGCAAGAGCCTCAGCCTTCTGGACTTTGAGGTCTTCGAGGGCTGCAAGCACATTAGTGCCATTAGCGTTTGCCGGATCGACGCCCTTCGAGCGCAAGTCTTCAATCGACTTGCTAAGCTCCGTAATCGCGACATCGAACTGCTCAGCTACGTCAGCTTTACGTTCCTCAAGATCAGCTTCCACCGCTTCCGCGATTTCTGCCTTATGCTCGGCAGCGGTAGCCATCGTGCGCGCTTCGAGAGCATCTGCATCGGCTTCGATACGCTTGGTCTCGACGTTAACGTCACGAATGACGACCTCGGGTAGATCGAACACATAACGCTGTTCGGCCATTTCCACGTCCGGCAGATGCATGACAATAGTCGTGGTATCCCAAGTGAACTCAGGAATCTTAGCAATGAAGCTTGTTTCTTCCTCCCAGAAGACAGGCACCTTCGTAATGATGTCGCTCCACGTCACAGTGCATTTGGGAACACCTTTGGTCTTCCCACCGAACGGCAACGAGATCCAAGTATCCGTACAGCGCGTTTCTGGATACTGACCTACCTTCTGGTTCTCCATCTTCGACTTGATGGTGGTGAACGAGAAACGGCGATCCTTCATCGTCACCTGCGGAAGGTCAAGGATGATGCGCTTTTCGCGCATGTTGATCGTCGGCAGGTCAAGGATGACCTCGTGGCGCTTCTCGCGCACGTCGAAATCAATACCAATGGCGGTTTCAGCACCTTCCGGTGCACGCTCAGCCAGACGATCACCCTCGGCTTTGTACTGGTCATACGTCTGATCGTAGCGCGCATTGATCTCGTTGATGCGCGTTTCGAGTTCCGTGCTGTCAGCAGCCATGATCGGAGAAGCGCTGATCATTAGAGCAGCAGCAGCGGTAGTAAGCGAAAACCCAAGAGGTTTCATTTCATGTTCCTCCCTTTGCTGTGCGACGACCGAAGTCTGATCGCTTGGAACAGTACCAATATGTGCGTATCATTTTTATATGTCAATTATGAGTATCAAATAAGATTTGTGTAAGTGATGCATATCATTGATACTCAATATTTAATTTTACATATGAGTACCTAATGTGATATGCAAATATGGGGGCAGAACACTTCATGGAGAGAGTGATGGCACCAGAATCACCAGCGGAATTTGAGCACTTGCGTCGATGGCGCTTTGCTGACCTATTCAGGCGCGGTGCATCCGATGCAGAAAAGAAAGATGCGACGTCTGATCTGGTCGCTGACCTTAAAGAGGTCTATCCGCCAGACGCCTTAGAAATCATAGATTTCCTGGGAAATGTACTGAGACGGCGTCAGCCAATCGTTGAGTATCTCAGTCAGTACCCTGAGCTCAACGACCACGGCTTCTTCATGGTTATCTGCAAGATGTATCGAGACACCTACCACGGCCTAGGTCATACAAATGACCGAGTGACCAACCTCATTGCTATGTTTTCAACTTCAGACGTCTCGCGCGCGACCGCTGCGCGTACATTGCAGAAGGCGACCAAAGCCAACGTTCTGGTTGCCCGTCAGGACAAAAAGGATCGACGGAAGCAACGGTACTACCTGCACCGAGATATGATTGCCTTATGCTCAGAGGCATTCGGTGGAATGGTTCATGATGTGATTGAGACTCACGAAAGAGAGGACACCGCAGCCTAAGACGCATCAGTTTTGCCTTGGGTTTCAGGCCAGGGCGATAACGACCGTTTTTGACCGACTAGGTTTCTCGAAAGCCGACATTGGCGCGGCCGCAGCGAAGGCTCACTTTGTCCGCATTATCACGAGCTGACGCAGGCGCAGCCAGCACGCGAAGCCGCTAAAACCCGCACCGCCAATCCGCTCACCGGGATTTCAGATCCCGAACCACATCAGGATTGGCCGCTTCCCAAGCCTTGAACCGCAGATAGGCTTCGGTGTTTTGTTGGATTGTCAGAACCACCGCAGGATCTTGCAAAGACTCTTCCAAAAACTCGCGTTTCACCAACTGATAAGTCGAGTAACACGCAAAGCGTTCGCGCTGTGTCAAAAGCCCGTCGGTCGCAAGCGCCGTGCACTTGTAATAGACGGCCAGCAAGGTCATCAATTCCAACATGAAACCACCCTACCACAGCGCGGCCTCACATCGGCATCACAATCGCTGTATCGGCACGGCGCGGGCGGGGCACAGACCAAAGGCGAAAAGGATGATCACATGCGACTGACCGGCAAAACCGCTATCGTGACCGGAGGGGCCTCCGGCTTTGGCGACGGGATCGCCCGCAAGTTCGCCGCAGAAGGCGCGCGTGTCATGGTGGCCGACATCAATGGATCCGGGGCGGATACAGTCGCGGCTGAAATCGGCGGCATCGGATGTGAAGTTGATGTGGGCAACGGTACCTCGGTTCAAGCTATGGCCAATGCCGCGCTGGAGGCTTTTGGCCATGTCGACATTCTGGTCAACAATGCGGGCATCACCCATTTGCCGCAGGCGATGGAATACGTCAGCGAAGAAGACTTTGACCGCGTCTTCAATGTGAACATGAAATCCGTCTATCTGACCGCTCGCTCTTTAGTACCGCACTTCAAGGAGCGCGGCACCGGCGCGATCCTGAACGTGGCCTCAACTGCTGGCGTGTCACCGCGCCCACGGCTGAACTGGTACAACGCCTCCAAGGGCTGGATGATCACCGCGACCAAAGCAATGGCGGTCGAGCTTGCCCCCGAAGGCATCCGCGTCAACGCCATCAATCCGGTGGCAGGAGAGACGCCTTTGCTCAAATCCTTTATGGGCGAAGACACCCCCGAGGTGCGCGCCAAGTTTCTGTCGACCATTCCACTGGGCCGGTTTTCCACCCCCGAAGACATGGGCAACGCCGCCTGTTTTCTCTGTTCAGATGAGGCCAGCATGATCACCGGTGTCGCTATGGAAGTCGACGGCGGGCGCTGCGTTTAAGCACAATCGAAGGAGCATAAAGATGAAGGTTAATCTGGCAGAGAAGCTTGCACATTTCTCTACCCACTGGGATCCACATGTGATCGCCGACTACAACAACAACGAAGTGATGGTGGTCAAATTTCAGGGCGAATTCCCTTTTCATCATCACCCCGATACGGACGATTTCTTTCTCGTGCTGGAAGGCGAAATGGTGATGGATATCGAAGGTGGCGAGAGCCACGTGGTCAAGGCGGGCGAGCTGTATATCGTGCCGACCGGCGTCACCCACCGCCCCCGCGCTGAGGCCGAGTGCAAAGTGCTGTTGATCGAACCCAAAGGCGTGCCCAACACCGGTGATCCTGAAACCGCCGCGCCAAAACCAAGGATCTGAATGAACACCACCACAGGCTCAGCGGCGCGCGACAACCTGTTGGGCGCGCTCTGGATGATCGGATCGATGGCCGGCTTCGCCGTCGAAGACGCGTTCCTCAAGGCCACAGCCGCCACCCTGCCTTTGGCCCAAGTGATGGTGCTCTTTGGTCTTGGGGGTGCGCTGGTCTTTGCCCTGCTTACCCGCCTGTCGGGTCAACCGCTCTACGTGCCCGATGTCACCTCGCGCCCCATGCTGATCCGCGTGGGGTTCGAGATTGTGGGGCGCTTGTTTTACGTTCTGGCCATCGCGCTGATCCCGCTATCGACGGCAACGGTGATCTTGCAAGCCACACCGCTTGTCGTCGTGCTGGGCGCAGTGGTGATCTTTGGCGAAACCGTGGGTTGGCGGCGCTGGCTGGCGATCTTCACCGGGTTAGCCGGCGTGGTGATCATCGTGCAACCCGGCAGCGATGGCTTTTCCGCCCTGTCGCTTCTGGCGATCCTCGGCATGATCGGCTTTGCCGGCCGGGACCTCGCCAGCCGCGTCGCCCCCGCCACCGTCGGCACCTTGCGGCTGGGGCTTTACGGCTTTCTGTCCATCGTGCTGGCGGGCGGGCTTTATGCGTTTTGGGAGCGGCTGCCCTTCGTCACACCCGATGCCGCCACCAGCCTGACCATGCTGGGCGCGGTGCTCTTTGGCGTACTGGGTTATGCCTGCCTGATGAAGGCGATGCGCACCGGCGACGTCTCCGCCGTCACGCCGTTCCGCTACACCCGCCTGCTGTTTGGCATCACATTGGGCGTTGTGATCTTTGGCGAAACGCTGACCCCCGCAATGCTCACCGGTTCCGCGCTGATCGTGCTGTCGGGCCTCTTTGTGCTGTGGCGGGGGCGCAGCGATTAAGGCTTGGCGGAGGTGACAAGACATGCACTTATAGGGTGTATGAGTGATGTAGACTTTTACCGACCGACATTAGAAGAGATTGAGGGGGATGAGCCCTTTAACGACGCGGAAAAGCGCGTGATTGAGGAAATGCGACACGGAGGTGTCAATTTTTCTGACGTTCTCCCTGATGATAATGCGGAAGAGCCTTGCATACGTGGACCACTAATCCGTCATTTGATGCTAGGTGGATGTGAGAAAGCGCAGGTATCGCGCGCAGGAGTTACAATATTAGGCGCAACGATAACCGGCCAGCTAGACTTCATAGGAACACAATGCACCTCCGATTTGGCACTGTTGAATTGCAAAATCCTTTCAAAACCAGCTTTCCGAGACGCAAAACTCAAAGCTCTGTACTTGGATGGCAGCGATTGTCTCGGTCTAGATTGCTCAAGGATGCAAACAGAAGGGAGCGTGCATTTAAGAAACGGTTTCACAGCCCGTGATCGAGTGGATCTAAAATCAACAGTTATAGGCGGATCTCTCGATTGTGGAGCTGGCTACTTTGACGGCAGTGGATCTTGTGCAATTGATCTGCATTCAGCAAAAATCGCTGCAGACCTATTCTTAGTGGGCGGTTTCAACGCGGTAGGAGAAGTCAAACTCGATAAACTGCTTTTGGGAGGGCACCTTGTTTGCAGAGAAGCCAAATTTATTGCCGATGGCGCAGTAGCGCTGAGTGCCTCTTCCGCGCAAATTGGGGGAAATGTGCTCTTAGTGGAGGACAGCAACTTCACCGGGCAAGTCAATTTTTTTCGGGCAATCGTAGCTGAAGACATGATTTGCGACGGGTCTGTTTTCCAAAGAGAAAAAAGAGACGGAGTAGCATCTCGTCGGGGTGGATTAGATCTGGAGGCGGTGCAGATAGGTAGAACTTGCAATCTTAGATTTGTAAGTAAACTTCAGGGTCAGCTGGTCTTTACTGATGCGCAAATTGGTTGCCTTCGCGATGAAAAAGATACCTATGTCGATCTGGAATCATTGTTAATCAACGGGTTTCGCTATGACAGTCTCGATAGTGACATGACGCCGGGCCAAAGGATCAAATGGCTGGCAATCAAAGAAGAAGGTAAGAATAGGAAAACAAAACACGGCAATACGATGCGCGATGGGTTCGATCCTCAACCCTACAGCCAACTTGCAAAGGTGTATCGTGAACAAGGAGCTTCAGAAAATGCCGCCCGTATTCTGGAAGCACGAGACAATCAAATCTGGCACTCAACCTACCGCCGCATCCACGCAGAAATAGACGGATCATGGCAAGCTGGCGTATCATCCATAATCGCTGATTTCAGATATCCCGGAATGTGGCTATTTCGTTGGATGTTTGGATATGGCCATTTGCCAGCCCGCGCACTTTGGTGGGCTGTCGGTCTTGTAGCTATGACTGCATGCTTTTTTCACGTCTCATACATCAATCACCAAATGGTCCCCGCTTCTACTCAAGTGCTCACTTCGCCTGAGTGGATTTACGCTGTTGAAACCAGTGACACACCCCTCCTTGTTTGGGCCGACAGCGCAACCAGCATAGGTTATCCATCATTTCAACCTCTGTACTATGCAATCGACCTGCTGATACCGCTGAATGAACTCGGATACAAAGCTGCTTGGACACCTGCCTCGGACCGTGGGTGGCTTGGAAACTTAGGCTCTTGGATCGCACCAGTCGTGCAACTGTTAGGCTGGATGATCACTTCGATCCTCGCCGCCGCCCTCACCGGGGTGATTGGCCGGAAAGACTGACCCATTCCACCTTGCAGCGCCTGCGCCAAACGGGTCTTCTGGCGCTGCACCACAGCCACACAAGGAACGCCCCATGAGCTGGATCAAAACCATTCCGTTTGAGCAGGCCACAGGCAAGCTCAAGATGCTCTATCAGCGGGTCACCGGCCCCGACAACAATGTGGACAATATCATGATGTCCCATTCGCTGCGCCCCCACACGATGGAGGGACATATGGCGATTTACAAATACGTGCTGCACCATTCCGGCAACACGGTGCCCAAGTGGTTTCTGGAGGTGCTGGGCGTCTGGGTGAGCCGGCTCAACGGGTGTGACTATTGCGTGCAGCATCACTTCGCCGGGATGAAGCGCCTGTTGCAGGATGACCCGCGTGCTGATGCGATTGGGGCCGCAATCGATGCGCTGGATATTTCCGCCACGCCACTCACTGCGGCGCAGCACGCGGCGATGATCTATGCGCAAAAGCTGACCCAAGACCCCGCCGCCATGGTCGAAGCGGATGTGCAGGCGCTGCGCGACGCAGGCTATGACGATGGCGAGATCTTGGAGATCAACCAGGTCACCGCCTATTTCTCCTACGCCAACCGCACCGTGCTTGGCTTGGGCTGTTCCACCAAGGGGGACATCATCGGGCTGAGCCCAAACAATTCTGATGACCCGGATGATTGGGGGCACAGCTAGCCCTGCGCCGACGAAAATTGTGGTGTCTGTCCGAGTTTGGCTTGCACGACACTACACTGCAGAGGCCTTTGATCAGCCTGACAGCGTTTTGGCTAAGGCAGACCATTGTTCAGTTTGAACGCTGAAGGTCGGCTGAGCGGACAAAACCGACCTTGTGGTAATCGGACCATAGGTCCGCTCTGACAAACGGCCTTCGGTGTTTCTGAACTGAGCGTTAGTTTGGCAACAGGTTGCCACGACGCAGATGGCATTGTTCTGCGTCCCTTCCGACGCGTGGCTCTTATGCGGATTGCC